>NZ_JBHJXS010000010.1:0-69567 GCF_042269265.1 Nocardia sp. NPDC056000 | reverse complement strand
ATCTCCCCCCCTCTCGCGGGCGGCCTCGTCTTTTTTTATTACCCCCCCCCCCCCCCCCCCGCCGCGCTTTCCCGGGGTCCCTTAACCCCCCCCCACCCTCCAACCCCCCGCGCGCGTCCCATGCCCACGGGCCACGGCGGTATTCGAATGGGAGGCGACTTTTCGCTACAGGTGGCGGGTGGTGTCGATGTTCAGGGACATGCCCGCCAGGCCGCGGCGGCGGACCGCGAGTTTGTCGGCGATTTCGAGCAGGGCCTTGCCGGAGGCGCTTTCCGGGGCGGACAGCACGATCGGGGTGCCCTCGTCGCCCGCCTCGCGCAGTTCCTGTTCGATCGGAATCTGGCCCAGCAGCGGCACATTCGCGCCGACCGCGCGAGTCAGGTTGTCCGCCACGGTCTGTCCGCCGCCGGAACCGTACAGCTCCATGCGCGAACCGTCGGGCAGATCCAGCCAGGACATGTTCTCCACCACGCCCGCGATGCGCTGGCGGGTTTGCAGCGCAATGGATCCCGCGCGCTCGGCGACCTCGGCGGCGGCCAGCTGCGGGGTGGTGACGACCAGGATCTCTGCGTTCGGGATCAGCTGGGCCAGCGAGATGGCGACATCGCCGGTGCCCGGCGGCAGATCCAGCAGCAGGATGTCCAGATCGCCCCAGAACACATCGGCGAGGAACTGCTGCAGTGCGCGGTGCAGCATCGGGCCGCGCCACACCACGGGCGTATTGCCCTGGGTGAACATGGAGATGGAGATGAGCTTCACGTCATGTGCGATGGGCGGCATGATCATTCGCTCGACCTGGGTGGGCCGCTGATCGGTGCCCAGCATGCGCGGCACGGAATGTCCATAGATATCCGCGTCCAGCACGCCGACCGACAGGCCCTTGGCGGCCATGGCGGCCGCGAGATTCACGGTGACACTGGACTTTCCGACGCCGCCCTTACCGGAGGCGACCGCGTACACGCGGGTCAGCGAGCCCGGCTGGGCGAACGGGATGACCGGTTCGGCATTGTCGCCGCGCAATTTCTTGCGCAACTCGGTCCGCTGTTCATCGTTCATCACATCGAGGGACACATTGATCGCGCCGACGCCGGGCACGTCATTGACGGCCTTGGTGACCCGCTCGGTGATCTGCCCCTTCATCGGGCACGCCGAGGTGGTCAGATAGACGACGACCTGAACGCTGCCGTCCGCGCCGACCTCGACGCTCTTCACCATGCCCAACTCGGTGATCGGTTTCCGGATCTCCGGGTCGTTCACCTTCGCGAGCGCGCCCCGCACATCCGATTCCGTTACCACTGGCATACCGAAAGCTTAGGAGTTCGGGCCAGCCGCGCTGTCACGGGGACCGCCTCGCGCCCATCGGCGGGGAACGATTCGGCCGCCCCGAGCTGCTTGCGCCGGGGACTCACCGCTGACGTGGGCACCGCACGGCGACGACGGGCGTCGGCTCAGATGCGGGGGAGGGCGGAAGCGCCGGGGGCGATCCCGGTGGAGTAGGCGGTTTCCCAGGCCATCACGTTGGCGACGTAGGCCATGGAGTTGTTGTAGCGCAGGATGGCCCGGGTCTGCTGCGCCGGATCGCGCATATCGAGATTGCCGGAGCAGAGGTATTTGCCCGCGGTGAGAGCGGCGTCGAAGAGGTTCTGCGGATCGGCGATGCCGTCGCCGTTACCGTCCGCGGCGTAGTGCTTCCAGGTTTGCGGCAGGAACTGCATGGGGCCGATGGCGCGGTCGTAACCGGCGAGGCCGTCGAGTTCACCGCCGTCGGTGTCGTGCACGACATTGTTGCCCCAGAGGCTGCCGTCCAGAACCGGGCCGTAGACCGGATCGATGGGGTTGCCGTCCGCGTCGGCTTTACCGCCGAAGGCGTGCGTGGATTCGACCCGGCCGATACCGGCGAGCAGGGACCACGGCATGGCGCAGGCCGGATTCTCCACGGCCAGAATGCGTTCCGCGTTCTGATAGGCGTTTTCCGCGATGCCGGGCATCCCGATCGGGCCGGCGGGCAGGGCGGCGGGCACGCGGCCCTCGGGTAGAGCGACTGTCTTGACCACCGGGGGGCCAACGGGCACAACCTGTTTGGCCTCGCGGAGCATGACTTCCGGGACGGCGACCGGCGCGGCGGCCGCCTCGGGTCTGGGTAGCGCCGCGTCCGCGTCGGACGAGAACTCGTGCTGGAGAGCGGAAGTCAGGCCGCTGACGATATTGCCGCTGTCCGCCGCGCCGGAGATGGTGGCGCCCACCGCCGGGACGAGACTGGTGAGGGCGATGACCGATCCGCGGCGAATCGTCGGAACCGGGGGCTTGCGATGACGTCCCACTTGGTGCTGACCCTCCATTGCCGTCGGTTCTCGCGAACCGGTTGACGCAGTGAGGACTAAGCTACATCATTCGAGACCGTTCCGTTACTACTTCGTAATCTTTCCTGATGATTCGATTACGCCTGAGTGGTTAAAGGCGTCAATGGGACAGCCTGTCGTGCCTGTGCCGGACGAACTTTCGCGCCTGTACCGGACAGCTGTCGCACCCGTACCGATACGACTCGGCCGCAGCCCCGGGGCTGCGGCCGAATATCGGTCTTCAACTGTAACTCTTCGGACGTCGGCGGATGAGGCCAACGGCCGCAATGGATTACGGCACCGCCGGGGCGGGCGGCGCGGGCAGCGGAATGGTGATGCCGAACGGGAGCGTGATGCCCGGAGCCGGGGTGGTCGGATCCACCGATTCCGGTGCGGGCGCGGGCTCCGGTGCGGGGGGTGCGGCCTCATCGGTCTTGGCGGGCTGCGCGGGCTGGTTGTTCGGCTGCTGCTGTTGCGCCTGCGCGGCCGGATCCTGCTGCTGCGGCTGGGCGCAGGTGGTGGTCTTCTCGATCGGCTTGCCGTCCGGCCCGAACTGCTGTTCGCCGGCCGCCTTGTCCTGATCGGTCTTGTCCTGCGCGCCGACCTGGACGCCGTCCTCGGGCTTGGCGTCCGGCTTGGTCTCGGTGGGCGGAAGGTTCACGGACTCACAGGGATTCGCGGGCACCACGGGCGCGGGGCAGAAGATGCCGCACGGAATGGGCGGCAGGCCCGGGATATTGATCATCACCTGGGTGGGCGTCTGCCGGGTGGTGCTCGGCGGCGCGTCCGTGGTGGTGGTCGTGGTGGTGGCCGGGATATTGACCGAGGCCGCCGTCATATCCGGTCCGGCGGTGAGCGCGCCGGGCGGGATCATGTCCGCGGAGATGTTCACGGCCGAGGGCGTGCCGCCGGTCTTGTACGCGTTCGACCAGCTGAGCACATTGGCCGCGTACGACATCGAGTTGTTGTAGCGCAGCACCGCGCGCAGCTGCTGGGCCGGATCGCGCAGATCCAATCCGCCCGAGCACAGGTATTTGCCCGCCGCGAGCGCCGCGTCGAAGACATTGTTCGGATCGGAGACGCCGTCGCCGTTACCGTCCGAGGCGTAGTTGGCCCAGGTGCTGGGCAGGAACTGCATGGGTCCGACGGCGCGCACATAGCCGCCGTTGGTGGCCTTGATGACCTCGTTGCCGGGCAGGGTGCCGTCCAGCGCCGGACCGTAGATGGGCGAGATGGTGGTGCCCGCGGCATCGGTGCGGCCGCCGCTGGCGTGCAGCGATTCGATGCGCCCGATACCGGCGAGCAGATTCCACGGCAGCCCGCAGCCGGGCGTCGAGGATTCCAGTGCCAGTTCGGCATTGCGGTAGGCGGCCAGCACCAGTTCGGGGATGCCGAGCGCGCCGGTGCCGCCGGGCAGCGCGATGTTCTGCAGCTGCACATTGCCGCCGAGCCTGCCGTCGGCGGGCGGGGTCATTGCGCTGAGTTTGCGGGGCGCCTCGGGCGCGGCGGGCACCAGCCCGACGGTCTGATCGGAGGCGTTCTGGACGGCGTTTCCGGATCCGGTATCGGACGCGGCGGCCGCCAGAAGCGCTTCGGGCGCGGCCTGCGGCGCCTCGGTGTGCACTGTGGTGTTGGTGGCCGAACCCGCGGTGACCAGGCCCGCAATCAGCAGCGCCGATGCGGTCACCGGTGCAGATATTCTCTTGCCCACCACACAATCCCCTCAGTCGTGCGGCCGTTTCCCGGTGACGACGGCCGCAAAATGCGGGTGTCTGGGTCGGTCGCTCGGAACAACGTGATCCAGGTTACCCATCCGTAAGCTTGTTGGGTACAGCTTGTGCGGTTAGTCGCCATCTTTTTGCGGCGAAATTGCGACCTCCGCCCTCTTTCGATCGCTACTCTTCTTCGGTTTCCGCTCCTTCACGATCTCGCCGTCGGTGGCCAGTTTCTCCAACCTGACCAGCGCATCCTTGACATCATCCAACTCTCGGCGCAGATAGTCACGGGTCGCCACCTCGCCGACGGCGAGTCGCAGCGAAGCGAGCTCGCGCGCCAGAAATTCGGTATCGGCTTTTGTCTGGGCTGATCGCGCGCGATCCTCCTCGAGTGCCACGCGGTCGCGGTTGTCCTGCCGGTTCTGTGCCAGCAGGATGAGCGGCGCGGCGTAGGCGGCCTGGGTGGAGAACGCCAGATTCAACAGGATGAACGGGTACGGGTCCCACTGCAGCCGCAGCGCGAACACATTGAGCAGAATCCAGACGATCACGATCACCGTCTGGATCACCAGATAGCGGCCGGTGCCGAGGAAGCGTGCGACCCGTTCGCTACTGCGCGCGAGAGCCTCTGCGTCCCAATCGAATCCGCGGAAGCGGGTCTCCATGGGCGATTCCAGGCGCTGGCGGGCGTTGGACTTCTCGGTGCGATCGGTCATGCGCGGCCTCCGGTGCCGTCGATCAGCGGAACGCCGTGCATATCGTGATTGTCCTGATCCTGTTCGCGCCAGTCCTCGGGCAGCAGATGGTCGAGCACATCGTCCACGGTGACCGCCCCCAATAGATGATTCTCCGCGTCCACGACCGGACCGCACACCAGATTGTAGGTAGCGAAATACCGGGTCACGGCGGTGAGCGGGGCCTCGGGCCGCAATCGCACCAGATCGGCGTCGACAATGCCGCCGACCAGGTTCGCCGGAGGTTCGCGCAGCAGTTGCTGAAAGTGCACGCAGCCGAGATAGCGACCGGTCGGTGTGGCGGTCGGTGGCCGCACCACGAAGGCCATGGTGGCCAGTGCGGGTGTCAGCTCGGGATCGCGGATGCGGGCGAGCGCCTCGGCGACGGTGGTGGCCGGAGTGAGCACCACCGGCTTGGAGGTCATCAGACCACCGGCGGTGTACGGCGCGAATTCGAGCAGTCGCCGGACCGGTTCGGAATCCTCCGGATCCATAAGCGCCAGAAGCGATTCCGCTTCCCCCTCGGGCAATTCGCCGAGCAGGTCGGCCGCGTCGTCCGGATCCATCGCCTCGAGCAGATCGGCCGCGCGCTCCACGCCGAGCTGCTCCAGCAGCTCCACCTGATCGGCTTCCGGCAATTCCTGCACCACATCGGCGAGTCGCTCATCGTCGAACGCGGCCGCCACCTCGATCCGGCGCTTGCGCGGCAACTCGCGCAGTAGATGCGCCACATCGGCGGGCCGCATGCCCTCGAACTGGGTGAGCAGCTGGGTGACGTCCTGTCCGGGCAGGTTCAGCTCTGTCTGGGTGAGCCCGCGCACCTGCGCCCAATCCACCACGTGCACCGCCCCGCGCCGCCCGAATCCGACGCCGAGCCGCCGCCGTTCGCGCACCGCGACCCGGGAGACCACGTAATCGCGGGTGCGGGACTGTTCGATGCCGAGATCGACCACCACCACCTCGGTATCGGCCAGCTGCGGCAGTTCCGGATCGTCGACCCGCACCGTCGAATCGAGAATCTGTGCGATGGCGAGCATCTCGCTCGCGCGCTGTTCGAAGCGCCGCACGCTGATGGTGCCGGTGGTCAGTGTCACCGCACCCGGATCGATCGCCTGCACCCGCAGCATCGGAACGAAAATCCGTTTGCGCGTTGGTAGTTCGACGAGCACGCCGAGCACACGCGGCTGCCGCTGGTCATAGCGGATGGAGATCACCAGGTCGCGGACGCGGCCGATAGACTCCCCGTCCGGTCCCAATACCACCAAGCCCGCGAGCCGGGCGGCGAAAACTCTCGTCGCTGCCATGAGTGTCAAGGCTAGTGGGTCCGGGCTGCCCGAAATGTCGCGCCACGAGCGCGGACGTAGAAGGAGTGACTCATGACATCGCGCCGTACGGTGCTCGCCGTCCCCGGCAGCAACCCCCGAATGATCGAGAAGGCCAAGGGGTTGGCCGCGGACGAGGTGTTCCTCGACCTCGAGGACGCGGTCGCGCCCGCGGCCAAGGCGCAGGCCCGCGCCAATATCGTGGCCGCGCTGAACTCGGACGGCTGGGGCGAGCAGATTCGCGTTGTGCGGGTCAATGATTGGACCACCGAGCACACCTACGCCGATGTCATCGCCGTGGTGGACGGCGCGGGCGACCGCATCGACGCGCTGCTGCTGCCCAAGGTCACCGACGCCGGCCAGGTGCAGGCCCTGGACCTGCTGCTGACCCAGCTGGAGAAGACCAACGGCCTGCCGGTCGGGCGGATCGGCATCGAACCGCAGATCGAGAACGCGCTGGGGTTGCGCAATATCGACGCCATCGCCACCGCGAGCCCGCGCGTGCAGACCCTGGTGTTCGGCCCGGCCGATTTCATGGCCTCGATCAATATGCGCACCCTGGTCGTCGGCGAACAGCCCGAGGGGTACGAGCCCGGTGACGCGTATCACCACATCTATATGACGATCCTGCTCGCCGCCCGCGCGCACGGACTCCAGGCCATCGACGGTCCGTACCTGGCGGTGCGCGATGTGGAAGGCTTCCGCCGCAACGCCTCTCGCACGGCCGCACTGGGTTTCGACGGCAAATGGGTGCTGCATCCGGATCAGATCGCGGCCGGTAACGAGATCTTCAGCCCACGTCAGGCGGACTACGACCGCGCCGAGGAAATTCTGGACGCGTACGCTTTTCACACGTCGGCCGCGGGTGGAGCCCGGGGCGCGGTCATGCTCGGCGACGAGATGATCGACGAGGCCAGCGCCAAGATGGCGCAGGTGATCGCTGATAAAGGACGAGCCGCGAAAATGACGCGTACCACGCGATTCGATGCCCCGTCCGACGACTCGAAATAGCATGATGGAGATATGACGAATCCCTTGGGGAACGCGAGCCGGAACCGTCCGGGCCTGCCGACGCCACCGTCCGGCTGGCCGGTCGGCTCCTATCCGACCTACGCCGAGGCCCAGCGCGCCGTCGACTACCTGGCCGACAATTCCTTCCCGGTCGAGAACGTGACCATCGTCGGCGTCGACCTCATGCAGGTCGAACGCGTGCTCTACCGCCTGACCTGGGGCAAGGTCATCGGCGGCGGTGTGGTGTCGGGCGCCTGGCTGGGCCTGTTCATCGGCCTGCTGCTGAGCCTGTTCTCCTCCAGCGGCGCGATTCTGGTCGGCCTGATCGGCGGCATCGTCTTCGGCGTCATCTCCACCACCATCCCGTACGCCGCCACCCGCGGACAGCGCGATTTCGCCTCCACCATGCAGTTGGTGGCCGGGCGCTATGACGTGCTGTGCGATCCGAAGGCCGCCGAACAGGCCCGGGACATGCTCGCCAGGCTGGCCATCTAGCTCATGGATGTGATCAATACGGTCCGGGCCGGGGTGCTCGGGCATTTCGGTGTGGCAACCGCCGACGCTGCGTCGGTGACCTTTCTCGGGCTGGAGCCCATCGATATCCTGCGGATTCCCGATGGCGATCTGGTGCACTACGTGACGCTCGGAGGTTCCCGCCACCCCATGACGGATCCGACTGCGGCGCTTGCCGATCCGGTGCGCGGGCCGCGCGCGGAGTTGGCGCTGACCCTGCGCGGCGGGGTGGGCGCGGGCAGCGGGCTCACCAAGACGCTGGCCGTGCTGGTGGCCTCACCGTCGGTGGAAGGCATTGTGCTGCAGGCCGATGCGCTGCTGGATATGGGCGAACCGATCTGGGCCGGTGCGCCGTTCACCGCGGTACTGCTCGGCGAGAGCGATATCCCCGCCGTGGAATTGCCCGAACCCGCTGAGCCCGTACGCTTTCTGGCCGCGACGCCGATCACCGCGACCGAGGCGGCCTGGGTGCGCATTCGCGGGGCCGCGGCACTGCGCGAGGCCTGGACCGAGGCGAAAATCGATGTGCGCGATGCGGATCGCGGTGCGGCCTCGCTGTAATCACAACCACTTGTTGCGGTGGAAGTTCACATAGAGCCCGGCGCACAGCAGCACCATGATGCCGAACACCAGCGGATAACCGAAGGTCCACCGCAATTCCGGCATGTGGTCGAAGTTCATGCCGTAGATGCCCGCGATCATGGTCGGCACCGCCGCCATGGCCGCGTACGCGGAAATCTTTCGCATATCGGTGTTCTGCTGCACGCTCACCTTCGCCAGCGCGGCATTGATGAGCGCGCTGAGCGATTCGTTGAAGTCGATGATCTGCTCGGTGACGGCCGTGTGGTGATCGGTGACATCGCGCATATAGCGCCGAATCTCCGCGGGCAGCGGCAGTTTCGGGTCGTGGGTGAGCAATTGCAGCGGCAGCGCAAGGGGTTTCACCGCGCGCCGCAATTCCACCACCTCGCGCTTGAGCTGGTAGATGGCCTCGATGATGATATCGGCGGCGGGCGTGAACACCGCCTCCTCCATGGCGTCCACATCATCCTCGATGGCCGCGGTGACCTCGGTGTAGGTGTCCACGACATTGTCGGTGACCGCGTGCAGCACCGCGCTCGGGCCGAGTGCCAGCTGTTTCGGCGTCGACTCCAATTCCCTGCGCACACCGGCCAATCCGCTGTGATCGCCGTGCCGCACGGTGATCACGAAATCCGGGCCGAGGAAGATCATGATCTCGCCGGTGTCCACGATCTCGCTGACGCTGTTGAGTTCGTGCACGTGATAGCTGACCGTGCGCAGCACCAGGAACAGAATGTCGTCGTAGCGTTCGAGTTTGGGCCGCTGATGCGCGCTCACCGCGTCCTCGACGGCGAGCTCGTGCAGACCGAAGGATTTCGCCACATCGGTCATCAGCCCGGTGCTGGGTTCGAGCAAGCCCAGCCAGACATAACCCTCACCGCGCCTGCGCACCTCGGCCAGCGCTTCGTCATAGGTGCAGTGCGCCGTCAGCCGTTTGCCGTCCACGTACACCGCACAGTCGATGACCACGTTCGCGCCGTGCTTCGGCTTGGCCGGATGCGGATGCGCCGGTGTCCGGGTCGGCCAGCGGAAGGAGGGCAATTGCGGTATCGAGGACACCTGCCGGAGTCTAGTTCGCGGGACTCGCCGCGCTCGCGATGCGCGCGCTCCAGACCGGCTGCCCGGGATCGGCGGCGGGCCGCGTGCAAGATGGACCGTGTGCGCATCGATCTCCACACCCATTCCAATGCCTCCGACGGCACCGACACTCCGGCCGAGTTGATCCGCAATGCCGCGGCCGCCGGACTGGACGTGGTCGCCCTGACCGATCACGACACCACCGCGGGCTGGGCCGAGGCGGTGGACGCGCTGCCCCCGGGGCTCACGCTGGTGCGCGGTATGGAGATGTCGTGCGTGGGCCGGGGCGAGGACGGCTGGCCGGTCGCGGTGCACCTGCTGGCGTACCTGTTCGATCCCGCCGACGACGTCTTCGCGCAGGAGCGCGAGCGCCTGCGCGGTGAACGCATCATCCGATTGCGGGCCATGGCCGAGCAGATGGCGGCCGACGGCCTGCCGGTGGATCCGGACGCGGTGATGGCGTCCGCGGGACCGTCTGCGGGCCGCCCGCATCTGGCGCGGGCGCTGGTGGAGGCGGGCGTGGTGCCGACGGTCGACGCGGCGTTCCAGGATCTGCTGGCCTCGGACGGCCGGTACTACGTGGAGAAGGCCGATACACCGCTGCAGCGCGCGGTGGAGATGGTGCAGGCGGCGGGCGGGGTGAGCGTGGTGGCGCACGCGCGCGCCCGCAAGCGCGGCCGGCTGCTGGCGCTGGACCACATTCGTGAGCTGACCGCGCTCGGCCTGGGCGGTCTGGAACTGGATCATCCCGATCACAGCGCCGCGGACCGCGAGGTGCTGGCCGGGCTGGCCGCCGAACTCGGCCTGCTCACCACCGGGTCCTCGGACTACCACGGCCGCAACAAGACCATCCGGCTCGGCGAATTCACCACGGACCCGGCGCAATTCGAGGAGCTGGTGGGTAAGGCGAGCGGGGTTCCGGTGATCACCGCATGATCGGGACGGGTGTGACGGCATGAAGGTGCTCCGGGGTCTGAGCGGACTCATCGCGGGCGGCACGGTGATCCTGGTGCTGACGGTCGTCGGCGCGGCGATCATGGGCGCGCAGCGTGATTTTCCGGGCCCCGGGGCTTCCGATCTGGCGTGGCATATCGGTGCGGCGGTGGTGATTGTGACCGCCCAGGTATTTGCTGATAGACGTCAGGGAATTGCGGCTTTTTCCGGATGTGCGATAGTTTTTGCGGTAGCTGGAATGTTGTTGTGGACACAGTGGTGGAATTGAAATACGCATAACAGTTGCGAGCAGTTGAACGGTCGACGAACATTTGTCGATATGACCGAATTCGACGCGGATGTGCTCGTGCTGGGAGGCGGTCCCGCCGGGGCCTGGGCCGCGCTCGCCGCGGCGGCGGCGGGCGCCCGTGTCCTGCTGGTCGACAAGGCCCGCTGCGGTTCCAGCGGCCCCACCGCGCGCGCGGGCGCGACGCTCTGGAACATTCCGCCCGGCCGGTTGCGCGATGACGCGGTGGCCGAGAGCTTCGCGCACGGCGGCGGGCTCGGCGATCCGGAGTGGATGTACCGGGTGCTGGAGGAGACGCACCGGCGTGTCGGACAGCTCGTGCACGGGGGGCTCCGGTCGCACGGCGACGGCTCCGCACGGCCCACCCGGGTGCACCTGGACGGACCGAAATATCTCGGGCGACTGCGCCGCAGCATGATCGTCGCCGGGGTGCGGATTCTCGATTATCATCCGGCGTTGCAGCTGATCACCGATGCCGACGGGGTGGTCTCGGGCGCGGCCGGGGTGGCGCTGCAGGGCGATTTCCGCAGCTGGTCCGCGCATGCCAAGGCCGTGATCATCGCCACCGGCGGCTGCGCCTTCCTCTCCGGCGGCGCGGGCACCGATGTGGATACCGGTGACGGTCTGCTGATGGGCGCCGAGGCCGGGGCGGAACTGTCCGGCATGGAGTTCTCCAACGCGTATTCGCTTGTCCCGGCCGGTGTTTCGGGACCCGCCTCGGTATCGGGCCAGCGCCCGCCGGGTGCGTTCCCGGCCGATCAGGTGCGGCATTTCGCGACGCTCTACGACGAATCGCGCTCTGTGCTCTGCGATCAGGGCGCGGGGTCGCGGGCCCAGGCGTTCGCCGCCATCGCCGACGGGCGGCGCGTCTACGCCGCACTCGACGAACTCTCCGATGTGAGCGCGCTGCTCGGCGGCCCCGATGACCAGCTGTTCGGACCGCGCCCCGAGGCCGGGCCGGAGGACATACTGGCGCAAGCGAATTCGGGCTGGTCGGGGCGGGTGCCGCTGCGCGCGGTGCTGGAGGGGACGGTGCGCGGGACCGGTGGGCTGCGGCTGGCCGGACCCGATTGCGCCACCACGGTTCCCGGACTCTTCGGCGCGGGCGATGTGACCACGCGGGAACCGGTGACCGGTGCGGTGTCCGGGGTCGGCGGTCAGCACGGGGCGTGGGCGGTGTCCTCGGGGGTGTGGGCGGGGCAGGCGGCGGCGCGGTTCGCGGGCAATCGCCGCAAACTCGGTAAGACACGCCCGGTTCCGGGGGTCGGGCTCACCGATCGGGCGCGCATCGATCCGCGCGCGGTGGTCGGGCTGGTGCAGGAGCACACGCTGCCGCTGCGCCGCAGTTACTGGCGCAGTGACGGGAGTCTGCGGGACAGCATCGGCGAACTCGACGGTATGTGGCCAGGGGTCGAATACGACCTCGGCGGCAAGGGCGCGACCAGGCTGCACGCCCGCCAGGCCGCGGCCCTGCTGGCGGTGGCGCGCTGGACCAAATACAGCGCGCTGGCCCGCACCGAAACCCGCGGTATGCACCGCCGCACGGATCATCCGGGCGGGACCGATGATTGGCGCGTCCGCCTGCTCACCGGCGGTCTCGACAGCGTCTGGGTGCGGCCCGAGCGCACCGCCGCGCCGCGCACCATGCGCGGACCCGTGGAAAGCGCCGCGCCCGAGGCGTCCTGATTCGCAAGGCTCGGTTCGGGCTCGATCTCACCGCGCCGCTGCCAATCGGGCGCGACAGCTCACGGCGGCGGGTGGTATCGGGTTGTGACAGTTCTCCGCAGTCGCGGCCGGACGTGCGAGTTTCCCTTAACCTGCGGGTGATTCGGCTCACCTAGGCTTCGTTGATGGTGAACGCGCGCGATGGGCCGGGGGCGATTTGGCGCGTCGTCGACGCTACTGGCAGAATGTGACGACCCCCGGCCGCAGCCACCGCCCGGTCCGGGGCCACTCGGTGATTACGGTCCGCGACGCGCGGGTTGACTCTGATCACCCCGGCGATATCGCCCGGACCACCCGTCCGGTTCCAGCTCGACGATCTGTGCAGCGCCGTGTTGTCTGTCCGCAGACACGCTTCCCGCGATCGGTAATACTTTGTGCCCATTGCCACGATGTGGTGGCAAGGTTTTCGAAGTGGCCCGCGGTGATGGCCGACGCGCCCGAAAAACGAGTATCGAAACCCCCATTACCTATTACCGAACGGTAACCGTCAAACGGTTGAGTCCGCACCGAGATGGAGTGAAATCGTGTCATCCGTGACTGAAGCAGTGAATGCCCCCACGGCAAACCCCGCGACCAATACTGCGAACCTTTCCGACATCACCACGGAAGAGATTTTCGCGGGCCACCTGGGCGGCAAGCTCTCGGTCGAACTCACCGCGCCGCTGGAGACCCAGCGCGACCTCTCGATCGCCTACACCCCCGGTGTGGCGCAGGTCTGCCGTGGCATCCACGCCGACGAATCCCTCGCCAAGACCTACACCTGGGCCGAGCGCCTGGTCGTGGTCGTCTCGGACGGCACCGCGGTGCTGGGCCTGGGCGATATCGGCCCGCGCGCCTCGCTGCCGGTGATGGAGGGCAAGGCGGCCCTGTTCAAGAAGTTCGCCGGTCTGGATTCCATTCCGATCGTGCTCGACACCAAAGATGTCGACAAGATCGTCGAAACGCTGATTCTGCTGCGCCCGAGCTTCGGCGCGGTCAATCTCGAGGACATCTCGGCCCCGCGCTGCTTCGAAATCGAGAAGCGCGTTATCGAGGCGCTGGATTGCCCCGTCATGCATGACGATCAGCACGGCACCGCCATTGTGGTGCTGGCCGCCCTCAAGGGCGCTGCCGCGGTGCAGGGTCGCGATATGTCCGCTCTCAAGGTGGTCGTGTCCGGTGCGGGCGCGGCCGGTGTGGCGTGCACCAATATCCTGCTGGCCGCCGGTGTCTCGGACATCGTGGTGCTCGACTCCAAGGGCATCGTGAGCCGGGACCGCGGCGACCTCAACGATGTGAAGGCCGAACTGGCCGAGCGCACCAACCCGCGCAATATCACCGGTGGTCCGGCCGAGGCGCTCGCCGGGTCCGATGTGTTCCTGGGGCTGTCCGCGGGCACCGTCGCCGAGGAGCTCATCGCTTCGATGGCACCCGAGTCCATCGTGTTCGCCATGTCGAACCCGGATCCGGAGATCCACCCGGATGTGGCCGCCAAGTACGCCGCCATCGTGGCGACCGGTCGTTCGGACTTCCCGAACCAGATCAACAATGTGCTCGCGTTCCCGGGCGTCTTCAAGGGCGCGCTGGATGTGGGCGCGCGCCGCATCACCGAGGGTATGAAGGTGGCCGCCGCCGATGCCATCTTCGCGGTGGTCGCGGATGAGCTGGCCGTGGATCGGATCATCCCCAGCCCGCTGGATCCGCGCGTGGCCCCGGCCGTCGCCGCGGCCGTGGGTGCGGCAGCGCGCGCCGAGGGTGTCGCGTAGGCAGCAGCCGTAAACGATTCGGCCCCCGCACCTTTCCGGTGCGGGGGCCGAACTGTTAGACGGGGACGGCTTCTTTCACGGGTTGTTCGGTGGGGGATTCGGTCCAGCCGGGCGGGCCGAAGATGTAGGCGACGCGGCCCTTCCAGGTGCGGGCGGTGCGGACGTCGCGAACCAGGTTCATGAGTTCGGCGTAGTTCACCTTGATCGGATTGTCGGTGCCGATGTTCTTGGTGAGGCCGTAGGCGATGGGCTCGGACTCGGCCGCGAAACTGCCGAACATGCGATCCCAGATGATGAGGACGCCACCGTAATTCGTGTCCAGGTACGGCTGGTTGGAGCCGTGGTGGACGCGATGGTGCGCCGGGGTGTTGAACAGGAATTCGATCGGCCGCCACATGGTGCCGATGCGCTGGGTGTGGATCGGGAACTGGTACAGCAGGCCGATGGTCTGGAGCAGGAAGATCATCCACACCGGGAAGCCCAGGGCCGCGGCCGGAATCCAGCACATACCGCGCAGCTGCGCCGCGATCGGATGCGCCCACGGCAGCCGGATGGCGGTGGAGAGATTGAAGAACCGGCTGGAGTGATGCACGCTGTGCGAGGTCCACAGCAGCCGCACGCGATGGTCGGCGCGATGCGCCCAGTAGTAGCAGAAATCCGTCACGATCAGGCCCAGCACCCACACCCACCAATCACCCGGGGACAGGTGCAGCGGGGTGAAGTGCGCGACCAGCACCACCGTGGAGAACGGAATCAACTGCGCCACAAACGGTTTCACGAAGCGGCCGATGGTGTACGTGGCGATGTTGGAGGCCCGGTCCCGGCCGGACATGCCGTTCGCGGGGCGATCCGGATCGCGCCGATCGGCAATCCATTCCACCAGCATCAGCAGCAGGAATGCCGGTACGGCGTAGATGAACAGGTCTGGACTCATATGGACTCCTGCACGGGAAGTTCCTGCTCGGCGGGCATATCTCGACGCTAATCAGCCCGGCGCGCCGAATCGTCGCGCCGACGGGGGATTTCACGTCCCCCACACGGGGGATCGGGGGTCTCGGGGGTACCGTCGCGCACAATGCCCGAGATGACGACGGAGGTGGTGCGCGGTGGATGTGAGCAGGTCGCTGGCGCGCCAGTCGCTGCTGGTGGCGGTGGTCGCGGCGGTAGTGGACAGCATGCAGCTGGTGGTGTGCGGTGCGTTCGGGGCCGCGCCCGGTATGGCGGCGCTGCTGGCGGTGGGGATCGTGATCGCGGATCTTGCGCTGGCGGCCCCACCGTCCACGGCGGCGTACGCGGCGTTCGCGCAGGTGCTGGTGAAACTGGGGATCGGGGCGTTCGTCCAGCATTACGCGTTGCACGCCCGGATACCCGATGTGGGGTTCCTGGTGGCGGGGTATCGGGCGGGGGCGTGGCTGACCGGTGCGACCTCCTACCTGACGGTCGCCATGCTGGCGGGTGGCGCGGCGCTGGCGCATATTCTGGTGGGCGGCAATGACTCTCGGGATTGGAAGCTGCTCATCGTGACCATTGTCGCGGGGTATGTGCCGTGGTTGGTGGGACGCAATACGGTGGCGCGCGGGGCCTATATCGCGGAATTGGAGCAGCGGGAGCGGTTGCGGGAGCAGGAGCAGCGGGCGGCGCTGGAGCGTGCGCTGTCCGAGGAGCGGGCCGCCATCGCCCGGGATCTGCACGATGTCATCTCCCATCATGTGAGCGCCATCGGAATTCATGCCGGGGTGGCGCGAATAGCACTGTCCCGCACCGATTCCGACGGGGCTACCAAATCGCTGACGGCGGTCGAGTCGAGCAGCCGGTCGGCCATGGTGGATCTGCGGCGGCAATTGGATCTGCTGCACGGGCATGACGATGACGGACAGCGCCAGCCCGGACTCGCCGATATCGAGGATCTGCTGGAGCGGGTACGCTCGGCGGGACTCGAAGTGCACGTGGAGATTTCGGGCGAGCCGCCGGTGCTGCCCGGCTCATTGGACGTGATGCTGTACCGGGTGGTGCAGGAGATGCTCACCAACGCGCTGCGGCACGGCCGCGCGCCCGCGCGACTGGAGATCGGCTATCGGCCGACGCGGGTGGAGGTTCGCGAGACCAATCCCATCGCCACGGTGCCGCAGGTTCCCGAGGGAGTGCGCCGGGGTCTGGACGGCATCCGGCGGCGTGTCGAATTGTTCGGCGGCACCGTGGTATCGGGGCCGGATCGCACCGGAAGTCGTTGGGACATCGTGGTTTCGGTACCGATTGGAGCGGCATGAGCGTAAGGGTGCTGATCGCGGACGATCACACCATGTTCCGGTCCGGGCTGCGGGCCGTGGTGGACGCGCAGGACGATCTGGAATGCGTGGCCGAGGTGGCGGACGGTCGCGCCGCGATCGAGGCGGCGGCCCGGCTGCGGCCGGAGGTGGCGATCCTCGATGTGCGCATGCCGAAACTCGACGGCCTGGCGGCCACGGAAGCCATTGTGGCAGCGGGCGGTACGCGTGTGCTGGTGCTCACCACTTATGACAGCGAAGCCAGCCTGTCCCGAGCTTTGGCCGCCGGGGCCAGCGGCTTTCTACTGAAGAGCCTGCCGCCCGAAGACCTGGTGGCAGCCATTCGCGTGGCGGTGCGCGGTGACGCGGTCATCGACCCCTCCATGACCCGCAGGCTCGCAACGCGTTTCGCCACCGAACTGGCCCCGCCCGCCGAACCCCCGGAACTTGCCCAGCTCACCGCCCGCGAACGCGAAGTCCTGCTCCTGGTGGCCGCCGCCCGCAGCAATTACGAGATCGCCGCCGAATTGGGCGTGGGCGAGGAGACCGTCAAGACCCACGTCTCCCGCGTCCTCGCCAAACTCGGTGTCCGCGACCGCATTCACGCGGTGGTCTATGCCTACCGCACCGGCCTGGTGCGCGGCTGACACGAAACCGGCGGACACCGTGGAAGTCGGTGTCCGCCGGTCGGTTCCGTCGGCGTCGTGTCGCGAGGGCAGTCGCGGCATATGCGCCGGACCGGCGAGGGATGGTCCGGCGGGCGGCGCTGACGGGCCGTGGATTATTTGTGGCAGTTGGCGCGGTAGTCGCGTACGGCCTGGCGGGCGTCCTTGATGGCCTGGGCGTCCTGCGGGTGTGAGGAGGCGTACGCCTTCATTTCGGCGCGGCGCTGATTCTTGGGCAGGGTCTTGATCTTGGCGAATTCGGCGGCCGCGTCCGGATGGCTCGAAAGGTACGCCTGCACTTTGCCTTTCGCGTCGGCGCGGGCCGCGCTCAATGCCGCCGGGCTGCAATCGGGGCCGTCGGCCGCGGCCACGCCCGGCACCGCCAGCGCGATGGCGGCGAATCCGGCCGCACCGGCGACGACGGCGGCAATGCTGCGCTTCATACTCACTCCTACCTGAGGGAATCGGTCTCCACCGAATCTGCCCCCGCCACCTGAAGATCCCCTGAATCCCGGCCCCATCTTCAGCCGATCTTCAGCTCCACCCGTCAACGGCCCAGAGCCCGCTGGGCTCAGTCGCGGGGGAGACGGAGCAGGAAGACCGCACCGGAGCGGTCGGGAGGGGGCGGTTCGCAGGTCAGGTCGCCGCCGTGGGCGCGGGCCAGGCCGCGGGCGATGGGCAGGCCGAGGCCGGAGCCGTCGGTGCGGTGGTCGCGAGCGGCGTCGAGGCGGACCAGGCGATCGAAGACGCGTTCGCGGTCGTTCTGAGGAATGCCGGGGCCGGTGTCGATCACAGCCAGTTCGGCGAATTTGCCTGTGGCGCACAGGCGAATCCGCACGGTGGGGAGGTACTGCCGATCGGTCGGTCCCGATGCGTCGTTCATGGCCTGGCAGGCGTTGTTCAGCAGGTTCGCCAGGATCTGGGTGATGCGTTCGGGGTCGGCCGTCACCGTCACCGGAGCGCCTTCGAGTCGGAAGGTTGTGTCCGGGTGCAGGATTCGCATGCGATCGAGTTGGGTCGCGGTCAGGGCGTGCAGATCGGTGGGGACGCGGTGGAGTTGTAATCCGGCGTCGATGCGCGCCAGATCGAGCAGATCGTCGATGAGGCGGCCCGCGCGGACGGCTTCGCGCACCAGGAGCAGATGCATGCGCTGAAGCTCTTCCGGATCGGCGTCGGCCGGATGCTGGATGACCGCTTCGGCGAGGGCGCGAATGCCGGAGACGGGCGTGCGGAGTTCATGGGCGGCATCTCCGACGAAGGTGCGAATACGCTGTTCGGAGGCCCGGGCGCGGGCTTCGGCGGCGGTGGTGGCGTGCAGTGCGCCTTCGAGGGTGTCCAGCATTTCGTCGAAAGCCGCTGCGGTGCGCCCCAATTCGGTATCGGTGCGGGACGGGTTCAGGCGGCGGCCGAATTGGCCGCGGGCGATTTCGCGGGCCAGCCGGGTCATGGCGTCCAGTGGTGCGAGGGCGCGCGGCACGCCGAACCAGAGCCCGGCGGCGATGACGGCGATGGCCCCCGCCGTGGCCAGGCTCAGCAGGATGCCGAGGCGGTCCTGTACGCGGGACAGCAGCGGGGTGTCGATTTGCAGGGTGAGGCGGCCGCCGTCCAACTGCCCGCCGGTGAGTTTGACGATGCGCGTTTTCACCGCGCTGTCCTCGGCGTTCTTGCGAGTGAGGCTGCCGAATCCGCGCCCGTCGGGCAGCACCAGCCGCGCCCGCACCGACCGGGTGTCCACCCGCGCGATCAGATCGTCGGGCGAAACCCCCTCCTGCGACAGCTGTTTCGCCAACTGCACGCGATCGGTGAGCACCGTGTTCTCGCTGCGATTCACCACCAGCCCGAACAGCGCGTGCACCGTGAACGCCACCGCCACCAGCACCACACCGGAAACGATTGCGGTGGTGAGGGTTACCCGCCTGCGCAGCGATACCGTGCGCACCTATTCGCCCACCCGCAGCGTGTACCCGAGCCCGCGCACGGTGTGCAGCAGCCGATCCCCGTGTTCCTCGAGTTTGCGGCGTACCGCGCTCACATTCACCTCGACCAGATTGGGGTCGTAATTGTCGTAACCCCATACGGCCGTGAGGATCTGGGTCTTGGTCACCACGCGATCCCGATTCCCGGCCAGATAGGTGAGCAGTTTGAATTCGGTCGCCGTGAGCGCCACCGGAATGTCCGCGCGCCGCACACTGCCGGAGTCGACGTCGACGACGAGATCCCCCACGGTGATCCGGGTCCGCGCCCGGCCCATACGCCGCAGCAGCGCGTCCACCCGCGCCACCACCTCGGCCAGCTCGAACGGTTTCACCACGTAGTCGTCCGATCCGGCGCGCAGTCCGCGCACCCGATCCTCGACGCCGTCGCGCGCGGTCAGCATGAGCACCCCGGACGCCGATCGCGCCCGCACCACTTCCAGTAGCGCGAACCCGTCCCGCCCGGGCAACATCACATCGAGCACGACCACATCGGGCCGGAACTGCGCCAGATCCTGTTCCAGCAGTGCTCCGTCCGCTCGCCCGAGCACGTCATGCCCGGCGGCGCGCAGTCCCGCCGCGACGGCCGCGCGGATGGCTTCGGCGTCCTCGACCACAAGAATTCGTCCCGGTTGCACGGGCACATTCTCCGGCCGCTCCCTGTGAATCAGCTGGCGATGGCGATCGAGGGGGTACTCATGGCGGGATTCCACGGGATTCCACCGCCGTGCGCACCCCCTCCGCGCACTAGTGCGGGATGGAGACCGCGGCCACGAATTCCGCGAGCTGCTTATCGGTGACGTTCTTGGCGAGGTCGGATTCGCAGATCATGCCGATGAGGCGTTTGCCGTTGGCGACGTCGATGACGGGCAGCCGCTTGATCTGATTCTGTTCCATCATGTCGAGCACCGCGGAGACGTCGGTGTCGGCGTCGACCCAGCGGGGTGTGCCCTGGGCGAGGTCACCGGCGCGGACCCGGGAGGGGTCGTGGCCCTCGGCAATGCAGCGGACGACGATGTCACGATCGGTGAGCATGCCGATCAAGCGGTCGTTATTGCAGATGGGGAGTGCGCCGACATCCATATTGCGCATCATTTGCGCGGCGCGGTCGAGGGTTTCGTCCGCCGGAATGCATTCCGCCGTGCGGTGCATGATGTCGCGGGCTTTCATGGCTTTCACGCAGACCTCCTGAAGAGTGGATGGTGCTTCGGGCCATCTGCCATCGTGTCTCGAGTCACACCGGAGGTCAATGCGCGACCGGTCAGCTGATCGGTTGTGCGGCCGCCGCGACGGGCGGTGGCGTGCGGCGCAATCGGCCGGTGCCGGGAGCCGACAGCCACACCGCGAAGGCCAGCACCGCGTCCAGGGCCAGCGCGAGCGTCGCCACCAGAATCGCGCCGACGAGTACGCGATCGTATTTGTAGAGCCCGATGCCGTCGAAGATGTAGCGGCCCAGTCCGCCCAGGTTCACATAGGCGGCGATGGTGGCGGTCGCGACCACCTGCAGGGTGGCCGCGCGCAGCCCGGTGAGCAGGACCGGCAGCGCGTTGGGCAATTCCACCCGGAACAGCACCTGGCGTTCGGTCATGCCCATGGCCCGTGAGGCGTCGACCACGACCGGGTCGACATTCGCGATTCCGGCGTAGGTGCCCGCCAGCAGCGGCGGAATGCCGACGGTGAGCAGTGCGAGAATCGGCGGAAACAGTCCGAGACCGAGCAGCAGCACCACGAAGGTGAGCAGGCCCAGGGTCGGCAGGGCGCGCATGGCATTGGCGAAGCCGACGATCAGCGCCGATCCGCGCCGGGTGTGCCCGACCACCAGCCCGATGGGCAGTGCGACGGCCACCGACAGGCCGACCGCGAGCAGGCTGTACCAGAGGTGTTCGGCGATGCGCTTACCGATGCCGGTGGGACCGGACCAGTTCGAGCCGGTGCTCAGGTAATGCCAGGCGTCGAGGAAAAGGTTCATGCCGCAATGCCTTTCGCGCGGCGGATGCGTCCGCCGGTGCGCAGCCACGGGGTGGCGAGTCGGCCGAGCACATACAGCAGTCGATCCATGACCAGCGCCAGCACCAGCACCACGATGATGCCCGCGACGATCTCATCGGGATAGTCGCGCTGATAGCCCTGGGTGAAGAGTTTGCCGAGTCCGCCGACGCCGATCAGCGCGCCGACGGTCACCATGGAGATATTGGTGACCGCGACCACGCGCAGGTTGGCCACGAAAACCGGTAGGGCGAGCGGGAAGTCGACGGTGAGGGTGCGGCGCAGCCGGGTGTAGCCGATGGCGTCGGCGGCGTCGAGGACTTCGGCGGGCACCGAATCCAGGGCGGCGGGCACCGCGGTCACCAGCAGTGCTACCGAGTAGATGGTCAGTGCGATAACCACATTCAGCGGATCGATGACCGAGATGCCGATCAGCGGCGGCAGGATCACGAACAGCGCCAGCGACGGAATCGTATAGGCGATGCCCGCCGCGGTGGTGGTGACGCGGCGCAGCCAGCGTGCCCGGTGCGCGAGCGCCCCGGCCGGTATCGCGATGAGCAGTCCGATGAGCAGCGGCAGCAGCGCCAGATACAGGTGGGTGCGGGCGAATCCGGCGATCTCCGCGAAATTGTCGAGGAGATACCTCACTTGGCCGCCTCCTCCTCGAAGAACGCGCGATTGCGTTCGGCGTCTTCGGCGGCGCGCTGGTTCGAGAGTTGTTCCAGCACATCCGCGGCCAGGATGGCCCCGCGCACCGCGCCGGAATCCTGCACCGCCACACCGATTTCCGAGGGAGAGGAGATGGCGGCGTCCAGCGCCTGGCGCAGATCGCCGTCCGGCGGGTAGAGCGAGCCGCCCGCCGCCATATTGTGCTCCAGCGGCTGTCCGGCGCGCACGGCCTCGACGCCGGTGGTGTCGATCCAGCCGAGCGGACGCCGTTCGGGATCGATGACGAGCCGCCATTCGCCCTTGCTCAGGCGCACCCCGGTGACTTCCTCGGGGGTGATGGTGGCGAGTTCGCGCAGCGGTACGGCGGCGGCGCTGCGGAACGACAGTTCCCGATAACCGCGATCGCGCCCGACGAAGCCGGCGACGAAATCCGTTGCGGGCTGCGAGAGTACGCGCTGCGGTTCGTCGTACTGCTGTAGTCGTCCGCCCGCGCCGAAGACGGCGACGCGGTCACCGAGTCGGATGGCCTCGTCGATATCGTGCGTGACGAAGACGATGGTCTTGTGCAGTTCGGCTTGCAGTCGCCGCATCTCGGCCTGGAGCTCGGTGCGTACGACCGGGTCGACGGCGCTGAACGGTTCATCCATCAGCAGAATGGGCGGATCGGCCGCCAGCGCCCGGGCCACGCCGACACGCTGCTGCTGACCGCCGGACAGCTGTGCCGGATAGCGTTGCGCCAGTTCCCGATCCAGGCCGACCCGGTCCAGTACCTCGAGCGCCGCCTTGCGGGCCGCGCGGCGGGAAGCGCCGCGCAGCACCGGGACGGTGGCCACATTGTCGAGCACGGTGCGGTGCGGCAGCAGTCCGGCGTTCTGGATGACGTATCCGATGCCGAGCCGCAGCTGTACCGGGTTGATCGTCGAAACATCCTGTCCGGCAACGGTTATGGTGCCGGTGGTGGGACTGATCATGCGGTTGATCATCCGCATGGCGGTGGTCTTGCCGCCGCCGGAGGGACCGACGAATACGGTGAACGACCCCGATTCGATGCGCAGGTCGAAATCGTGGACGGCAACTGTCCCGCCCGGGTAGGTCTTGCTGACCCCGCTGAATTCGATGTCGGACACCGTATTTCCCCTATCAGCCGATCGGCTTGTTCAGCCCCTGCGCCTGCACCCACGCCTTGGCGGCCGCGGCGGGTTCGGTTTTGGCGCTGCCGGAGACCGCGGTATTGAGCCCGATCAGTTCGGCGGTGGTGAGTTTGGCCGAGACGGCATCGAGGACGGCGATCAGCTTGTCGCTCTTCTTGGCGGTGTTGAACAGCGGCACCACGTTCTGTGCGGCGAAGTTGTGCAGCGGATCGGCAAGTACCACCAGGTTATTGGCGGCGATGGACGGCGAGGTGGTGAAGATGTCGGCGGCGGTCACCTGACCGTCGGTGAGTGCGCGCACCGTGGCCGGGCCGCCGCCGTCGGCGATGGCCTGGAACTTGGCGGGCGCGATATCGAGGTTGTAGACCTTCTTCAGGCCGGGGAGACCGCCTGGGCGCTCGGCGAATTCGGCGGGCGCGGCGAAGCTGACCTCGGACGAATGCGGGGCGAGATCGCCGATGGACTTGAGATTCCAGCGTTCGGCGGTGGCGCCGGTGACCACGACGGCGTCGGAATCCTCACCGGGAGCGGGGGTTGCGATACCGAGCTCGGTGCCGAGCGCCTTGGTGAGCGCGGTGTTCACATCGGCGGGCGCGGTGGCCGTGGACGATTTGTCCAGGTACTGCAGCAGGTTGCCGGTGTAGTCGGGGATCAGGCTGATCGCGCATTCGCGCAGCGCGGGCACGTACGCCTCGCGGCTGCCGATATTCAGCTTGGTGGTGATCTGGAAACCGTTGGCGCGCAATGCTTCCGCATACACGTCCGCGACGGTTTCGGATTCCGGGAAGTTGGCCGAGCCGACGGTGAGGGTATCGGTGCCGCCCCCGCAGTCGCTCTTGCCGCCGAGTGGATTGGAGTCGCCGCCGCAGGCGGAGGCGGCCATGGCCGCTGCGAGCGCGACGGCCGCGGCGAGGATACGTAGCACGGTGCGGGCTGTGCGCCTGCCGCCGGCGCGCGTGGAGATTAGCGAATGCACTGTTGTCCTTCCGAGCGAGGCCATTCGGATTCCCCGTGCGGATCGCGTCGGGGGAACCAACCTGAGTGTTCATACTGCCCGGTTTGCCGCGCGAACGTTGCCTACCTCGGGTTGGTTTCTTCGTGTGCCGTGGCACGATTTCCGATATCGGCTGGTGAGACACGCTCGGGGCCACCCGATCCGGAGTTCGCGCCCGGCGCGCGGCAGACTGTTGCGAATGTTCGGCAGAACGGATTCCCGCGCCCCCCGGCGAGCCCTGCTGTCCACCGCGCTGGCGGTCACGGTGGCACTGGCAACCCTCGCGTGCGGTACCGACGACGCGCCCGCGCTGACCATCGGCGCGGGTGATTCGGCGCAGTCGGGTCTGCTCGCCGAGATCTATGCGAACGCACTCGGGCGCACCGGCGCGCGCACCGCCGTGCACCGCGGGCTGGGCGCGCGCCCGGGTCAGCTCGCCGCGCTCGACGCGGGCACCGTCGTAGCGGTCGCCGATGTGACCGGTGATCTGCTCACCGCGCTCGATTCCACCTCAACGGCGAACAAGCCCGACGATGTGGTCAAAGCGCTCAATGCCGCTCTGCCCGAAGGGCTCACGGTCGGCGATCCGGCCGACGGCACCGATCTGCGCCCGGTCGTCGTGGCCGATGCCACCCGCACCGAGGTCTACCCGTCGTCGCTGAAGGAGCTGGCCCCGCGCTGTCCCGAGCTGACCGTCGGCATCGCCACCGGCCCCGCGCTGGATCCGATGCGCGCGCCGCTGGATCCGCAGCGCGATGTGCTCGCTCCCCTGGAAGCGGTCTACGGCTGTGCCGTCGCGCACCCGGTCACCTTCCCCACCGCCGAGGACGCTCGAAAAGCCCTGTCCAGCGGTGAGATCCAGCTGGCGGTGCTGTCCGGCCCGCCGTCCTACCTCCCCGGCGGCGGTGCGGACCTGACCGCGCTGGCCGACCCGGCCTACGCCTTCCGCTCCGCCATGGTGGTCCCGGTGATCCGTAAGGCCGCCTTGACATCGACCCAGCTCCGCAAACTCAACTATGTCGCAGGCGAACTCACCACCGTCGACCTCGCCGATATGCTCCGCCGGATCCGCGATAACGGCGCGGTCCCCGCGGACCTGGCCCGCACCTGGCTGGACGCGCACGCGCTCTGAATCCGGATCGGGCCGCCGAATCCGCCGCAGGTATCGCCGATTGTGATGTGAGTTGCGGTTCCGTTCCCGGAAAGCTCGCTTACCGTTGAGTTTCGGGGACGATTCCAACTAGGCGGATTTGGATTCGATGGTCGATTTGGATGCTTGGCCGTGGCCGGAGAACACGTTGCTGGCGCGGTTGAGTCCGCGCTCGCGGCGGGAGTTGCTCGGGCTGGGGCATGAGCGGTACTGCAAACCGGGGACATTGCTGATGCGGCAGGGGGATCCGGGGAACACCGTGTACGTGCTGCGCTCGCACGATACGAGCGTATCGGCGTGCGTGAAGATCACCGCGGACGCCGGGACGCTGTTCGCCATTCGGGTGAGCGGCGATGTGATCGGGGAATTGGGCGCGCTGACACCGAATTCGGTGCGCTCGGCCACCGCGACCGTCTGCACGGCGACGATCGCGCACTGCATTCCGGGAAATATGTTCCTGTCGTTTCTCAATGAGCATCCGGACGGCTGGCAGACGCTGTGCCGCACGCTGGCCGATCGGCTGGCGTGGTCGGATCAGCGGCGGCTGGATTTCGGCGGCTGGCCGGTGCGGCGCTGTCTGGCCCGATTACTGGTGGAATTCGCCGAATCCTACGGCCGCCCCAGCGAATCCGGTGTGGAGATCACCGTGCGGCTCTCCTATGAGGAGCTCGGGAATCTCATCGGCGCGGGGGAGGACGCGGTCGGGCTGGCGATGAAGCGAATGCAGCTCAAGGGTCTGGTCTGCCTGCGCAACAGGCATGTCGTGGTGCGTGATCTCGAAGGTTTGCGGAACTACGCGGAGCTGGAGTGAAAATTCTCTGAAATCTACTCCGCGGCCGGATTTTTCAGGCGCGGGGCGGGTTCGTCCGGTGGCACTCTCGTGGCCTGGTGATACACGAGATATGGGAGGGCACCGATGTCGACACTGGAACCCGAATACGACTGGAATCCCGCCGAACGGCTGTTTCTGACCCTGAGCCGCGCGCACAGCCCGCTCGCGGCGGCGCTCATGGCGACCGCGGTCACCGGCTACTGGCCCGAAACAGCCTCGCGCGCAATCGATACCCGGGTCATCGCGCCCGTGACCGAGCTGGCCGTCACTCGAGCAGGGCGGCGGCGAGCGTGGAGTTGAGCGCCAGCGCGGGCAGTGATTCGACCAGCAGGTCGATCAGCGCCTCGCGGGTGATGGGGGCCTCGCGGAGCCAGGTCAGGGTGGTTTCCTCGACGAAGGCGATCCAGCCCCGGACCGCCAGGGTCAGGCGCGGCATATCCGAATCCTCCACGGGGATGGGGGATTCGGCGAGGATGCGCTCGACCTGGGCGAGCCGGTGCGCGTTCACCATGGCGACCAGTTCCGGGCTGGCGCTGATGGGTCCGCGCAGCAGGGCCTGGTAGGGGGTGCGGTTCTCCTCCACGTACGCGACATAGCGTTCGACCGAATCGCGCAGCATCTCCGCCAGCGGCAGCGCGGGATTGGGGGTGGTGCGTTCCAGCAGTTCCGCGTTGGCGTAGGCGATGATCGCCAGGTGGAAATCGCCCAGGGTGGGGAAGTAGTGGAACAGCAGGCCGCGCGAGATGCCGGCCTGTTCTGCGATCTCGCTGACCGACACCTCCTCCAGGGACCGTTCGCGCAGCATGTTCGCGCCCAGGGTGATGAGTTGCAGGCGTCGATCGTCGGGGCTGAGCCGGGTGCGTTTGGCACCCGCGTCCGGCTTGCTCACCTTGGCTCCTCGGGTCATGGCGAAATCTTACTGAACGTGAGTCAATACTATTGACTCCTACTCAATAAGACCCTACGCTGATGTACATGAGTCGCAAGGTTACAGACAAAGCTGTCGACAACCGGGCCGCCCGGCATTCCCACATCATCATCGTGGGCAGCGGGTTTTCCGGCCTGGGCCTGGCCATTCGGCTGAGTCAGCAGGGTCGCACCGACTATCTCGTGCTCGAGCGCGGCAATGATGTCGGCGGCACCTGGCGCGACAACACCTACCCGGGCGCGGCCTGCGATGTGCCCTCGCACCTGTACTCGTACTCCTTCGCGCTGAACCCGGACTGGTCCCGCTCGTTCTCCAAGCAGCCGGAGATCCAGGGCTACATCAAGTCCGTCGCCGATAAGTACGACGTGCGCGACAAGCACCTGTTCAACTGCGATATGACCGGCGCGCAGTGGAACAATGACACCGCCCGCTGGGAGATCCAGACCTCGCAGGGCGATTTCACCGCCGATATCCTGGTCTCCGCGGTCGGCGCGCTGTGCGAGCCGAACCTGCCGGATATCAAGGGCATCAACGACTTCCAGGGCGAGATCTTCCACTCCGCGCGCTGGGATCACAATGCCGATCTGACCGGTAAGCGCGTCGCCGTCATCGGCACCGGCGCCTCCGCCATCCAGATCGTGCCGTCGATCGCCAAGCAGGTCGCGCACCTGGACCTGTACCAGCGCACCGCCCCGTGGCTGCTGCCGCGCGCGGACCGGCCCTACCTGCTGCCGGAAAAGCTTGCCTTCAAATACATTCCGGGCGCGCAGGCGCTGTCCCGCGCCGCCATCTACGCCGCGCGCGAGACCCAGGTGGTCGGCCTGGCCAAGTTCCCGCCCGCCATGAAGATCCTGGAGACCGTGGCGCGCGCCAAGCTGCGCATCGAGGTCAAGGATCCGGAGCTGCGCAAGAAGGTCACGCCGAACTTCCGCATCGGCTGCAAGCGCATGCTCATCTCGAACGAGTACTACCCGGCGCTGGGCCGTGACAATGTCGACGTCGTCACCGACGGCATCCAGGAGATCCGCTCCGGGTCGGTCGTCACCAAGGACGGCATGGAGCGCGAAGTGGACGCCATCGTGGTGGCCACCGGCTTCCACGTCACCGATTCCCCTGCCTACGACACCATTTCGGGTCGCGACGGCCGCACCCTGGCCGAGGTCTTCGAGAGCATCGGCCAGCAGGGCTACAAGGGTTCGGCGATCCACAACTACCCGAATATGTTCTTCATGCTCGGCCCGAACGTCGGCCTTGGCCACACCTCGATGGTGTTCATGATCGAATCGCAGATCAACTACATCGCCGATGCCGTGGCCACCATCGACCGCCTGGGTGTGCGCACCATCGAGGTGCGCAAGGATGTGCAGGACGAATACAACGCCGAACTGCAGCAGAAGCTGAGCGGCGCGGTCTGGAGCACCGGCGGCTGCGCCTCCTGGTACATGGACAAGCACGGCAACAACACCACGCTCTGGCCGGACTTCACCTTCCGCTTCCGGAGCCTGCTCCAGAAGTTCGACGTATCCGCCTACGAGACTTCATCTTCCGCCCGGACCGCCGCCTGATCTCCGGCAGCGCCCGAACCAACCGAAAGTGGTAACCGTGAGCAACGATGCTTACTTCAAGGACAAGGTCTGTGTGATCACCGGCGCCGGATCCGGCATCGGGCGCGCCCTGGCGGAGAACCTGGCCCGCCGCGGCGCGAAACTCGCGCTGTCCGATATCGACACCGAGGGCCTGGCCGAAACCGTGCGGCTGTGCGAGAAGTTCGGTGTGGAGATCAAATCCGATCGACTCAACGTGGCTGAGCGCGAGGCCGTGCTGGTCTACGCCGATGAGGTCAAGAAGCATTTCGGCAAGGTCAACCAGATCTACAACAATGCCGGAATCGCGCACCACGGCGATGTGCTGGACACCGCGTTCAAGGACATCGACCGCATCATGGACGTCGACTTCTACGGAGTCGTCAACGGCACCAAGGCATTCCTGCCGTACCTGATCGAATCCGGTTCGGGTCACGTGGTGAACATCTCCAGTCTGTTCGGCCTCATCGCCGTGCCCGGCCAGAGCGCCTACAACGCCGCCAAGTTCGCGGTGCGCGGTTTCACCGAGGCGCTGCGCCAGGAAATGATCATGAGCGGTAAGCCGGTCAAGGTCACCTGCGTGCACCCCGGCGGCATCCAGACCGCCGTCGCCCGCAACGCGACGGTCTCCGAGGGCCTGAACCAGCAGAACCTGGCGACCCTGTTCGACAAGAAGCTCGCCATGCACACCCCCGCCATGGCCGCGCAGACCATCACCGAGGGCGTGGCCCGCGGACACGGCCGCGTGCTGATCGGCTGGGAGGCAAAACTGCTGGATCTGTTCGTGCGCAGCACCGGCTCGTACTACCAGCGCATCTCCGCCGTTGTACAGAAGCGCTTCCTGCCGTAGGGAATTGGTTATGCCACAGCTGAATCTGCCGTTGCCGCTCGCGCGTGCGGTCCTGCATCCGGTGTTCCGGGTCATGCTGAACAAGACGCTGCCCTTCTCGGTGCAGCGCGCCCTGATGGATCTGGGCGCGCCGTTGCAACGGGCGCCGCGCGGTACGCATTACGAGAAGGTGCGCCTGGGTGGTCGTCCGGCCGAGCGGGTCACGCTCGGCCCGGCCACCGACAGCGCCACCGTGCTGTATCTGCACGGCGGCGGTTACACGGTCGGCTCGCCCGCCACGCATCGGGCGCTCGCCGGTTATCTGGCGCGTGAAACCGGTTGTCCCGTACAGGTTCTCGACTATCGCCTGGCCCCGGAGCATCCGTTCCCGGCGGCTCTGGACGATGCCGAGGCGGCGTTCCTGGAGCTGATCGCCTTCGGCTACAAGCCCGAACGCATTGCGGTGGGCGGGGATTCGGCCGGTGGCGGGCTCGCGCTGGCGCTGGCGATCCGATTGCGCGATAAGCACGGACTGGCCCCGGCCGCGCTCGGGCTCATCGCGCCGTGGGGCGATCCCAACGAGATCCCCGAGCGCACCCGGGATCTGGTCATCAACAAGCCGTGGTCGCGGGCCTGTGCCGCCGCCTATCTGGGTGCCGGTGACGGCCTCGACACCGGTTACGCGCCGCTGCTCGCCGATCTGCACGGGCTGCCGCCCACCTATGTGCAGGCCGATAAATCCGAGCTGCTGCACGACCAGTGCACCCGGCTCACCGCGAAACTGCGCGCGGCGGGCGTGGAGACCCGGTTCACCGAGACCGAGGGTCTCTGGCACGTGTCCCAATTGCAGGCGTCCCTGGTGGCGCCCGCCGAGGCCATTACCCGGGAACTCGGCGAGTTCCTGCGCCAGGCCCTTCGACCTGCGCAAACCCGTTCCATAGGATAGTGGTGGCACGGTTTGTGAAGCCCGTTCGAACGGTTCGATAGAACAGGTTCGGGCGGGCTGCCGGGTGTGACATGTAAGCGTGGCGTAAATTACCCGCGAGTAAACCCACTGTGGAAGGGCAGCGATGCGAGAGTTCGAAGTCCCGGCTACCTACACCATCCCCGAGAGCGCCAATATGTCGGACGGTGCGTTCCGGCATGCGGAGAAGACCCCGGACCTGGTCGTCTTCAACACTCCGGATGGTAAGGGCGGCTGGAACGACGTCACGGCGGTCGAGTTCGCCAAGGCCGTCACGGGTGTGGCCAAGGGCTTGGTCGCCTCCGGAATCGAACTCGGAGACCGGGTGGCCATCATGGCCGCCACCTCCTACGAGTGGGTCGTGCTGGACTTCGCCATCTGGGCGGCCGGCGGCTGCACCGTCGCCATCTTCGACAGCTCCTCGGCCGAGCAGATCCGCTGGATCCTGTCCGACTCCGCCACCAAGGCGATCGTCGTGCAGAACGAGAAGCAGCGCGCCACCATCGCCGAAATCGAAGGCGGACTCGGTGATCTGCGCGAGGTGCTGCAGATCGAGGGCGGCGCCATCGCCGAACTGACCACGCGCGGTGCCGAACTCGACGACAGCGTCGTGCACGAGCGCCGCGCCCAGGTCAAGGCCGCCTCGCCCGCGACCCTCATCTACACCTCCGGCACCACCGGACGGCCCAAGGGCGTCATGCTCTCGCATGCCAACCTGTACGCCGAATCGGCCGCCGACCGCTCCGCCATGAGCGAGTTCCTGCGCCCCGGCCAGAAGTCGCTGCTGTTCCTGCCGCTCGCGCACGTCTTCGCGCGGGCCGTGGCGCTGGCCGCGTTCGACGCGGGCGTCACCGTCGCGCACAGCTCCGACTGGTCCACGCTGGTCGACCAGTTCGGCGCGTACAAGCCGAACTTCATCCTCTCGGTACCGCGCGTATTCGAGAAGGTGTTCAACGGCGCGAAGCAGAAGGCGCACGACGGCGGCAAGGGCAAGATCTTCGACTACGCCACCGAAGTGGCCATCGACTACAGCAAATCGCTGGAGACCGGCGGCCCCGGCCTGGTGCTCAAGCTCAAGCACACCGTGCTGGACAAGCTGGTGTTCGCCAAGCTGCGCGAGGCCATGGGCGGGCAGTGCGGTTCCGCGGTCTCCGGCGGCGGACCCCTCGGCGCGCGCCTGGGCCACTACTTCCGCGGCGCGGGCGTCACCATCTACGAGGGCTACGGCCTGACCGAGTCCACCGCGGCCGTCAGCGTCAACACCCCCAAGAACATCAAGGTCGGCACCGTCGGCCAGCCGCTGCCGGGCCACGGCGCGAAGGTCGCCGAGGACGGCGAACTGCTCATCCGCGGACCGGTCGTATTCTCCGGCTACTGGAACAACCCGGACGCCTCCGCCGACGCGTTCGACGCCGACGGCTGGTTCAAGACCGGTGACCTGGGCGCGATCGATGAGAAGGGGTTCATCTCCATCGTCGGCCGCAAGAAGGAAATCCTGGTCACCGCGGGCGGTAAGAACGTCTCTCCGGCCATGCTCGAGGATTCGCTGCGCCAGCACCCGCTGATCAGCCAGGTCATGGTGGTCGGCGACGGGCAGCCGTTCATCGGCGCGCTCATCACCCTGGATCAGGAAACGCTGCCGAAGTGGCGCGAGCGCAACAACATTCCGCCCGAGACCACCATCGAGCACCTGATCGAGAACCCGGCGCTGGTAGCGGAGATCAACGAGGCCGTGGCCGCCACCAATAAGCTGGTGTCGCATGCCGAGGCGATCAAGAAGATCCGCATCCTGCCGGTGGACTGGACCCAGGAGGGCGGCGAGCTCACCCCGAAGCTCTCGCTCAAGCGCAACGTGGTCATGAAGGAATACGCCAAGGATGTAGAGGCGATCTACTCCTAGATCTTCGTTCGGACAGGGCGCTGCCACCGGATTCTTCCGGGGCAGCGCCTTTTTCATACCGCTGACCGGGGGAGTTCCGGCGTCATCGGAATGTCATTTCTGTGGCCGGTGCGGTGGCCCGATCCCGCAGTAGGGTCGAATTCGTGGCCGGTCGTGAACTTCGAATTGCCGGCGGCGTAGCCGCCGCCGCGGTGACCCTCGGGGTTGCCGAGATCATCGCGGTGCTGATCAGTCCGGACAGCACGCCATTGCAGGCGATCGGATCGCTGATCGTCGATCACACCCCGGATGGGGTGCGCGAGTGGGTGATCGGCACCTTCGGCACCAAAGACAAACTGGTGCTGTTCATTTCGATGGGCGCGGTCGCGGTGCTGGTGGCCGGGTTGGCCGGACTCGCCGAGCGGGTGAAGCGCCCGATCGGATCGATTCTCTTCGCGGCCTTCGGGCTGTTGGCGATCGTTGCCGCGGTCACCCGCGCGGACTCGTCCTGGACCTGGGCACTGCCCGCGCTACTGGGTGCGTGGGCCGGAATCGCGTTGCTGCGCAGCCTGATTCGCCGCATCGAGGATCTCGATGCGGCGAACGCGGCCGCGATGCCACCCGCCGATGCCTCGGAAACCGCCGCCGCGGAAGCGGATCCGGATGTAGCGGTGGAGCGCCGACTGGTCATGCGCGGGATCGGCATCGCATTGGCCTCCGGTGCCGCGGCCGGTCTGGTGGGACGCGTTCTCGGACTGCGGAAACGGGACGTCTCGGGGGAGCGGGCGGAGGTGCAATTGCCGCCGCCGTCGGGACCGCAGGTGGCGGTCGATCCGGCCGCCGATCTCCGAATCCCGGGCCTGTCTTCGTATCTCACGCCGAACAGCGATTTCTACCGCATCGATACCGCGCTGACCGTCCCGCAGGTCAGCAAGGACGATTGGTCACTGCGCATCCACGGCATGGTGGATCGCGAAATCCGGCTCAACTACGCCGATCTCGGCTCCCGGCAGGCCATCGAGAAACTGGTGACGCTCACCTGCGTCTCCAATCCCGTCGGTGGCGATCTCATCGGCAATGCCAGCTGGCTCGGCTATCGGCTGGATGAGATTCTCGCGGAAGCGGGTCCGCATCCGGACGCCGATATGGTGTTGTCCCGCAGTATCGACGGCTTCACCGCGGGCAGTCCGCTGGCCGCGCTCACCGACGGCCGCGATGCCATGCTCGCGGTCGGCATGAACGGCGAACCGCTGCCCACCGCGCACGGCTATCCGGTGCGCATGGTGGTGCCGGGCCTGTACGGCTATGTCTCGGCGACCAAATGGGTGACCGATATCGAGATCACCAGATTCGATCGCGCACAGGCGTATTGGACCCGGCGCGGCTGGTCCGAACGCGGCCCGATCAAGACCGGAACCCGCATCGACACCCCGGCCGGCGGCAAACTGGCGGCGGGCAAGGTGACGGTGGCGGGCGTCGCCTGGGCGCAGCATCGCGGCATCAATGCCGTGGAAGTCCGCATAGACCAGGGTGCATGGCAGCCCGCGCGGCTCGCCGCCGAACCGTCGATAGACACCTGGCGGCAATGGGCTTTCGACTGGGACGCCACCTCCGGCCCGCACACCATCTGGGCGCGCAGCACCGACGGTGCGGGCGTCGTGCAGACCTCCGATCAAGCCGGTGAGGTCCCCGACGGCGCGACCGGTTACGCGTCGCGGTTCGTGCGCATCGGCTGAAATACCGCAAACCACCGGTTATTCGGAGTGTCGGAGTGGCGAAAATGCCGAACGGCCGTTTTGCCCGCGCCCACGGTTTACGATCGCCCAGGCCGTTCGACGCCCGATCAAGGAGCGCCATATGACCGGAGTGCTGGAGTGGGCGCGGGCGGAAAACCTGCAGCCCGAACCGATCACCCTCGATGTCTGGAAGCAGCTACCCCGCGACTTCTGCCGCATCGTCGAAGTGGTGAACGGTGATGTGGTGCGCGCCGATCCGGCCCCGCAGCCGCATCGCAATGCCGCCCGGCGCCTCGCCGCCATGCTCGAGGTCGCCGCCATCTCGCATATGGGGCAGTACAGCGACGGTCCGCTCTACGTCGGCACCGATAAGGACGTACTGCTCTGGGAACTGCCGCGGGTCACGCTGCGCCGCCCGGACGTCGCGCTCTTCACCTGCGCCCCAACGGTTTCCGGGGTGCTTCCCGCACCGCGCGTGAAACTCGCGATCGAGGTGGTGTCACCGCTGACCGAACGCGTGGACACCGCCGACAAACAGGCCGAGTACGCGCTCGCTGGCATTCCGTGGTTCTGGCTGGTGTATCTGGACCGCGATCATGTGACCGCGATCCAGACCCACGTGCTGGTGCTCGGGCACTACCGCCCGCACCGGCGGCTCACGCCCACCGGCGGTGAGACGCTGATAGATATGCCGATAGAGATCCGCATCGACTGGACCCGGTTGTACGGGCTCGTCTATTGATGCGGATCCCCTGTCGCACAGGCTGATTCAGCCCGCGATATCGACCTTCTCCGGAGCCGGGGCCTGCCGGTGATCACTCTTGCCGTGGCCGACGAACAGCGCGGACGCCACCACGCCGATCAACAGGATGCAGCCCGGCAGAATCATGGACTGGCTGAGCGCGGTGCTGATCTTGTCCAGCACCTCCGGCGGAATCTTGCCGCCACCGCTGCCGCCGCCCTCCATCACCGGACCGCCGGGCAGATGCTGCGCCGACAGCCGCGAGGACATCAGCGCCGCGATGGCCGCCGAGCCCAGCACCGAACCCACCTGACGGGTGGTGTTGTACACGCCCGCGCCCGCACCGGCCTGCTGAATCGGCAGGTTGTGCGTGGCCGTGGTGGCCAGCGGCGCCCAGATGCAGGCATTGGCGATACCGGCGATACCGCCGATGACCAGGAACAGTGGGATCGAGGTATCCGGCTTCATCAGCGCGGAGAAACCGAAGATGGTCGCCGCGAACACCGCGAAACCGATGGTCGGCAGAATGCGCGGCGGCATCCGATCCGAGATCTTGCCGATGATCGGCGCGAACACACCGGTCAGAATCGCCATCGGGGCCAGCACCAGCGCCGACTTGGTCGGCGACATGCCGTGCACCTGCTGGAGGAAGAAGTAGAACGGCACGAACGTCGCGGTGATCGACGCGCCCATGGCCGCGATCGCCAGGCTGGACAGCGAGAAGTTGCGATCCTTGAACAGGCTCATCGGCACCAGCGGTTCACCGGTATTGCGCGCCTGATTGACCACGAACAGGCCGAGCACCACGATGCCGCCGCCGATCATCAGCCAGATCAGCGCGTCCCAGTCCCGGGTGCCGCCCTCCTGGATGCCGAACACCAGCAGGAACATGCCGACCGCGGACAGTGCCACGCCGACGAAGTCGAACTTGTGCTCGTGGGTCTCCAGCGCGGGCACCAGCCAGGCCGCCAGCACGAACGCGATGATGCCGATCGGCACGTTCACGTAGAAGATCCACTGCCAGCCCTGCCAGTCCACCAGCACACCGCCCAGGATCGGGCCGACCAGGGTCGCCAGACCGGCGACGCCGCCCCACAGACCCATGGCCGCACCGCGCTTGTCCGGCGGGAAGGTGCGGGTGATGACCGCCATCGTCTGCGGGGTCATCAGTGCCGCGCCCAGACCCTGCACCGCGCGGGCCGCGATGAGCATCTCGATGCTCGTCGACATGGCGCACCACAGCGAGGCGAGGGTGAAGACCGTCAGGCCGATCAGGTAGATGTTCTTGGGGCCGAAGCGATCTCCGAGTCGCCCGGTCACCAGCAGCGGTACCGCGTAGGCCAGCAGATAGGCCGAGGTGACCCAGATGACCTTGTTGATATCGGCGTTCAGGTCCTCTTTGATCGCCGGATTGGCCACCGCGACGATGGTCATGTCCAGCAGGATCATGAAGAACCCGACAACCAGCGCGTATAGCGCCAGCCACGGATTGCGTTGAGTGGACATGGGATTCCTATCTAGAGATGAAAGTCTTTGTGGGGGAACGGTTTCCGCGGTTTGTCAGGGGACCACGCCCTTTCGGACGGCAGCCAGATCCGCCTGACTCAGGCCCGCGCCCCAGTCCGCGCCGAGCCGATCGTCGTCATCGTCATCGCAGCTCGGGATGCGTTCGCCGGTCTCCGGGTCGAAATCGGACCACGGCAGTTCGCCGGACTCCAGTTCGGCGATCGTCTTGCGCAGCCAGCCGACCTCGGTGAGATTCGTGGCGTGCAGGAACTCGATGACCATCCAGTACCGCCGCGGCACCCGCCGCGAACGGATCCAGTCCTGCAGCGCCTCGAACTCGGCGACTCGCCCGTCCAGCCAGGTGACGCGTTCGCGCAGTAGTGCGATCACATCGTGCACTGGCAAATTGTGCGCCTCGGCCATGGCGAGCGGAAAAATCGGGTACTCCTTCACCGGAGTGCGAAGGATTTCCGTGATGCGCGTGCGCAGGCTGTCCCGGCCCGCCGGATTGATCCGATAGGTGGTCCGTTCCGGGCGATTACCGGCCCGATCGGTGCCTTCGGCCACCACCAATTCCTGCTCCGCCAACCGCGCCACCGTGTGATAGAGCGAGCCGGGTTTGATCTTCACCAGCTCGTCCTCGTGCCGGGTCATCAGGAGTTGATACATCTCGTACGGATGCATCGGCTTCTCTTCCAGCAGCGCGAGCACCGCGATCGCCAAAGGCGTCAGCGTCGCACTCGCCTGCTTGCCGGTCATATCGGCCTCCTGTTCCGCTCCAAATATTCCACGTGGAATATACGACGTGGAACATGGCGGGCACAACCCACTGTGCCCTGGCGCACAGTTGGTCCGGACAGCGCACGGGTGGGTCCGGATGGCGCACCGCGCCAGTCACTTTCGGGGCAGGACGGGAAACAGGCCGCTCGGTAGGCTGACGCGGTGGTCAGGGATTCGGTGGCATCGCATGTGATGCGGTTGCTGGTGGGGGTGGCGCGGGAGTCCGGGGTTGCCGAGCATGAGCTGGCCTTCATCGAGGGGGTGACCGGACCCGCGGTGGACGATGATCTGACGCGGTTTCCGACCTCATCGCTACTGCGGGTGTGGGAGCTGATCGCGGCGGCCGATCCGGTGGGCGGGGGTGCGCGCGCCATCGCGGCCGCGGACCGGGGGCGATTGCACGTGTGGGACTACCTGGTGACCGGAGCGCCGACGCTCGCGGCGGGTTTCGCGGACGCGGGGGAGTATCTGAGCGTCATCTGCGATCCGGTGGCGCGAATCTCGGTGGTGGAGGACGGTTCTCGGCTGACGGTGCAGCACGACAATCTCTCCACCGGCACCGAGGTGGACAACACCATCAACGAGTACGCGCTCGGATTGATACTGCGCCGTGCGCGAGATGCGCGCGGAGACGGATTACGGCCCGTACGAGTGGATTTCGCGCATACCGCGCCGCGGCGGCACGGACATCTCGACGAGGTGTTCGGGACCGGGAACATCCACTTCGGCCAGGGCGGGAATCGAATCACCTTCCTCGACGCCGAATCCGAGCCCGCCACAAGACCTTTCGATCCCGAGCTGCAGCGCGTCATGCGGATGTACGCGCGCTCGATCATCGACAGCGCGCGGCCCGCGCCGGATTGGCGCGAGAGCTTCCGCGGTGCGATCGGGGAGGCGCTGGCGGACAGCCACGGCCGCGGCACCTCGCTGGAGGAGGTCGCGCACCGGCTGGCCATGAGCCCGCGCACCCTGCAACGCCGGCTGGCCGAACACGAGACGACATGGCGAGAGGAGTTGGAGGCGGTGCGATTCGAGCGTGCCACCCGGTTGCTGCGCGAGACCGATCTCTCGCTGCAATCCATCGCCGGACGACTCGGCTACACCGATCATCGCACCCTGCGGCGCGCCTTCCAGCGCTGGACCGGGCAGACCCCGGACGCCTTCCGGCGCGCCGCCTGAGCGCACCTCACGACTTCGCGGCCCGCGCCGCCTTCGCCGCGTTCAGGGTGACGGCGGCGGCGTTCCAGATGGCGTACAGGCTCACCGCGTACGGCACCCAGGTCGGATGATGAACGGCGATCAGCACGATCGTCGCCACCGCCAGCGCGAGCGCGCGATGCACGATTCCGTTGTGCAGCAGGCTCTTCAGCACGATCGTGTGCACCGATGGCTGGACCGTGGTCATCGCTCCACCCGCTTCTTCAGCGCCTCGTTCGACAGTTCGAAACTCTCGATGGTGCTCGCGATGGTGCCGCTCATGAAGGGAGCCAGCACCCCGCCGAACTCCTCCGCCTGCACGAACCGCGTCCCGCCGTCCCGCGCCTCCATCGTGAACTTGTGCGTGCCGTCGAAAAGCCCCGGCACCACCACGATTCCCTTCCAGGTGACCGCCTTCGCATGCTCGGCCACCAGCACCCGGGGCTTGAAACCCATGGGCCGCCCCGTCACCGGATACATCCGCATCTCCAGCCGCTCACCGACCGCGAGCGTCCCCTTGGCCTCCCGGATGAACGGATTCCACTCGCTGTAACTCTCGAAGTCACTGAACACCGCCCACACCTGCTCCGGTGTGGCGTCGATCTGAATATCGGTACTGATCGATTTCATGCATCCGAGCCTATGACCAGCACATTCGCACCGAACGGGATGCAACGCGCCAGCTAGGGGACAAACGGCGCCGGGCCGGATTCCCGTGAGAATCCGGCCCGGAACGTGAAAACGGTTGTGCTAGACGGTCGGTGCGAACGCCTCGCCGATGATCTCGGCCTGCTCCACCGCGTGCACCTTCGACGAACCCGAGGACGGGGCCGACATGGCGCGCCGCGAGATGCGACGCAGCTTGGCGAAGCGGGCGGGCAGGATCTCCGGGAGGTTCAGGCCGAAGAAGGGCCATGCGCCCTGGTTGGCCGGTTCTTCCTGGACCCACACCAGATCGGTGGCGTTGGGGTAACCCTCCAGCGCCTCGTTCAGGCGGAACTTCGGGATCGGGTAGAGCTGTTCGACGCGCACGATGGCCACGTCGTCGCGCTTGTTCTTGTTCTTCTCCGCGACCAGCTCGTAGTAGATCTTGCCGGAGGTCAGCAGGACGCGCTTGACCTTCGAACGATCACCGTCGCCGCTCTCGTAGGTGGGCTCCTCGAGCACCGAACGGAACTTGTTGTCGGTGAAGTCCTCGACCTCGGAGACCACGGCCTTGTTGCGCAGCATGGACTTCGGGGTGAAGACCACCAGCGGACGGCGGATGCCGTCGAGCGCGTGCCGGCGCAGCAGGTGGAAGTAGTTCGACGGGGTGGAGGGAACCGCCACCGTCATCGAACCCTCGGCGCACAGCTGCAGGAAGCGCTCGATACGACCGGAGGTGTGGTCCGGACCCTGGCCCTCGTGACCGTGCGGCAGCAGCAGCACGACCTCCGACAGCTGGCCCCACTTGGCCTCACCGGAGGAGATGAACTCGTCGATGATGGTCTGCGCGCCGTTGACGAAGTCACCGAACTGCGCCTCCCACAACACCAGTGCGTCGGTGTTGCCGAGCGAGTAGCCGTATTCGAAACCGACGGCGGCGTATTCGGACAGTGCCGAATCGTGCACCGCGAACCAACCCGGATTCTTCGACCCGATGTTGTGCAGCGGGGTGTACTCGCCACCGGTCTTACGGTCGATGATCACCGAATGCCGCTGCGAGAAGGTGCCGCGACGCGAATCCTGACCCGTCAGGCGAACGGCCTTGCCCTCGTCGATGAGCGAACCGAAGGCCAGCAATTCGGCCATCGCCCAGTCGATCTTGCCCTCGTACGCCATCTCGCGGCGCTTCTCCATGACCGGCTTGACGCGCGGATGCACATTGAAGCCCTCGGGCGCGTTCACGAACGCGTCGCCGATGCGCTGCAGCACGGTCTTGTCGACCGCGGTGACCAGCGTGGTCGGCATCTGCTGCTCGTCCTCGACCGATTCGGACGGCTCCGGAACGTACTTCTCCAGCTCGCGCACCTCGTTGAAGATCCGCTCCAGCTGCCCCTGGTAATCGCGCAGGGCGTCTTCGGCTTCCTTCATGGAGATATCGCCACGGCCGATCAGGCTCTCGGTGTAGGCCTTGCGGACCGAGCGCTTGGTGTCGATGGCGTCGTACATGTTCGGCTGCGTCATCGAGGGGTCGTCGCCCTCGTTGTGGCCGCGGCGGCGGTAGCAGATCATGTCGATGACCACGTCGCGGTTGAACCGCTGGCGGTAGTCGACGGCCAGCTTCGCAACCCACACACAGGCTTCCGGGTCATCGCCGTTCACGTGGAAGATCGGCGCGCCGATGAACTTCGCGATGTCCGTGGAGTATTCGGTCGAACGCGAGTACTCGGGCGCGGTGGTGAAGCCGATCTGGTTGTTGACCACGATGTGCACGGTGCCGCCGGTGCGGTAACCGCGCAGACCGGACAGGTTCAGCGTCTCGGCGACGACACCCTGACCGGCGAAGGCCGCGTCACCGTGCAGCATGAGCGGCACGACGGAGAAGCTGCGCGCCTCTTCGCCCTTGGTGACCAGGTCTTCCTTGGTGAGCAGATCCTGTTTGGCGCGAACCAGACCTTCCAGCACCGGGTCGACGGCCTCGAGGTGCGACGGGTTGGCCGTCAGCGAGACCTCGATGTCGTTATCGCCGAACATCTGGATGTAGGTGCCGCGCGCGCCCAGGTGGTACTTCACATCGCCGGAGCCGTGCGTGGCGGCCGGGTTCATATTGCCCTCGAACTCGGTGAAGATCTTCGAGTAGGGCTTGCCGACGATATTCGCGAGCACGTTCAGGCGGCCGCGGTGCGGCATACCGATGACGACCTCGTCGAGGGCGTACTCGGCGCACTGATCGATGACGCCGTCCATCATCGGGATGACGGATTCCGCGCCTTCGAGCGAGAAGCGCTTCTGGCCAACGTATTTGGTCGCGAGGAAGGTCTCGAACGCCTCGGCCGCGTTGAGCCGGGACATGATGTACTTCTGCTCGGCGACGGTCGGCTTGGCGTGCTTCTGCTCGACCCGGTCCTGAATCCATTGCAGCTGTTCGGGATCCAGGATGTGGGTGTACTCCACACCGACGTGGCGGCAGTACGCGTCACGCAGGATGGACAGCACATCGCGCAGCTTCATGCGCTCCTGGCCGTGGAAGCCCGCGACATTGAATTCGCGATCCAGATCCCACAGGGTCAGGCCGTGCTGGGTGACATCCAGATCCGGATGCGAACGGAACTTGTCCTTCACCAGCCGCAGCGGGTCGGTGTCGGCCATCAGGTGACCGCGGTTGCGATACGCCGCGATCATCTCCTGAACGCGGGTCGACTTGTCGATACCGCGTTCCTTGATGTCCTTGCGCCACCGGATCGGCTCGTAGGGCACGCCCAGGCCGTGGTGGATATCGTCGTAGAACTCGTCCGAGATCAGCAGGTTGTGGATGGTCCGCAGGAAATCGCCGGACTCCGCGCCCTGAATGATGCGGTGATCGTAGGTCGAGGTCAGCGTCATGAGCTTGCCGATACCGATTTCGGCGAGCTGCTCATCGCTCATGCCCTGGAATTCGGCCGGGTACTCCATCGCGCCCGCGCCCACGATCGCGCCCTGACCCTGCATGAGCCGCGGCACCGAATGATTGGTGCCGATGGTGCCCGGGTTGGTGAGCGAGATGGTGACGCCGGAGAAGTCGTCGGCGGTGAGCTTGCCGTCGCGCGCGCGGCGCACGATGTCCTCGTACGCGCTGTGGAACTGCGCGAAGGTCATGGTCTCGGTGTTCTTGATGGCCGCGACAACCAGCGAACGGTTGCCGTCCTTGCCCGGAAGGTCGATGGCCAGGCCGAGATTGGTGTGCGCGGGGGTGACCGCGTTCGGCTTGCCGTCGATCTCGGCGAAGTGCCGGTTCATATTCGGGAACGCCTTGACCGCCTGCACGATCGCGTAGCCGAGCAGATGGGTGAAGGAGATCTTGCCGCCGCGGGTACGCGCGAGGTGGTTGTTGATGACCACCCGGTTGTCGATCATCAGTTTGGCCGGGAAGGCCCGGACGCTGGTGGCGGTGGGGATGGCCAGCGACGACGACATGTTCTTGACGACGGCCGCCGCCGGTCCGCGCAGGATCTTGGTCTCATCGGCGGTCGCGGCCTTGGGCGCGCCCGTGGTGGGGGCGGCGTTGGAGGCCGGAGCCGGGGTGGTCTGCGGGGTGCGCACCGCGGCCGCGGCGGGCGCGGGGGTGGCCAGCGCCGCGGGGGCCGGATTGGCGGCGGGCGCATTGTTCGCGACCGAAGTCGGCACGCTGTTCGTGGACGGTGCGACGCTCGGCGTGGCCTTCGGTGCGGCGGGGGCCGCGGGCGGGGTGACAGGGGGAGCTACCGCAGCTGTCGCCGGGGTGGCCGGCTGGCTGTTGCCGGTATCGCCGGGAGTGGACTCCGGCGAGTAATCGGCGAGGAACTCGTGCCAGCTCTCATCGACCGACGACGGGTCTTGCTTGTACTTTTGGTACATCTCGTCGACAAGCCACTGGTTCTGTCCGAACTGGTCTGTTGAGCTGCTCACAGCAGGTGTTCGCCTCATTTCGTTCTTCGCGCTGCGACGTTTGTGACGTGCCCGGCACGGGTAATCGGCGGATGCGCGCCGACGCGCCCCCTCTGAGGATATGCCCACCCCTGTAAGCCCATGGGCATGGACTACCACCGAGCGGACACGTTCCTTAGTGACGACTCGTCCTCAACTGAGAATATTCCTTCGGTGGCCTGTGCCGCAGCCCAGAGGCGGGAGTACCCGCCGTGTGTTGATAGCAGTTCTTCATGAGTGCCGATTTCGGTGATCTTGCCCTGGGCCACCACGGCGATCAGATCGGCCTGCGCGGCGGTCGCGAGGCGGTGCGCGACGATCACCGCGGTCCGGCCCTGCGTGACCGATTCGCTTGCTACCAGCACCGATGCCTCGGCCGCCGGATCCAGTACCGCGGTGGCCTCATCCAGCAGCAGCAGATCCGGCTGTACCAGTTCGGCGCGGGCCAGTGCGATCAGCTGACGCTGTCCGGCCGAGAGTCCACGGCCGCGTTCGCCCACCGGCTGGCGCATTTTCAGCGGTAGCGCGTTGATGGTGTCCAGTGCGCCGACCGCCGCGGCGGCCGCCTCGATCTCCGCTGAATTCGCAAAAGGTTTGCCGAATGCAATGTTGCTGGCGATGTCGCCGGTGAACAGGTGAGCTTCCTGAGGAACGACGCCCAGCCGCGATCGATAGTCGGTGAGCCGATAGTCGCGAATATCGACGCCATCCACGCTGATCGTGCCGCTTTCGGCGGTAATGCGATGTGTCCCATAGGAATCGGCTATCGAGCCGGATATATCACCGTGCCGTCGATCGTGATTTCCGTCATAGGGCATGTCGTACAACCGCGCCAGCAGTTTCACGATGGTCGATTTCCCCGCGCCCGTCGCACCCACGAGCGCGAGGCTGGTGCCCGGCGGAATGCGCAGCGTGACACCGTCCAGCGCCGGGGTATCGGTGCCCGGATAGCGGAAGCGCACATCGTCGAAGACCACCTCACCGCGCAGGCGGCCGGGCACGGCGACCGCGTCGGCGGGATCGGCGGCGATGGAAGACGGGGTGCGCAGCAGTTCTCCGATGCGGCGCAATCCGACTCGCGCCTGCTGATAACCGTCGAAGAGTTGGGAGAGCTGATGGATCGGGCCGAACAGCAGCTCCAGGTACAGCACGAACGCCACCAGCGTGCCCGCGGTGGTGACGCCGTTCGCGACCTCGCGCGCACCCATGAACACGACCGCGGCCAACGCCAGATCGGCCCATGCGCCGACGAACGCGAAGAACAGCGCGATGGCGCGCTGCGCCCGCATCCGGCTCACGCGATAGCGGTGCGAATAGCCGGTGAAGCGCTCGGCCGAGCGCCGCTCATGCCGATTCGCCTGCACCGCACGCAAACCCGCGACATTCTCGGCGAAATCGCCGTTCACGGTGGCGGCGTGCTCACGCGATTCGGTGTACGCGGCATCGGAGACCCGGCGGAACCACCAGGTGGCCAACAGCAATGGCGGCAGCGACAGGAAAACCACCAGCGCCAGTTGCACATTGATGACCAGCAGTGCCACCGCGATGCCGAGCACCATGAGCACGCTCACCAGCGCATCGGGCACCCCGGTTTGCAGGAAGGTGGAGAGCGCGTCGATATCGGTGGTCATGCGGGTCAGGATCTTGCCGGACAGCTCGCGCTCGTAATAGTCCAGTCCGAGCCGTTGTAGATGCGCGTAACTGCGCACCCGCAGGCCGTACAGCACCCGCTCACCCGCGCGGGAACCCCACACCAGCGCGGTCGAGGCGGCCAGCCAGCCGACGCCCGCCAGCACCGCCCCGATGACGGCGGCCTTGGCCAGTGCCGCACCGTCATGGTTGGTCACGCCGGAGTCGATGGCGTACCGCACGATCGACGGAAAGCCCACGCCGACAATCGCATCCACCGCCAGCAGCAGTACCGCGGCGATGACCAGCCAGCGCACCGGCCGCATGGCTTTGCTCAACCGGAATTCGGTATCCGGCTCGCGCAGCTCGGCCGGATCGAGCTCGGGCAGCTCGTTCGCGGCGGGCAGTTGCGCCAGCGATTTCCGAACCTCTTGCGGCGTATCGGGATCCAGCCCGGCGTCGGCTTCCAGTCCGGTGCGCGCGGGCGTCGCGATCGCCGGTCCGGGTGTGGTCTCCCCGCCCGGAGCGGGCAGGCGGATGATGCGGTCGGCGTGGGCGAGGGTGGATTCGCGGTGCGCGAGGATGAGGGTGGTACGCCCGGAATCGGTGGGCAGCGCGGCGAAGATGGCGGCCTCGGTGAGGGCGTCCACGGCGGAGGTGGCGTCGTCCAGGATGAGGATGCGCGGGTTCGCCAGCAGGGCGCGGGCCAGCGCGATGCGCTGGCGCTGACCGCCGGACAGGGTGAGGCCGCGCTCGCCGACCACGGTGTCGTAGCCCTTGGGCAGGGCCCGAATGAATTCGTCTGCGGCGGCCTGAACTGCGGCCGTGTGGATTTCGTCCTCGGTCGCCTCGGGGCGGCCCAGCGCGATATTCGCGGAGATGGTGTCCGACAGCAGGAAGGCCTCGTCGAAGACCACGCCGACGGCATCGCGCAGTTCGGTGGCGCGCAGTTCGGCGATATCGGCGTGGGAATCGTTGCCGTACAGCGAGATCCGGCCGGAATTCGGGGTGTAGAAGCGGGGGAGCAGCAGCGACAGCGTGGATTTGCCCGAACCCGCCGGACCGATGATGGCCACCGTCTCACCGGGGGCCACGGTCAGATCGAAATCGTCCAGGATGGGCCGCTTCGGATCGAATCCGAAGGTGAGACCGGAGATCTCGATACCGAGCGGCCCGGCGGGCAGTGCCACCGGATGTTCCGGATCGGTGCGTTCGGGCGCACTGTCGATGACCTGGTGCACGCGTTCGGCGGCGGCGCGGGTGAGCTGTGCCATCACCACCACCATGGAGATGGTGCGGGTGGCATTGGTCATGGTGGACAGGTAGGCGGTGAAGGCCAGCAGGGTGCCCAGCCCGATCGCGCCGTGCAATGCCAGCACACCGCCCGCGGCGATGACCGCCACCAGCCCGGCCTGCGGCACCGAGGACAGCGTCGGCCCGAATTTGGCGTCGATGCGGGCGGCGCGCATGCGTTCGGCATAGAGCTTGCGGCCGTGCCGTTCCAGCAGATCCACCATGCGGGCTTCCTGCCCGAAGCCCTTCACCACGCGCACGCCGGTGATGGTCTCCTCGACATGCTGGGCCAGATCCGAACCGCGCTGCTGCGCCGACCAGGTGGCGGCGTACAGCCGCGGGCGGACGCGATAGACGACCAGCGCGAGCACCGGCACCACCAGCAGCGCGGTGAGCGCCAGCGGCGGGGACAGCCACAGCATGACACCCGCGGCGAGCACGAATTGCAGTACCGCGAGCGAGGACCACGGACCCATGGCGAGCAGGCCCTGCACCAGGGTCAGATCGCTGATGGAGCGGGACACCACCTGCCCGGTGCGCAGCGCGTCCTGACCGGGACCGTCCAAACGCTGAAGCGCCGCAAGCAGATCCACGCGCAATTCGTGCTGCACATCGAGCGCGAGCTGCCCGGCGGCCATGCGGCGGCCGAAGGAGGACAGGAAGCGGCCGACGGCCAGCAGCGCCAGCAGCCCGGCCATGGCGGTGATGATGCCGGTGTTCCCGGCGGTGGCTCCGTCGAGCGCGCGCTTGGCCAGCAGCGGCCCGGTGACCTCGACCGCCGCGCCGATCAGCACCGCGCCGGCGATGCCCGCGAGCAGCCACGGATGTTGACGGCAGCGCTCCCAGAGACGGCGCAGCCACCCGGGACCGGCCGCCGCTCCGACAGCCGCGTTTTCGGGCGCTCCCGTGGCGGCCGCATTCCCGCGCGCCGTCGTCGCGCCCGTTCGAGCCTGGTTCACCCCGTTTTTCTCCACCCCGGCCTCATCCACCTTCATCACGCTCACCTAGTGCCGTAACGACGGCCCTCCCCCCAGTTTGTTCCCGGCCACCGACAATCCCGGGGTCGCGGGCGTGTCGGTGCGCGAAGTCGGACTCGCGCTTGTGCGGGGGCGCGATGGCGTGGTCCGCTGGATTCATGCCGATTCAGCGTCTCAATCACGCCGTCCTGTTCGTCGCCGAGTTGGAGCGGTCGGTGGCCTTCTACGAAGAGGTGCTCGGCTTCCGCCGGCTGCCAGGCGGGTTCCCGGGTGCGGCGTTCCTACAGGCGGCGGGTTCGGCCAACGATCATGATCTCGGCCTGTTCCAGTCGCCGGATCCATCGGTCGCGCATCGCACCGGGCGGGTGGGGCTGTACCACCTGGCCTGGGAGGTGGACACGCTCGCCGAATTGCAGCGCGTCAAGGGTGTGCTGTCGGCCGCGGGCGCATTGAACGGAGCTTCGGATCACGGCTCCACCAAGGCGCTCTACGCCGCCGATCCGGACGGTATCGAATTCGAAGTGTGCTGGCTGGTACCGGATTCCGCCGTCGAGGAGGAACTCACCACCATGGCCGCGCCCACCTCACCGCTGGATCTACCCGCTCTCATCGCGAAGTACGGTGCGGACACCCCGGGCGGTCCGCGCACCGATCACGAGGTGTGGCGTCGCCTGTTCGCCGACCGCGGCACCGACTGAATCCGTACTGCCGGAACGGGTCTCACAGGTCGCGGCGGGTGAAGAACCACCATGCCGCCGCGGCCGCGCCGCCGGTCCAGATCAGCAGCACCGCGATGGCGGCCGGGGTGGGCGCGATGAACGCGCCCTTGGCGTAGGCCCCATTGGTCATCGCACCGACGGTCGCCGAGATCGGCAGGATATTCGCCAGCCCGCCGAAGCCGACGGCCCGCGCGGTGATCCACACCAGCGGCTCGATCACCGCCACCGCGATCATGGCCGCGATCGCCTGCACCGGCGTCCGCAGCAGAAAGCCCAGTGCCGCACCGATAATCGACCAGCAGATCACCGCGAAGGCGACGCCGCCGAAGATGGCCAGCAGATTCGCGGTGAGCGGCACCCGATCCCGCCCGAACAGCAGTAGCGCCGCACCGCCGAGCACTTCCAGCCCCAGCGTGACGACCAGTGAAACCGCGGCCGTCACACCGAGTTTCGCGCCGAACAGCAGATTGCGGTCCGGTGTGAACAGCGCGCTCAACCCCAGTGACCCGAGTCGATACTCATCACCCGAGGCCACCGCCCCGAGCACCGCGGCCAGCACCACCGCCGCGAGCAACGCCAGTCCGGGCGCGATGGCGGACCCGGTCGTGAACAGGAACCGATCCCGCACCGCCGCATCCGCCGGTTCGAAGCTCAGCCCCATGATCGCGAACGCCACCACTCCGTACCCCACCAGCACCCCGGCCACCCGCCGGTTCACCCGCAGGGAGGTGATCTTCCGAAACTCCGAATCCGCCGCCCGCAGTACGGAATCCGGCACGACATCCAGAATCATCGAAAATCCTCTCGTAGCTGGCCACCGGCCGGACGGGTCCGGCCGATCATCGGCGATCCCGCCACAGCGTCATGAACGCGTTCGGCCGCAGCGGCCGCGGCGTCCGATTCGGAAGCGCGCGGGGCGTTCGCGCGCGCTGCGGTCAACGCGGCATTCCGTACATGGTGGGGGCCGGGTAGGGCTGGGCCGCGGGGGCGGTGTGGGCCAGGGCGGCCAGCACCTGATCGGGATGGATGTGTTCCGGGGTGATCTCGGTGAGCTGGACGCGGGCCTGGGAGGCGGCCGATTCCAGTTGGGCGAGTGAGGCTTCGGCGACGGCGAGGCGGCCGTCGGGGCGCATGACGGCGTCGGTGAAGCCCGCCGCGGCCAGGGCAGTTGCCAGGGCGATCGGGCTGGTGGCGCGCACCAGCAGGCGATCGGGGTGATTGCGGCGCAGGCGCGCCGGGCTGCCCTGATAGGTGATCTTGCCGCGGTCCAGCACGATCAGCTCATCGGCGACCGGCAGTACCGCGCTCAGGGTGCGGGAGGTGAGCAGGACGGTGCCGCCGCGCCGGGCGTGTGCGCGCAGATATTCGCTGAGCCAGGCGGTTTCGGCCCCGTCGAGCCCGTCGAAGGGATCGTCGAGCAGCAGCAGCGGCGGATTGCCGAGCAGGGCGATCGCCAGCGCGAGGCGGGTGTGCGCCCCGGGCGGCAGGGCACGCGTGAACTCCTGCGCGAGGGTGTCCAGGCGGGTCAGCGCCAGCACTTCGTCGATCCGCTCACCGGAAACACCCGCGGCCGCGGCGAATACGCTCAACTGCCCGCGCACGGTGCGGGCCGGATGCAGTCCGCGCGGGGATTGCACCGCGCCCAGCACCTGCTTTCCGCGTGGTGCGGCGGCCGGACCACCGAGTTCGGCGGTACCGGAGTCCGGGGTCAGCTGGCCGAGCAGCAGGCGCAGCACGGTGGTCTTGCCCGCGCCGGGCGGGCCCGTGAGCGTCGCGACCTTGCCCGCGGGCACCACGAAACTCACATCGTCGACGGCGGTGACGGTGCCGAAGCTCTTGCTCAGCCCGGCCGCGGCGAAGGCGAGCGGTCGCGCCGGGCTCACTGCTGCTTGGTCCGGGGTGCGGATTCCACGGCCGGGAACGGATCGGCGTCGATGACCAGCGGCTGCGGCCAGACCGCGGGCGGTGCGCCGAAAGCCTTGCGCGAGTTGTAGATAATGCCGTGCCCGAGCGCGCGGTTACCGAAACCGCCGATGGCCGCGCCGATTCCGGCCGGAATCACCTTGCCCGCCATGAGCGCGGTGCGCTTGGCGAGGAACTGCATGACGAATCGCTTGAGCAGGGTGTCGTTCATACCGCTGATGCCGGGGATCTTCCCGGCCATGAGCGTGCCCCAGTTCTTGGCGGAGCTGCCGACGCTCTTCTGCACGATCTCCATACCGCTCTCGCCCATGACGACGGCCAGCACCAGGGCGCGGCGGCGTTCCTTGTCATCGGGCGCGACGCCGTGCACGGCCGCGACGGCGAGGGTGTAGACCGCGGAGGCTTCGAGGAAGAACGCGGTCTCCGCGCTCATGGCCGCGATCGAGGCCATGGTGCCGACGCCCGGCACGGCGGCCGTCGCGCCGACGGCGGTACCGCTGCCGGTGACGGCGGTCAGGTACAGCTTCTCGATCCGGGCAATGATCTGCGCGGGGGATTCGCCCGGGTGGCCATCACGCAGCTTCCCGACATACTTCGCGACAGCGGGGGCCTGGACCTGCGCCCCATTGTCGAGCAGCGAGACGACTGTCTTCTCGAGCCCGGCCTTGAACATCGCCATACCCCTAACATTCGCGCGGTCCTCCGACCGAAACTCTATTGCACCGGCTCAACGATCCGCGAGACCAGCCGGTTCCGTCTCAGCGCGGCTCCGCCTCGACGAGACTTTCACCGGTCACCTGGAGACATAGCCGTTTTCGCACCGGACATGCGGTGTGAGCGGGGCCAGTTCCGGGAGTTCTCCCGAAGGTCGCCGGATCACTCCTTACCCCTGTCGGACACGCGGCATATCGTGGGCTTCGTGGCGGGTGTGTCGGAAGGCGCGAGCGGAATCCCGGATCCGCGATTGCGCCCTTACGTCCTCGGATACGAGGGCTACCTGTTGCATGGGTTCGATCCGGGCACGCACATCGGGATGCCCGCATCGGTGCTGACGGTGATCATCACCATCGACGAGCCGATCGAGGTGCCGGTCTCCTCACATCCGGATCAGCCGGGCGGAACCTGGGAGATGCTGGCCAGCGGCCTCACCACCCGGCCATGTCTGATCGCGCACAACGGTTATCAGCACGGCGTGCAGCTGGCTCTGACCCCGCTGGGCTGTCGCGCCCTGTTCGGCATGCCGGTCTCGGCGCTGGGCTCCTGGATCGTGGATCTGTCCGAGGTGTTCGGGCCGACCGCGCGGGAACTGCGGGAGCGGCTCGCGGGCACCGCGCAATGGCCGCGCCGTTTCGAGATCCTGGATGAGATCCTGCTGCGCCGCGTGCGCCCAGTGCGGTGGGATCCGGAGCTGGCGCAGGCCTGGGACCTGCTGGCCGGGCCGGATCCGGCGGTGCGGGTGGCGGCGGTGGCCGATGAGATCGGCTGGAGCCGAAGGCATCTCGGCAATCGATGCAGTGCCGAACTCGGCGTGAGCCCGAAGGATCTCGCCCGCATCGCCCGGTTCGAGCGTTCGCACGCCATGCTGCGCCTGCCGGAACCGCCGGGTCTGGCCGAGGTCGCGATCCGCTCCGGCTACTACGACCAGGCGCATATGGCCCGCGAGTGGCGCGAACTCGCCGGGCTGCCGCCGTCGGTGTGGCGTGAGCGCGAGGAGTTCCCATTCGTCCAAGACCAGCAGCCCGCCGGGATAGCAGGCTGAGGTCATGACCGAAACGACGACATCAGCAGCTTCCATCGCAGCGCCGACCGGCACCGTTCTGGTGTGGCCGACCCTGGTCTACCGCGACGCCACGGCCGCGATCGACTTCCTCGAGCGGGCCTTCGGTTTCGAGACCGTCGCCCGCCACAATGACGGCGATATCGTCGCGCACGCCGAACTGGCCTGGCCCGCCGGCGGCGGCGCGATCATGCTCGGTTCGTCCCGCGAGGGGATGGCCCTGGATTGCCAGCCGCCCGGGGTCGGCTCGATCTACATCGTGGTGCCCGATCCCGATGCCATCTATGCCCGGGCGAAGGCCGCGGGCGCGAATATCACCCGCGAACTTCGCGACGAAGAGGGTTACGAGTCACGGGGTTTCGTGTGCCGTGATCCCGAGGGCGTGTACTGGAGCTTCGGCACCTACGGCGGCGAAACCCGCTGACCCGGTTCCGGCCGCGCGGGGTGGCCGGAACACTGTCGTGCGGTGTCAGGCGGGCTGGTGCCCGGCGGGCACCCGCTCGGCGGGGAGCGGCGGCTCGGGCGGCGTGCCTTTGCCGAAGGGGTTGCCGCCCAACGCTTCCCGGCCGTGCGGGGTCAGCCAGTTGGCCAGGTCCGGGCCGTCTGGAACGATCTTGGTGGGATTGATGTCTGTGTGCACGATGTAGTAGTGCTGCTTGATCTGGGTGAAGTCGGTGGTGTCACCGAATCCCGGGGTCTGATACAGATCCCGGGCGTACGCCCAGAGCGCCTCGAATTCGGTGAGCTTCTGCCGATTGCATTTGAAATGCCCGTGATACACCGGATCGAACCGCGCGAGCGTGGTGAACAGTCGCACATCGGCTTCGGTGATGGTGTCGCCCACCAGGTATCGCTGACCGGTGAGGCGTTCCTCGAGCCAGTCGAGCGCGGTGAACAACCGGTCGTAGGCGGCGTCGTAGGCGGCCTGGTCGCCCGCGAATCCGCAGCGGTAGACGCCATTGTTGACCTCGGTGTACACCCGCTTGTTGACGGTGTCGATCTCCGCGCGCAGCTCCTGGGGATAGAGCTGGGGCGCACCGGGCCGGTGGTATTCGGTCCATTCGGTGGAGAAGTCGAGGGTGATCTGCGCGTAGTCGTTGGTGACGATCTGCCCGGTCGCGACCTCCGCGATGGCGGGCACGGTGATACCGCGCGGGTAGTCGGGGAAGCGGGCCAGATACGCGTCGCGCAGGAAATGGATGCCGAGCACCGGATCCACCTCGCCCGGATCCAGATCGAAGGTCCAGCTGCGCTTGTCATGCGTGGGCCCGCAAAGGCCGAGGGACAGTACGGATTCCAGTCCGAGCAGCCGTCGCACGATGAGCGTGCGATTGGCCCACGGGCAGGCCCGCGCCGCGACCAGCCGATACCGTCCGGGTTCGACGGGGTAGCCGTCGCGTCCGTCCGCGGTGATCCGCGTGGTGATGTAGTTGGTATCGCGTTTGAACTCGCCCGGCTCGACGTACGCGCCGTTTTCGGCTTCCGAGGTGGTCACCGGATCAGTCTTCCAGATCGGCGGTGCGGGCGGCGGTGCTCCGCGACGCGCTGCGGATCCGATCTATCCCGGGGATGTGACTGCGCATACATTCAGTTCATGACCGACTCGAAGCCCACCCGTCTGGAACGCATCGTCACCGAGGGCGGCGCGCAGGCCGCGATCATCACCATCGCGCATCCGCCGCTGAATCTTTTCGACCAGGCCCTGCTGGACTCGCTCGCCGACGATATCGGGGAACTCGCCACCGATACTCCGCGCGCGGTGCTGTTGCGCGCCGAGGGCAAGCTGGTGTCCGGCGGTGTGGACGTGCATGTGTTCGACGGACTTTCGATGGCCGAGGGCGCGCAGCTGTGGCAGACGCTGTTCGCGCGCATCATCCATCCGCTGGAGGCGCTGCCGTGCCCGGTGATCTTCTCCGCGCACGGCCTGACCCTGACCGCGGCCTTCGAGATCGCGCTGGCCTGCGACATCATTCTGGCCGCGCCCAAGGCCAAGTTCGGTCTGGTGGAGACGGTGGTCGGCCTGACCCCGTCGATGGGTGGCCCGCAGCGGCTGGCCGAGCGCGCCGGTTCGGGTCGCGCCCGCGAATTCGTGATGACCGGCGATCTCTACGACGCGCCGACGATGGCGGACTGGGGTGTGGTCAACGCGGTGCACGAGGATGTCGACACCGCCGCCCGCGCACTGCTGGCGCGGCTCGCCGACGGCCCGACGCGCGCGCACGCGGCGACCAAGGAGATCATCGGCGCCTGGCGTTCCGGCGGTGTGGCGCATGCGGATTCGGTGACGCCGCAGGTCTCGGGCCAGCTCTTCGCCACCGATGATCTGCGCGGTGCGGTCAAGAGTTTCCTCGACGTCGGCCCGGGGAAGGCCACGTACACCGGGCGCTAGTCGTTTCCGTGCCGTGACGTCTCGACTACGTTTGCCGACAATCCGCCCACGGATGTGATGTGCATCATATAGTCACTGGTGCCTGCAGGCTCGAGGCGCTCGGAGGGACGGATGTCGCAGTTACTGGTCGAATACCCGCACTCGCGAAATGCCTGGTGCGACAACCCGGTTGCGCGCGGTGCCGATGGCATCCTGCGCTACGGGAACCTGACCCCGGCGCTCACGGAATTGCTGGATGTGCAGGTACACAACTTCTCCGCGCGGGAGGCGGTGGTCGAGATCGGCGGCCCCCGCCTCACCTACCGGGAGCTCTGGTACTCCGCCTCCCGGATCGCAGGAGGATTGCAGGAGCACGGAATCGGTTACGGGGACCGGGTCGCAGTGCGAATGCCGGTGGGCGCGCGCTGGGTGCAGGCGTTCCTGGGCGCGTTGCTGTCCGGCGCGGTGCCGGTGCTGGTGCATGACGGTTTGCCGGATGCGTTGGCGGACCGCGTGATTCGCGATGCCGATGCCGATTACATTCTGGACGGCGGTGGCAGCGCGGCGAATTACCGCGAGGCGCTGCCGGACGGCGCGGCGTTCATCGATGACGGTGCGTCCCTCGGTGAGCTGGCACTGCTCTGCTACACCAGTCCCGGTGCCGAGATCGGACCGCGCGGTGTGGAGTTGACCAACGAAAACCTTTTGTCCGCAATCCGTTCCGTGGTCGGCACCCTCGATCTGCCGAGCGAAGGACTGCGCAATCTGGTGCTGCTGCCGCTCGCGCACGCCAGCGGCTGTGTGGATCAGTTGCTGCCCACCTTCGCGGTCGGCGGCACCGTGGTGCTCGCCCCGGATCCGGCGGTGATCGCGAAAACGCTTGTCGCGGAACGAATAGACATGGTCTCCGCGACCCCCAGAATCTTTGCGGGCCTACTGCCCGAACTTGCGGGCCTGCGCCTGGATCGGGTGCGCCAGGTCTGCAGCGCGGGTCACCGCGCCGAACTCGCCGCCGCCGACCACTCCACCTCGGATTCGGTGGCGGCCGATCTACGTGAGATCTTCCCCGAGGCCCGCCAGTGGTCGGTCTGGGGCGCCACCGAAACCAGCGGTATCGGCCTGGCCCGCGATGACGGCGCGGCCGCCCGCGATGTCCTCGGATTCCCTTTCGGCGGAACCGAACTCGCGCTCTGGGGTCCGCGCGCGGAAGCGGGCCACGGCGAACTCCTCTGCCGCGGCCCGAATGTCGCCCCCCGCTACTGGAACGATCCGCAGACCACCGAATCCCGTTTCACCGGCGCGTGGTTCCACACCGGCAACCACGTGAGCATCGACCCGGACGGCCTGGTCCGCCGCTCCCTCGCCGAATAACGGACAGCGTCGACCGCGACCTCGCCGGTCGCGGCCCTGCGTCGTGTGCGGTGCTTACCCGACCAGGCGGGTGCGCAGCGCGTCGCGCTGCGCGGTATCGATGCCGACCTCGGTGAGGTAGCCGTCGATGCCGCCGTACATCTCGTTCATGGTGTTGGTGCCCGATTCGAGGTATTCGGGGCGTACGCCGAGCAGATCGTCGGAGAGTTCCTCATCGGTATCGCCCGCCATGTAGGCGCGCAGCACCGGGACCGCGTCATTGCTGAGCAGGTAGTCGGCGTAGACGTCCTCCTCGGTGACCTCGACCGCGCGCAGCAGCGTGGCCACGGCCCAGCCGGTGCGGTCCTTGCCCGCGGCGCAGTGCACCAGGGCGGTGCCGGTGAGCACCGAATCGGCCAGCGCCTTGATCGCGCTGTGCGCCTCGGGCATGGCCGGGAAGAGCCGGTAGACCTCGAGCATGTGATTGGCCGCGGTGACATTGCGGCGCGCCTCGTGCGGCGGGGTCTCACCCATGCGCGGGTCGAAGGGGGTGACGTGCAGCCGGACCTGTTCGGGCAGGGCGTCGTGGCCGATCAGGTCGATCTCGGCGAAGCCGCGCAGATCGTGCACATCGGTGACGCCGAGTTCCAGCAGCCGGTCGCGGCCCTGGTCGTCGAGGCGGCTGAGCTGGGCGGAACGCAACAGCACTCCATCGCGCACGGATGCGCCCGCGGTGGTGCGGGCGCCGCCCACATCGCGGAAGTTGAAGGTGCCGTTGATCAGGAGGGGGTCGTGGCGCGCTGAAGTCACTCGGCCAGGCTATCCGTGGGCGTCCGAACGGAGGATGTCGAATCCGGCTAGTGGACGTGAATTTCGTGTCGCTACCGGCGCGTTGCGAGGGCGTGGCGGGTTCGGACGTGTGGGTTCGCGCACACTCGCTATCTTTAGCGGTACTAGCTTTCATAAAATACCAAGCGGTTCTAATGCCTGGTTTACCGGGCGATCGATGAATTTCGACGATTCCCATTCGATCGCGGACGAGTAGCGATTAGGTAACGAAACAATCTTCCGGTACGAAACCGGCTATCAAAGCTGGTCATCGACCCAGAAAACGACGTATCGTTGAGACCCGTTGAACGGGTACGCCGGGGTCCTGCTCGGGGATCAGTGCTGATCTGCAAACCCGTTGAGCGAGCCGCGCAAGCAAGATGCGCGAATCTTTTTCGCCAAAGGGAGTCGTCGTTGAGCGCTAGTGGAGAAATCGTCCAGGTCGGATTGCGATCGGCCATGTCCGAGGCGATCGAAAAGGCCGCCGATTCGCTCGACATCACCGGTAGCCGTGCCCTGCGAGTGCTGCTGCACGCGGGGGTGAGCACCCTCTGGCCGATTCTGAAGTCCTCGCCGGACCGGCAGTTACGCGCCTACGAGGGCACGCTGGCGGTACTGCGCCGACGCTGGGAGGGCGGTCAATCGGTCTGTGTGCCGGATCCGGTGGCGTCGGCCATGTTCCGGGACCTGGATCAGGAGGTGACCGCGTTCCTGGAGCTGTGTGCGCAGCGGTCCGGTACGCAGTGGCTGGAGCCGGTGGACGCGATCTCCGCGTATCTGGTGGCGGTGATCCAGGGCATGGTGTTGCGCTGGCTGGCCGACTGCGATGACGAGATATCGCTGGTCGTGCTCGATGACCTGGTGTCGTACCTGTCCACCAAGGCGCTCGACCTCTGATCCGCTGCGTATTTCCTGAGGAGCCGCTGCGGCGTCGCCCGCGGACTTTCCGAATTGCTGGACGCATGACCAGTTTCGTGGTCGAATGAACCTGTGAGCGAACCGTCGCCGATCGCGGGGCTGCACGCGGCCACCGCCGAGCTCGACCCGCCCCTGGCCGCCGTCGACCTGGCCGCCCTGCGCGCCAACGCCGCCGATCTGGTACGCCGCGCCCGCGGAGTGCCGATCCGGGTGGCGAGTAAATCCGTGCGCTGCCGCGCCGTCCTCGAAGAGGTGCTCGGCAGCGACCTCACCGCATCCGGCGGATTCGCCGGAATCATGGGTTATTCGCTCGCCGAGGCCATTTGGCTGGCCGGACTGGGCGCGCGGGACATTCTGCTCGGCTATCCCACCGTCGATCGCGGCTCGCTGGCCAAACTCGCCACCGATCCGGTGCTGCTGGACGCGATCACGCTCATGGTCGACGATCTCGACCAGCTGGACTTCATTCGCGCCGCAGTCGGCAGCGATAAGGTCGCGCCCCGGGTGTGCATCGATGTGGATGCCTCGCTGCGCATCGGGCCGCTGCACCTGGGCGTGCGGCGCTCACCCATTCATTCCCCCGAACACGCCGCCCGGGTCGCCGGTGCGGCGCGGCGGCGCGGGTTCCGGGTGGTCGGCGTGATGACCTACGAGGCGCAGATCGCCGGGCTGCCGGACACCAATCCCGCTGTGCGACTGGTGAAGAAGGCGTCGGCCTTCGAGATCGGGCGACGCCGGCGGCAGGTCGTCGAGGCGGTGCGCACCGAGATCGGCGAGCTCGAGATCGTCAACAGCGGCGGTACCGGCTCGATCGAGGTGAGCATCTCCGATCCCGATGTCACCGAGGTGACGGCGGGCTCTGGGCTGTATCTGCCAACGCTTTTCGACGGTTACCGCAATCTGGCTCCGCGCCCGGCGATGTACTTCGCCATGCCGGTGCTGCGGCATCCGGCCGAGGGCATCGCCACCGTCTTCTCCGGCGGCTACATCGCCTCCGGTCCGGCGGGGGCCACTCGCGTCCCGAAGCCGGTGTGGCCCAAGGGTTTGAGCCTGATCGGCACCGAAGGCGCGGGCGAGGTGCAGACCCCGCTCACCGGTGCGGACCACCTCGCCATCGGTGATCGCGTCTGGTTCCGGCACGCCAAGGCGGGCGAACTCCTCGAACGCTTCAACCAGGTGCAGCTCGTCGCCGACGGCGAGCGCACCCAGGTGCCGAGCTACCGCGGCGAAGGCCAGAACTTCGGCTGACGCCGAATCCGGTTCAGACGCGGTCGAGTTGCAGGACCGCGGCGAGATCGGACAGTTCGGCCGCCGTGGTCGGCAGGTATTCGGTGAGCAGCGGTGAGCGGACGATGATCGCCGCCCACATGGCTCTGGAGATGGCGCTGGTCAGCCAGTGTCTGGACACCAGCGCGCCGATGCCGTGCGGGGCGTCCTTGGGTGCGGAGGTGGCCATGGAGACCAGCACGACCGCGGCCTCGCGGCCCTGGAAATGGTCCGCCGTGCCGACCAGCACATCCTCGATCCTGGCGCGGGACAACTGGGTTCGAATGCGCGCCACCTGGGCGTGATACGGCGCGACCACCACGATGTCGTGCGGATGCAGGCGGCGGGTGACCGCGCCGGTCTGCCACGGCAGGCCGAGCAGATTGCGCACCTGGCGCACGATCTCGCGGGCCTCCTCGGCGGATTCGGTGCTGTTGCCGTGATGTTCGATGGTGATGGTTCGCACGCCGGGCTCGATGCCCTCGAGTTCCCTTGCCAGGGTGACGGTTTCGTTCGATCGCAGCCGATTGTCGTAGCGCAGTCGCGACACCGGGCCGCAGACGCGCGGATGCATGCGCCAGGTGCGATCCAGGAAGTAGCCGAAGGCCGAAGGCAGGGTGCGATGCGCGCCGACCAGGCGGCCCAGCACCGAATCATGCACCGGCTCCGGATGAATGCCGTGCCCGCTGGTGGGCGCGGGATCGCCCACCAGCAGCAGATTTCGCGCGCACAGTGCCACCGCGACGGCATCGGCGAGCGGGTACTTCCCGGCGTCGGCGATCACCAGCAGGTCCAGGCCATCCCGCGCGATACGGCTCGGATCGGCGAAATCCGTCGAAAGTCCGCCCACCACACCGCCATTGACGGCATTGTCGAGGAAGCGCTCATATTTGGCGGCGTCGATGGGCAGCCATTCCGGGGCCACCGACTGCGCTTCGGCCTTGGCGACCAGTTCGGGCAGCACGCCCACCTGCACCACCGCGTCCAGCACGTGTTCGACCACGGCGTGCGTGCGGCCGACCACACCGACGCGCCATTTGTACCGTGTCACAAGCCTTTCCACCACGCGCGCGGTGGTGGCGGTCTTACCGGTGCCGGGTGGGCCCTGCACCGCGATATAGGAGTCCTCCAGGTCGAGGATGGCGGCGGTGACGGCGGCGGCGTGATCGCCGAAGACCTCGGGCAGCGGTTTGCCCTCGCGCAGCCGGGGCGGGCGGCCGCACAGCAGATCGAACACCGCGTTGTCCGGCACCTCCGGCAGGGTCACCAGCAGCTGGTGTGCGATGTCCTCGAGCGATTCCTCCAGGTATTCGCTGCGGCCCGGCGGGCAGGGCGCGATGGCGGTGGGCAGTTCGTCATAGGGTTCGCAGCCGTCCGGCAGCAGTTCGACGACGCGCACCACATCCTCGAAATTGGTGTCCAGGGCACAGCCCAGCACGGTCGCGTGCGCGGCCGCGCGCTGACCGGGCAGGGCGGTCAGACCGGGTGCGGAGCGGTCGTACAGGGTCAGCACCCGGGTGCCCGGCTTCGGCGCGTCGCCGGTGCCGAGCCTGCCGGTCAGGGTCAGATAGCGGCGCATGGGCCGGTGATCGGTGCTGTGCCACTTGGTGTCCACGGTGCCCCAGTCGGCGACCAGGACGCCGGGCGTCTCGGCCCACTCCTCCACGGGATGATCCAGCCGATCGTCATGCGCCCAGCGCAGCGGTTGCCGTTCACGCCGGAAGTAGCCCGCCGCCGCCGCGGTGAACGCGGCCGCGATCTGCGCCGAACTGCGTTCGCGGCCATCGCGATAGCCGGTCTCGGCGAATTCACGCAGCGCCGCCTCGACCTCGTCCGGACCGGTTTCCCAATAGTCGTAGGACATCCGCCGGGCCGGTGTCACAGTGTGCTCGCGCGCCACCTCGAGTAGCCAATCCCGCAGTCGCCGAACATCTTCGGGGCCACTGCCGGCCAGCCCGCCGGGAGCCGGGGGAGCGCTGGCGCCGACCTGATTCGGGGGGAGCTGGCGCAGGTCGTAGCAGCGTTCGCCGACGATCATGGCGGCGCGGACGATCGGGTAGAGGTCGACCAGGGCCGGAAGCAGTTCGGCGACAACGTCTTCGCCGTCCGGATAGCGTTCGCCGATCGTGCTCAGCAGTGGGCGCAGATCACCGCGGTAGTGGTGGATGCGCAGATCCGGATGCTCCCACTGGCGTTCGGTGAGGAAGTCCAGCAGGGCGTCGGCGTCATCGGGCCAGGGGGAAATATCCTGTGCCGCAGCGGTATCGGTGGCCGAGACATCGTCGCCGGTGTGAATGACGAAGGTGTGCACGCGATCCGCGGACCAGTTCGACCACACCTCGATCCGATCCGGTGCGGTGCGGCTGACGAACAGATCGCCGAGGCTGGGTTTCGGCAGTGCGGCCAGGGCCCCGGCATCGATGAGGGAGTGCGCGGGATGGCCGGTGCTCGCCCGCTCCAATTGCAGTTCGGCCTGCCTGCGCAGGGTGCTGAAGGTCGGGCCGGGTACACCGGTGACGGTGGCATCGGCGGCGGCGAGCCGCTGCACGGTGGTGATTCCGGCATCGCGGAGTTGCGCCCGGGTGGCGGGCCGCATACCCGCCACGAGCAGGAGATCGCGGCGGGATTCGAGTTCGGCGGTACAGGTCGGGCAGTTGCCGCAGGCCAGGAAACGGCGATCGCCCCACTGCACGGGCAGTAGCTCCCCGAGCTTGGCCTCGACAATCCGGTGCAGCCGATCCCGGCGCGCCTGATGCACGACGGCGATATCGGCCAGCGAATGCGTACCGGCCACACCGTCCACCCATAGCCGGGCTCGTGCGGCGGGCCGGAATCCGCACCGCCGCAACGCATCCGCCATGGCGGCCAGGCTCAGCAGCGCCGGAATCCGCCCGCTCCGCCCGACCACCGCCGCGGGCAGATAGTCATAGGTCTCCGGATCGCTGTCGTGCACCAGGAAATCGCAGCGCGTGGCGAACTCCCCGTCGAACACGACCGCCCCGGCGACCGCCTCGGCCTGCCCCCGCAGCGCCGCCAGCGTCTGCTCATGCGCGTCCCGCAGCGCCGCGACCGCCGCCTCCGCGTCGACGGATCCGTCCGCGCACTGCTCGACCCCGGGGACGCGCACGCGCACCACCCTGTTCCCGTACCGGTCCCGCAGATCCGCGAGCCGATGTTCGACCGCCCGATCCCAGGCATGCGTCAGCACACCGGGCGCCGGATATCCGATCGACGTCACCAGCCCCAGTTCGGCGTCGAGCCCGCGCAGCAGCGCGAACTCACAACGCGCCGCCGACACCAGGTCACCGGTGCTGCACACGACACGATCACCGAACAGAATCAATCGCGGCCCTCCTGTGTCTCTCCGCCCGACACCCGCGACCCGCGCACGCCATTACGTGCCGAGTCGCGCCATAGCGTAGTGACTCCACAGCCGATCCCACGTCGCCAGGTGGCCCCCGCGCACCCCTGCTCCCCGGCCCGACCCCCGGCCGATTTCACCGGATTGCCGGGCCACGTTGCGGGACAACACGACTCACACCCGCCCGTCGTCACCCCACCCCCGCCCATCCCGTCAGCCCCCTGGAAACCTGACCCGGCATTCCGGCGTGTCGCCGCCCCGCTCCGACCCCCGATGTACGCCCCTGACCCGCCGATCCGGTCGAATCGGACCACCTTTCGAGCGTTTGCGAGAATCGCCGGATGCCGTATTTCGAGGGTGGCCGCGGTCGGCTGCACTACCGCCGCTGGCCGGTCGCCGATCCCGCGGCAAGGATCGTGCTGTTGCCCGGCACCGGACAGCACAGCGGCCATTACCACCGCTTCGCCCGCGCCCTGGAGCCCGCCCGCATCGAACTGTGGACCCTGGACACCTCCGGCCACGGACTCAGCGAGGGCGATGCCGAATGGCCGGGTACTTTGCCCGAATTGTCTGCTGACGCACGGGCATTCCTCGATCAAGCCCCGGCCGATTCCCTCCCGCTGTTCCTCATGGGGCATTCCCTGGGGGCAGCCACCGCTATGGCCGTGCTCGGCCCACCCGCGCCCGCGCTCGCCGGACTGATTCTCTGCGGCACGCCGCGCGCGGTACTGGAGGGCAAACCCCCGAAGTCCGCCCGGGGCAAGGACACTCCCACCGCGCGCGGCAACGCCACGACCGACGGTGGCGGCTCGCGATCAGGGGCCGCGCCGGGACCGGTTGTGCCGGAAGGGCTTCCGGTGTTGTTCGTGCACGGGGTCGATGATCGGCGCACGCCGATCGAACCGGTGCGAGTATGGGCCGCGACCGTGGCAGCGGAGTTCCGGGAATACGCCGACGCCGGGCACGATCTGCTGCACGAACCCGTGCACGCGCAGGTCAGCGCTGATATCGCGGACTGGGTCGGCAGGATCGCGGCTCGCTGAGTCGACCTGGCGTCGCGGTGGTGGTTCGGGTGGGTGGCCGGTGATGTCGAACCGTTGGGCAGGGTGGGGGATTACGGTGCGGGGGTGCCACTTTATGAATTCGAGGGTAAGCGGCCGACGGTTGATCCGACGGCGTTCATCGCGCCGACCGCGACATTGATCGGGGATGTGCGGGTCGAGGCGGGGGCGTCGGTTTGGTACGGGGCCGTGCTGCGCGCCGATCTCGCGCCGATCATTATTCGCGAGCGGGCGAATGTGCAGGACAACGCCGTGATTCACGTGCCGGAGGATGTGCCGGTGGAGATCGGTCCGGGGTCCACGATCGCGCACGCGGTGGTGTTCCACGGTGCCACGCTGGGCGCGGAATCGATTGTGGGCAATGGCAGCACAGTGCTGGATATGGCGAAGATCGGCAGCGGCACCATGATCGCGGCGCACTCGCTGGTGCCGCCGGGTGCGGAGATTCCGGACGGGGTGCTGGCCGCCGGATCGCCCGCGCAGGTGCGCAAGCCGATCACGGGCACGCCCGCCGAACTCTGGGTGAAGGTGAATCCGTCCTACTACGCCGAACTCGCGCAGCGACACCGCAAGGGCATCACCGAGATTCACTGACCCACCGGATCTCCCGCCGAATCTCCCACGGCGTCAACGTTATTCGGCGAGCAGCTGAACGACCTCGTCGTCGGCGAGCTGGTGGAAGTCGAGGTAGACGCCGCCGACGCCGCCGAGTTCGCGCGGTACCAGCGGGCAGATGACTTCGTCGGCGAGCGCCCGAATGCGGTGCAGCGCTTCGGCGGAGGACACCGGTACCGCCACGATGACGCGGCGCGGTTCGTGCAGGCGGGCGATCTCGCAGGCGGCGGCGACGGTCGCGCCGGTGGCCATGCCGTCGTCGGCGATGATCACGGTGCGGTCCTTCAACGGGATCGGAGGGTCGGCGCGCAGTACCTGCCGTCGCCGTTCCAGTTCGACGCGTTCCCGGTCCTCGACCTCGGCGAACTGCCGGGGTGTGACGCCGGTGTTCAGAACGACGTCGGCATTGAGCACCCGCACCCCGTCCTCGCCGATCGCCCCCATGGCGAGTTCGGGCTGCCAGGGCACGCCGAGTTTGCGCACCAGCAGCACATCGAGATCCCCGCCGATCACCGCGCGAATGCCGACCGCGATCGGTACCCCGCCCCGGGGCAGTCCCAGAATCAGTGGATCCGCCGCGCGGAGGTGTCCGAGCACCCCACCCAGCGCTCGCCCGGCGGTCCCCCGATCCGGATACATCATTGCTGTTCAGTCTAGTTGCCGCCCCGGGACGCCCCGGTTTTCTGGCACATCCGGTCAGTAACCGGGCTGTCGCCGCAAGAAATCCGAACTACTCCCCGCGAATGGTGAAGCGGCGCAGCGCCAGACTCGGATTGGTGGTGCGGACCTCGGCGAGGTGATCCAGATCCACCCGCGCGGTCGCGATACCGGGCTGATCGCCGAGTTCGGCGAGCACGGCACCGGTCGGCGCGATGATCATGGACGCCCCCGACCCATTGGGCGCGGCCTGATCACACGCGGCCACGTAGATGGTGTTCTCGATGGCCCGCGCCCGCAGCAGCGTCGTCCACTGATCGACCTTGCCCGGCCCGGGAATCCACTGCGCGGGCAGCACCAGCACGTGCGCCCCCGCCGCCGCGATGCGCCGAATCCCTTCGGGGAACCGCAGGTCGAAGCAGGTCTGCATACCGAACACGATGCCGTCGATGGTGAATGTCGGATCCTGGTCCAGCGGCCCGGGCAGGATCACATCGGATTCCCGCGATTTGAACGCGTCATACAGATGCACCTTGCGGTACACCGCCGCGAATTCCGCATTGGGCGTGGCGGCCACGAGCGTGTTGTAGATGAGCCCTTCGGGCTGGTCCCCACCCGGCGCTTCCAGCACGCCCGCGACCAGGTGCACCCCGAATTCGGCTGCGATACCGCGCAATCCGTTCACGAACGGCCCGGTGAGCGGTTCCGCCGCCGCGACCGCGCCCGCATCGAGCCGCAGCACCGAGTACATCGAGTACTCGGGCGCGATCACGAGCTGGGCTCCGAGCTCGGCGGCGGCCTGTACCTCGGCACGCAACGCGGTGAGATTGGCCACGGTGTCGGTGCCGGGTGCGAACTGCACCACGGCTATGTCAATGGCTCTGGCATCCGCCGCGCCGACGCTCGGTTGCGGTTGGAGCTCGGGTTCGTGAACGACGACGGTCGTCGCCCCCGAACTGCTCGGTTCCGGCGTTGTGACCGTGCCGGTTACGTAGTTGCGCACCGGAGCTGGTTCGGCGTGACCCAGTCCGGAGGCCGACGGGAGGGGGGCTGCGGCGACGGCCGAGGGCGGGTTGTCCGGTTGCACACGGTCCAGCCTATTCACCCTATGGTCGGACCGACCAGGGTAAGGCAGTAAACTCCTGGTCAATGAGTACCTCACCGGCCGACAGCGTTCCCACTGACGACGAGAGGGACGCGAACGGCCCGTCCTTCGCTGATCTCGGTATCGATGACCGCGTTTTGCGGGCCATCGCCGATGTCGGCTACGAATCGCCGTCGCCCATCCAGGCTGCGACGATTCCCCCGCTGCTGAGCGGTTCGGACGTGGTGGGTCTCGCGCAGACCGGCACCGGTAAGACCGCCGCGTTCGCCATCCCGATCCTCATGGGGTTGGAAGTAACCGGCAAGTCGCCCAAGGCACTGGTGCTGGCGCCGACGCGTGAGCTCGCGATCCAGGTTGCCGAGGCGTTCGGCCGGTACGCCACGCATATCCCGGGTCTGAACGTGCTGCCCATCTACGGCGGTCAGAACTACGCCGTGCAGCTGTCCGGCCTGCGCCGGGGCGCGCACGTGGTGGTCGGCACGCCGGGTCGTGTCATCGACCATCTGGAGCGCGGCACGCTCGATCTGACCCAGTTGCAGTATCTGGTCCTCGACGAGGCCGACGAGATGCTGAAGATGGGCTTCCAGGACGATGTGGAGCGCATTCTGCGCGATACCCCGGACACCAAGCAGGTGGCGCTGTTCTCGGCGACCATGCCGCCGGTGATCCGCAAGATCGCCAAGCAGTACCTGCACGATCCGGTGGAGATCACGGTCAAGACCAAGACCTCCACCAACACCAATATCGGTCAGCGCTATGTGATGGTGTCGTACCAGCGCAAGCTGGACGCGCTGACCCGCATCCTCGAGGTCGAATCCTTCGAGGCCATGATCATCTTCGTGCGCACCAAGCAGGCGACCGAGGAATTGGCCGAAAAGCTGCGCGCGCGTGGGTATTCCGCCGCCGCCATCAACGGCGATATCGCGCAGGCGCAGCGTGAGCGCACCATCGGTCAGCTCAAGAACGGCCAGCTCGATATTCTGGTCGCCACCGATGTGGCCGCGCGCGGTCTGGACGTGGATCGCATCTCGCACGTCGTGAACTACGACATTCCGCACGACACCGAGTCGTACGTGCACCGCATCGGCCGTACCGGTCGCGCGGGCCGCTCGGGTGAGGCGCTGCTGTTCGTGGCTCCGCGCGAGCGCCGCCTGCTCGATGCCATCGAGCGCGCCACCCGCCAGCCGCTGACCGAGATGCAGCTGCCCAGCGTCGATGACGTGAACGCGCAGCGTGTCGCGAAGTTCGGCGACACCATCACCGAGAATCTCTCCTCGGCGAATCTGCCGCTGTTCCGCAAGCTGATCGAGGATTACGAGCGCGAGCACAATATCCCGCTGGTGGATATCGCGGCCGCGCTGGCGATCGGCTCGTACGACGGCAACAACTTCTTCATGGAGCCCGATCCCGAGCCCGCGCCCCGGCGTGAGCGCGGCGATCGCGGTGAGCGTTCGTCCTTCGAGGGTGATCGCCGCGAGCGTCGTTCCCGCGAGGGCGGCCCGAGCCAGCACCGCCAGACCGGTGCGGATCTGGTCACCTACCGCATCGAGGTCGGCAAGCGGCACAAGGTCGCACCGGGCGCGATCGTCGGCGCCATCGCCAACGAGGGCGGCCTGCGCCGCAGCGACTTCGGGCATATCTCGATCCGCCCGGATCACAGCCTGGTGGAACTGCCCGCCGATCTGTCGCAGGAGACCCTGAACGCGTTGAGCCGCACCAGGATCAGCGGTCAGCTCATTCAGCTCCAGCTCGATTCCGGTGCGCCGGGTCAGCGCTCCATGAGCCGCGCGCCCCGTCGCGGTCCCAGTGATCGTGAGTTCAAGCGGGCCGACACCCGCCGCAAGCCCCGCTCGTAAACCGCACCCGCCCAGCTGTTTTCGCCCGCCTGCCCGGCGCGGCGAAAGAGCCCGGGCGCGAGCGCGTTACGACGCCGACAAAAATGCGCCCAGGCTGTGAGCCGGGGCGCATTTGTTGTTCTGCGGGGTGTTTCAGTTGGCGTCGCTGGAGCCGGTGCCGCTGCTGCCGGTGTCGGCCGGGCCCGCGGGTGCGGCCGGGGTGGTCGCGGGGGCGGCCGGATCCGTGGTCGCCGGGGGCGGGGTGACCGGGAAGTCGGCGACGGTGAAGAGGCCGACGGTGGGCAGGACCAGGCAGCGCGAGCCCGGGTAGTCGATGCTGCCCCAGAGCGAGGCGACGACGGTGCCGGGGCCGGTGTCGACGGTCTTGGCCAGGGCCGGGAGGTTGTATTCGGTCTGCTCGTCCAGGGGCGTGATACCGCTGCGGCCGTTGCCGACATTGAGCCAGGCCACGTTCAGGCCGGAGGCGAGCGGCATGCCGACGGTGGCGGGCGCGGCCTGGAAGCGCAGGGTTCCGGGAGGACCCGAGAGGCCGTTGTCCGGACCGGGCTGGCCGGAGACCGCGGACGCGGCGGTCATGGTGAACGGCAGGTTGAAGCCGCAGCCCAGGGTCGGGGCCTGATATCCGAACGGTGTGAAGCCGATGTTCTTCAGTCCGGCGGCGGCAACCAGCTGTGCGGTCTTGGCGGTGGACGCGACCGCGTTCAGCGCGTCCTGATCGGTGCCCGCGGCCTGGGTGAGCTGGGCGACCGCGATGCCGACCGGAGTGTCGCCCGGAACTTTCGGCTCGGCGGTGGCGGTGCTGGTCGCACCGAGGACCGCCGTGGCGGCGATGGCGGCGACCGCTGCGGCGCGCCGGGGAAGGGTCCTGCCGTTCACTCGTGCTGCTCCTGCGAACTCTCGGATACCGGATGTGGTGGCAGGCGAGCGTCTTTCGCCGCGTGACGCGGGCGGGAACGTGCCTGATCTTCTCGGCAACGTACCAGCTCCGGCTGTGAACCGCCGGGCCGAGTGGCCCGCGGTTGTGATCCAGGCGACAAGCCCGCTATTACCGGGGGGTAAGTTCGAACTCGATACGACAGCGACGCTGGGAGATGCGATGAAACTTGCCCTGTCACCCGACGAGGTGAAATTCCGGGACGAACTGCGCGAGTTCTACCGGACCGAGATCCCGGCGGAGATCCGCGACCGCGTCAAGTACGGCCGCGAACTCTCCCGCGATGACATCGTCACCACGCACCGGATTCTCAACCAGCACGGTTACGCCGTCCCCAAGTGGCCGGTCGCCTGGGGCGGCCGCGACTGGACCCCCATGCAGCTGCACATCTGGGAAGACGAGATGCAGCTCGCGTCGGTGGTGGAACCGCTCACCTTCAATGCCCAGATGATCGGCCCCGTGATCGCGCAGTTCGGCTCCGAGGAGCTCAAGCAGCGCTTCCTCCCGCCGACCGCGAACCTCGACATCTGGTGGTGCCAGGGCTTTTCCGAGCCGGACGCCGGATCGGACCTGGCCTCGCTGCGCACCACCGCGGTGCGCGACGGTGATTCCTACATCGTCAACGGCCAGAAGATCTGGACCACCCTCGCGCAGTACGCCGATTGGATCTTCTGCCTGGTGCGCACCGATCCGACGGTGAAGAAGCAGGCCGGCATCTCGATGCTGCTCTTCGATGTGAAGACCCCCGGCGTGACCATCCGCCCGATCAAATTGATCGACGGGCATCACGAGGTGAACGAGGTCTTCTTCGAGAATGTCCGGGTGCCCGCCGATCAGCTGGTCGGCGAGGAGAACATGGGCTGGACCTACGCCAAGTTCCTGCTCGGCAACGAGCGCACCGGCATCACCGGCGTCGGCCGCACCAAGGTCAAGCTGGGTGTCGCGAAAGAGTATGCGGCGCAGATCAAATCGGGTCGCGGCACACTGCTCGAGGATCCGGTGTTCGCGGCGCGCATCGCCGAACTGGAGAACGAGCTGCTGGCCCTGGAGCTCACCCTGGCCCGTGTGGTCTCCCAGCCTTCCGACGGCAAGCCGAATCCGGCCTCCTCGGTGCTCAAGCTGCGCGGTTCCGAATTGCAGCAGGCCGCGACGGAATTGCTGCTCGATATCGCCGGGCCGGACGCGCTTCCGGTCGAGACCGAGGGCATCGCGTCGCCGGATTGGGCGCAGCGCACCGGTCCGAGCTATCTGAACTACCGCAAGACAACCATCTACGGAGGTTCCAGCGAGGTGCAGCGCACCATCATCGCCTCCACCATCCTCGGATTGTGAGCTGCCGCCATGGATTTCGAACTCACCGATGAACAGGTCATGCTGCGCGATACGGTCCGCGATCTGCTCGCGCGGGCCTACGATCCGGAAACCCGCCTGAAGGTCACCGATACCGAACTCGGCTGGAATCGCGATGTCTGGCGTCAGCTCGCCGAACTCGGCGTGCTGGGTCTGCCCTTCAGCGAGGAGGACGGCGGCGTCGGCGCGGGACCGGTCGAGGTCATGGTGGTGCTCGAGGAGGTCGGCCGCCGTCTCGCGCCCGAGCCCATCCTCGACGCGGTGCTGATCCCCGGCACGCTGATCGCCGCCGCGGGCACCGAGGCGCAGCGGCAGCGGGTGCTACCCGAGCTGGTCGGCGGCACCAGGCTGCTGGCGTTCGCGCACGATGAGCCCGGTACCCGCTGGCCCGCAACCGAACTCGGCACCGCCGCCGTTCCGTCAGGTGACGGCTACGCGCTGACGGGTGTCAAAAACCCGGTCCCGCACGGTGATTGCGCCGACGAGCTGGTGGTCAGCGCCGAACTCCCCGGCGGCGGCCTGGGCCTGTTCCTGGTGGCGGCCGATGCGGAAGGCGTGTCCCGCAAGCCCTTCCGCACTTTCGACGGCCGTCGCGGCGCACAGGTGGAATTCTCCTCGGCCCGGGCCGAACTGCTCGGTGACAATGCCGATGCCCAGGCGGCGGTGGCGGTGGCCACCGCCCAGGCGCAGGCGGCACTGTGCGCCGAATCCCTCGGGGCGATGGAGGAGGCGCTGCGCCTGACCACCGAATACCTCAAGACCCGTAAGCAATTCGGCGTCACGCTCTCCAAGTTCCAGACCCTGAGCCAGCGTGCCGCCAATATGTACGTCTCGCTGGAGCTGGCCCGCAGTATGAGCCTGTACGCCACCGCCGCCGTGGCCGACGATGTCACCGATCCGGTGGTCGCCTCCCGCGCCCGCCTCCAGGTCGGCCGTTCGGCTCGCCACATCGGCCAGGAGGCGATCCAGATGCACGGCGGTATCGGCATCACCACCGAATACCCGGTCAGCCACTACGTGGCTCGCCTGACCGCCATCGCCCGCACGCTGGGCGGCGATCTGGAACACCTGCGCGTCCTCACCGACCGCGTCGGCGACTACACCCTGGTCGAGTTCTAGCTCACCGCAAACGAATTCGCGCCCCGCATCAGCACTGATGCGGCTG
>NZ_JBHJXS010000009.1:0-468661 GCF_042269265.1 Nocardia sp. NPDC056000 | reverse complement strand
GGTGACGGCGGTCGCGCCCCTGCGCGACCGCCGCGAACCCGGTGTGCTGGTCACCGTGGCCGCCGTGCGCGGTCACGCACCCAGGCGACCCGGCGCGAAACTCGTTGTCGGCGTGGAACGGACGTGGGGTTCGATCGGCGGCGGCAATGTCGAGGCCGTCGCCGTCGATCGCGCCCGTGAACTGCTGTCCCGCACCGATGATCCGGAGCCCGAACTGATGGAATTCGCCCTCAACGACAAGGTGCTGAACCGGCACGGCGTGCAATGCTGCGGCGGCGAGGTCACCATCCTGTTGGAACCGCTGACGGTGGTGCCCGCGGTGGCCATCTTCGGAATCGGCCATGTCGGCTTGGAATTGGCGCGCATTCTGGCCCGCCATGATCTGGACCTGCACCTGATCGATTCCCGCCCGGACATGCTCGAGCCGGAGCGACTTGGGGTGCTCTCCGATGCCGTGGCGCGGGTGCACGTACATCACACACCGCTATTGCCGGAGGAGATCCTCGCCCAACTCCCGCCCGGTACGCATGTACTGATCATGACCCACGATCACGCCGAGGATGCCGCGCTCTGCGACGCGGCACTGCGCCGTGATCAACTCGGCTCCATAGGTCTGATCGGATCCTCCGCGAAATGGTCCCGATTCCGGCATCGGCTCATCACCGAGGGCAAGCACGCACCGGAGGCGCTCGCCCGCATCAAGACCCCGATCGGGTTACCGGAGATCACCGGTAAGGAACCGGCGATCATCGCGGTCAGTGTTGCGGCGGATCTGCTGCGCACCATGGCGAATGCCACCGCGCCGACGCGGGATCCTGTCGCCGCGCCGCCGTCACCTCGGTGTTCGGCACCATCGGCGCGGTCGGCGCCGACCCTGGCGCACCCGGTTGTCACCGACCGCTGAAACCTCGAATCATGTTCCACCACAACCTATCCCGTTCCGTCATGCATTCACGATCGAGCTGTTAGCGTGATGTATGCGTTTGCGATCCGTGCTCACCTTCGCTGACCTCGGGTTCGAATTGGTCACCGGCGACGCGGACCTCGATCGCGAGGTGCGCTGGGTGGTCACCACCGACCTGCTCGATCCGAGCCGCTACCTGTCCGGCGGCGAGCTGGTCGTCACCGGAATGCATTGGCGACACGAACCGTCGGACAGCGACACCTTCGTGCACGCGTTGGCCACGGCCGGTGTCGCAGGCATGCTGGCGGGCCAGGCCAGATACGGCGGGATTCCGGACGATGTGGTGCGCGCGTGCCGTCGGCACGGGGTGCCACTGCTGCGCGTGCCGGAACGGGTCAGCTTCTCGGCCGTGGTCGAACAGCTCAACCGCGAGCTCTCCACCGGCCATGCCGGGGGTTTGACCGCCATGCTGGATCGGCACCGCCGCCATATCGCGGGCAACGGACTGACCCCGGTACTGGATTTGCTGCACCGCGACCTCGGAATCCGCTGCTGGATCATGTCCGCGACCGGACGCGTCGTGGCCGGACCGCAGCCGCCACCGCACGGCGCGGCGGCCGCCTTCCTCACCGCGCGCGGCTTCCCGGCGGTACTGCGGGAGGACGAGATCAGCTATTCGATCGTGGCCGCCGACGAAAAACACACACCTCGGGTACTGGACTGGCTGCTGGTGTTCGCGGCCGATTTCAGTGACTGGTCCGCCGAAAGGCGCGCTCTGGCAGGTGAATTGTGCGCACTGGTCGCCTCCGAACGCGAACGCCAGGACGAGCGGCTCGGCGCGGAGAACAGGGTCGCGCAGCGACTCATCAAACTGATCGTGGCCGACACCGAACCCGAACAGCTCATTTCGGCATTGGAACTGACCGGTCTGCGCCCGGGCGGCAGCTACGTCGCGGTCGCCCTGACAGCGGGCACCCTGCGCGAGGACCACACACTGGCATTGCTGATCGACCTGCTCGACGGCCAGCACGCGGTCGCGGGCGTAATCGACCGCACCGCAATCGCATTGATTCCGGCCGGCGAGGTCGACGCCGATATCCGCCGCGCCGTCGCCGCCCTGGCGCCCGGGCTGGGCGAGGATCGGATCTGCGTCGGTATCAGCGCGGAGACGGATCGGACCGGATTGCGCGCCGCGGTCGAGGAAGCCCGCTATGCCTGCGGGTTGGCCGCGCACGCGGCGGTGAGCTGCGTCATCGGTCAGCACGAATTGGCCACCAGGACAATGCTGCTCGCGGGCGTTCCCGAGCTGATCGGCCGCAAATTCCGCACCCGCCTGCTGGAACCGCTGCTCACCTATGACCGTGAACATCACGCCGATCTGGTGCTCACCCTGCGTACGTTCCTCGATGAGTCCGGGTCCTGGGCCAGGTGCGCGAATCTGATGTTCGTCCATGTGAATACGCTGCGCTACCGCATCGCGCGCATCGAGGAGCTCACCGGTCGCGACCTGTCCCGCTTCGAAGACCGAGTCGACTTCTATCTGGCGCTATCGCTGAGCTGAGTGGGCACGCCCAGCGCGATATCCTCCGGTCGCACCGGAACCCGAGGCAGATCCAAACCCGTCGCATCCCGCAGCGCGTTCAGAATGGCCGGGGTGGAGGACAGCGTCGGCGGTTCACCGACACCGTTGAGACCGTAGGGCGCGTCCGGATGCGGGAATTCGAACAGCGTGATCGGCATCGACGGCACATCGGCGATGGTGGGGATCAGGTAATCGGTGAACGACGGATTGCGCACCCGCCCTTGATCATCCAACAGAATCTCCTCCATCAGCGCCAACCCGAGCCCCTGCGCGCTGCCGCCCTCGATCTGGCCCTCGACGGCCATCGGATTCATCGCCTTACCGACATCCTGCGCCGCGGCCAGCTCCACCACCCGCACCAAACCGAGTTCCACATCGACATCGACCACGGCACGGTGTGCGCAGAAAGCGAAGGCGATGTGCGCATTGCCCTGGCCGCGTTCGGGGTCGATCCCCTCGGTCGGGCGATGGTGATATTCGAAGATCCGCTCGAGGGTGTCCGCACCGACCGTGTCGGCGATGGTCGCCACCGTCGCCCCCGTCAGCACATCGGCGATGACGTTGTCCCGCAGCGCAAGTCCGGACGCACCGCGTCCGGATGCGGCGGCCGCGCGCCGAAGCACCTCGGCCGCGATCTGCTTGCACGCACCCTGCACCGCACCGCTGGACATCCAGGTCATGCGGGACGCCGAGGCGGAACCGGCATCGCCGATTTGAGTGTCGGCGGGCAGCACCACCACGTTGGTCACCCCCAATTCCGTTGTGGCGATCTGGGATTGGACGGTGGTGATGCCCTGACCGCATTCCGCGGCCGCGGTGTGGATGGACACCACCGGCTCCCCGGCGGCGACCGACAGCGTCACCCGCGCGGTCGAATAGTCGTCGACCCCACCGGAGTAGCCGATCGCCTTGACGCCCACCGCGTAGCCGATGCCGCGCCGAATCCCTTCGCCGTGGGTCACATTGCCGACGCCGCCGGGCAGCAGCCGCACATCCCAGCTCGTCTCCGCGGGCGGGAGCGGGCGGTCCCGCAGCGATTCCAGTAATTCCCGCACCGGCGCGGGACCGTCGATCGGCTGCCCGGTGGGCAGCACCGTACCGGTCACCATGGCGTTCTTCAGGCGCAGCTCGAGTGGATCCATGTCCAGCGCGCGGGCGAGCTTGTCCATATTGGATTCGCACGCGTACGCCGACTGGACCGCACCGAAACCGCGCATGGCACCGCAGGGTGGGTTATTGCTGTACACCGCGAGGCCATCGATTTCCGCATGCGGGACCTCGTACGCACCGGCGACGAAATACGAGGCGTTCGCGATCACCACCGGCGAGGTCGAGGTGTACGCCCCACCGTCGAGCACCAGACGTGCCTTGACGTAGACGAGCTTGCCGTCGCGCGTCGCACCGTGCTCGTAGTACATCTTCGCCGGATGCCGGTGCACATGCCCGAAGAAGGATTCGTACCGGTTGTAGACCATCTTCACCGGTTTGCCGAGACGCAGGGCCAGCATGCAGGCGTGCACATGCACCGAGAGATCCTCGCGCCCGCCGAAGGCTCCGCCCACCCCCGCCATGGTCAGGCGCACCTGTTCCGGCGGCAAGGCCAGGCATGGTGCGAGCTGTTCGAGATCCTTGTGCAGCCATTGGGAGGACACGTACAGTTCCACGCCGCCGTCTGGGCTGGGCACGGCCAGGCCGGATTCGGGTCCGAGGAACGCCTGATCCTGCATGCGGACCTCGTAGTCGCCGGTGACGACGACTTCGGCTTCGGCACGGGCCTTTTCCATATCGCCGTGCCGAATCTTCACGTGCCGCACCAGATTCGAGCCATCGTGAATCGGCGACGCCTCCGGGTCCAGCGCGCGTTCGGGATCGGTGAGCGGAGTCAACTCCTCATAGTCGACGATCACCAATTTCGCTGCCCGCCGGGCGGTTTCGGGATGGTCCGCCGCCACCAGCGCGACCGGTTCGCCCTGATAGCGCACCCGGTCCATGGCCAGCACCGGCTGGTCGGCGATCTTCATTCCGTACGTCTTCGCGCCGGGCACGTCCTCATGGGTCAGCACGGCGCAGACACCCTCGACCGCCAGCGCCGCACTCACATCGATGGACCGGATCCGCGCCGAAGCGTGTGGACTGCGGACCGTACTCCCCCACACCATGCCCTCCATCCACAGATCGGAGGAGTACGCGAATTCGCCGGTCACCTTGAGCAATCCGTCCGGACGCCGGGCACTGGCTCCGACGCCGAGACCGGCGCTGGTGCGAGCCTCACGCACCAGCGTGGGTGTTCCGCTGTGCGCGATCGGGATGGGTTGTGTGCCAATCATTTCGGGCATTGAGCTGGCTCCTGCGGCTGTGCGGCGTACTGGACGCCGGAAAATCAAGCGGAAGGTTTCCGGTCCATCCCCGTGAAAACTCACCCACCACAGCCTGCGGTGCATCCCTACCGGACCCCTCGGGGCAGTCTATACCGGCGGTCCCTATGATTGCATGTAATATGCCGACCGCATCGAAGAAAGGCCGCCGTGATGACGGATTCGCCTGACCTGGCGGCCATTTCCGCCACCGCGTCGCTCACCGAGAGCACCTACGAGGCGCTCAAGACCGCCATCTTCCGCAATCAACTCACCCCCGGAACGGCATTGAGCGTTCCCGAACTGGCCCGCCAGCTCGAGGTGAGCCGGACCCCGGTGCGCGAGGCTGTGCAGCGGCTGATCTACGAGGGGCTGGCGGTGCACGCACCGCACCGCGGCGCGCAGGTCAGCCAGGTCGATCTGGACGACCTGCGGGAACTGTATGTGGTGCGGGAAGTGCTGGAGGGCTTGGCCGCTCGCCTGGCCACCGAGCGCCTGGACGGCGCGGGGCTGATCGCGCTGCGGGACACGGTCGCCGAGCATGAGCGCGCGCTGACCGCCGGTGCGGACCAGGCCACCCATATCGAATTGGATGTGCGGTTCCATCGGCTGGTGCGCGAGGTGGCGGGAAATCCGCATCTGAACGCGGCATTGGAGCCGATCGCCGGGCGCTCGCACATCGCCCTGCATTCGCTGTGGCGCAATGCCGACGCACCACGGCTGGCCCTGGACGAGCACGCGGAGGTCGTGGCCGCCATGGCAACGGGTGATCCGGAACTGGCCGAGGCGGCGGCGCGGCGGCATATCTCGCGGCTGCGAATCCGGCTCTCGCAGGCCAAGTTCCGCGATGAGACGACCCCGGACGCGCCGCGCCGGCGCAAGCCCTCGCTGACCGGCGCGGACGCCTCCAGCGCGTCCGGCGACCCGGCACGCGAGGGTGCCGGGTCGCCGGGGTGAAGCGCTGAAACTCAGCCGAGCGCTGCCTCTTCCGCCCACGCCGACGGGGTGTACCCGCTGTAGTGGTCGGCGTGGGTATTGGCGGCCGAGGCCTGCGGAACCTCACCACGCAGATACGCCTCCGCCTCGGCCTGATCCTTCGGCGGCGGTGTCGGAGCCAGTCCGAGCAACTTGGCCATATTGTTTCCGAGATACCCCTCGAGGTCGTCCTCGGACAGGTTCAGGCCCTGCGGCGGCTCATGGCACAGCACTTCGAGTTCACGCGCCCACATACCGGGTTCATTGGGCGGGGAATCGGTGCCGAAGACCATCTTGCTCTTCTTCATCTCCTTCGCGAATTCCACGATGCGAGATTGCAGCAGCCATCCGGATTCACCGATGACGTTCTTCGAATCCTGAATCATCCAGAACGCCTCGAAGCAGTAGACGCCACCGGTCTGCACCCCGAAGTGCCCCAGAATGAAGTTCACATTCGGGAACTCGCGAATGATCGGATAGAACTGCGTGGGAATGGAATACGGGCCGTCGCCGGTGTGAATCAGCACGGTCACGCCCAGTTCGTCGCAGACCCGCAGGGCCGGGCGCAGCCAGTCCAGCGCCCGGTCCGGGCGGTAGGAGTGCATGTTCGCATGCAGTTTCATCATCTTGTAGCCGTGCTCGCGCACATGGAAGGCCAGTTCGGCGGCGCCGTTCTCCGGGCCGAATCGCGGGTTGTAGATGAAGTTTCCGACGAAGCGGTCCGGATACTCCTGCACCAGCCGGGTGATATAGGCCTGGTAATCGCGAATGCCTTCGCGGCCACTGCGATTGCCTTCCCGCCAGGCCGTATTGCCCGGCGGCGGCATAATGCAGCTGACGTCGACCCGGCGGGGTTTTCCGTTGATCCAGAACGGGCCGTCCATCATCTTCAGCACGCGTTCGCCGGTGAATGGTTCACCGGTGTGGCGCCACGCTTCGTCCACGAGATTGGTCGGATGTACGTGGGTATCGATGATCACAATGATTTCTCCTGATCAGGTCGGGATGAGGTCCCCGGCCGCGAATCACACGCACCTTCGGGCCACCGCCTCCCACGGTGGTCGAGCCTGGCCCGACCGGCGGGCTCGATAGCACGAGTGGACCACAGCTACGGCGGGCGCGTCAACGGATTGCATGTAATCCGTGATCGCATGGCTTTCGCATAAAGCCAGTTCAGCACATGACATCTCGTGGCGAAGGTGTGATCTTGGTCAAAATTCGCCGTTGACAAATGACTTTCCGCCCGGTTTACATGTATGTGCCTCCGGTACAACGAAACCGGACGGCATTGCCGGTGACCTCCCGACTTGGGTTAAACCGTTCGGCGCACACCAGAACTCCGCGTTCTGGTGGGAGTACAGCTCCCACGCCACGGATTGAGGCGGCCCGGCTCGGTACAGCCGCGCCGCCAGGGAAGGCACAGGCGGCTATGACCCCTCCAACCACCCCCCATTGCGACCTACTCCTGACCGGCGGGACCGTGATCACGGTCGACGACGCCCGCACCATCCACGAACACGCCACCGTCGCGATCCGCGGATCACGCATCGTCGCGGTCGGCCCGGACGACGAATTCGCCGACTGGCGAACCGATTCGGTGATCGACTGCCGCGGCAAAGCGGTACTGCCCGGCCTGGTCGACGGGCACAACCATCTGGCCCAGGCCCTGGCCCGCGGACTCGGCGAAGGCATGTCCATCGTGCCGTGGCTGTGCGAGTTCATGTGGCCCTACTCGATCGCGATGTCCTCACAGGACGCGATAGCGGCCGCACGGCTCGGCGTGGTGGAGGCACTGCGCGCGGGCACCACCACGATCATCGAAAATCATTACGCACCAAGTGATCTGACGACCACCATGGCGGTAGCGCAGGTCATGGAACAGGCCGGGCTCCGCGGTGCGGTGGCGCGCGGCATGCTCGGTGATCGCACCGAGATCGCGGCCCGTCGCGGGCAGCCCGACGGGTTGTTCCGCTACGACACCGCCAGCGAACTGGCCATGACGCGCGAGGCCATGCAGCAGCGGCCGCGCGGTTCGATGGTCGAAATCTGGCCCGCCGCACTCAATCTCGCCTATGTGGACCAGCGGGTGGTGCGCGGGTGTGTGGACCTGGCCACCGAATTCGACACCCACTGGCACACCCACTGCTGTGAGAGCAGCGGTGATCCCACCAGCTACCTCGACGCCTACGGGGTGCGGCCGGTGCAATGGCTGGCCAAGGCCGGACTGCTCGACGAGCGCGCGACGCTCGCACACGCCATCTGGCTCGACGCCGAGGAGATCGAACAGGTCGCGATCGCGGGTGCCAAGATCGCCCACAATCCTTCCTCCAACGCCTATCTCGCGTCGGGCACGCTACGGCTGCGCGACCTGCGTGCGCTCGGTGCCACAGTCGCCCTGGGCAGTGACGGGCCCAGCTGCGGACATCGCCAAGACCTTTTCGAGGCAATGAAACTCACGGTCTACGCGCAGCGGCTCGCCACCGGGGACCCCACCGCGTGCCGCGCCGAGGAAGCACTCGAACTGGCCACCCGCGAGGGCGCGAAATACGCCGGAATCGATGCCGGCGTACTCGCACCCGGCAAGCTCGCCGACATCATCGTCGTCGGCCTCGACCGGCCGCATATTCAGCCGGTTCACAATCCGGTGAGTTCGCTGGTCTACTCCGCGCGCGGTGCGGATGTGGAGGTCACCATCGTCGGCGGCCGCATCGTCTATCAGCACGGCCGCTGCCTGCTCATCGACGAGGACGCGGCCATCGACGAGGCCCGGGAGCGGGCACAGCAACTGGTCGCGCGGGCCGGCATGCAAGCACTACGTCAGCCGCTATCGCGCTGAGTGCTTGCCGCCCAACCTCTTTCGACGCCGTCCCCCGCGTCGCACCGCTCGTCCAGGAGTCACCCAATGAATACCCGTTTCCCCCTCAAACGCAACCGGTCCACCGCACCCCGTCATCCCGTCGACACCGTCCCGCCGATCCGGCACCTGATCCCCCTCGCCCTGCAACACGTGATCGTCGCCTACTCCGGCATGGTCACCGTGCCGCTGGTCATCGGTGCGGGCCTGGGTCTGTCCCCCGCCCAGGTCACCACGCTGGTCACCGCGAACGTTCTGGTCAGCGGTGTCGCGACACTGCTGCAAACGATCGGGATCTTCAATGTCGGTGTGCGACTGCCCATTGTGATGGGTTCCACCTTCACCGGCATCACCCCGGCCATCATCGTCGGCAATAACGCCGGACTGCCCGCGGTTTTCGGGGCGACCATCGTGGTCGGCGTTCTCACCTGGATCGTCGCACCGTGGTTCGCCAAACTGGCGCGCTACTTTCCGCCCATCGTGACCGGCACGACCATCGCGATCATCGGATTCTCGCTGCTGCCGTCGACCTCGCGACTGATCTCGGGGCCGATGACGGCCGCGGATCACGGTGCGCCCAAACGACTTCTGCTCGCACTCGGCACCGTGGTGCTCGTCGTGGTGATCGAACGGCTCGCCCGCCCCGCCATCGGCCGCTTCGCCATTCTCATCGCGCTCGCGGTGGGCACGCTGGCGGCGTGGCCACTGGGTCTCACCGATTTCTCCGCCACCTCCGCCGCGCCGATTTTCGGTCTGGCACATCCCTTTTCGTTTGGTGCGCCGGTCTTCGTGGTGGCCGCCATCCTGCCCATGCTGGTGGTGCAGGTGGTGAATATGGTCGAGTCGACCGGCGATACCTTCGCCACCGGGGAGATCGTGGGACGTGAGCTCGGACCACGTGATATCGCCCGGGCACTGCGCGCCGACGGGCTCGGCACGGCACTGGCCGGGGTGTTCAGCTCCTTCACCTTCGTCACCTTCGGCGGGAACGTCGGACTGGTCAGCATCACCCGGGTAATGAGCCGCTATGTCGTCGCCGGGGCGGGGGTGATCCTGGTGATCATCGGATTGATGCCCAAGCTCGGTGCGGTGGTGGCCTCGCTGCCCGGGCCGGTGCTCGGCGGTATCGGGATAGTCATGTTCGGCACCCTCGGTGCGATCGGCGTGAAGTTCATGCTCGCAGCGGATTTCAGTCGGCCGCGCAATCATCTGATCGTCGCCATCGCCTTCGGCTTCGGCCTCATGCCGGTGGGCGCGCCCGATTTCTACAGCCATTTGCCGGTGCCCATGCAGACAGTGCTGTCGAGCGGAATCGCGGCCGGGGGTATCGCAGCGTTCCTGCTGAACCTGCTGCTCAACGGGGTTGGCGGGGAAGGTTCGCGGGACGCGGAACCGGCTGTGCGGGAGGACACCGCAACGGATGCGGGCAAGGACGCCGCTACCGACTCGCACGACGACCTCGCCGCGCATGACTACACCGCCGCGGAGGTGCCCGCGACCGATGGGCGGCCCGAGGTGGACAAAACCGTTCAGTCCCATCCGCGACCGGCGATCTGAGCACGTCATGGCACTGGAACAGCCCGAACGCGATGTACCCGAACGGGATACAGCGGAGACCAGCGGCGATATCCACGCGGTAGATCAGCGACCGCCGTTCTGGCACATGGTATTACTCGGCTTGCAGCACACCCTGGTGATGTACGCGGGTGCGGTCGTGGTCCCCATCGTCGTCGGCGCCGCGCTCGGTCTGACTGGCGCGCAGATCGCGGATTTGATCAGCATCGACCTGATCCTCGCTGGGGTGGGCACCCTCATCCAGGCTGCGGGGGTGTGGAAGTTCGGCATTCGCATGCCACTGGTGGTGGGAGCCGCCTCCAGCGGGATCGTGCCGATGGTCCTGGTCGGCCAAAGTCACGGGCTGCCAACCGTTTACGGCTCACTGTTGATCGCGGGCCTGATCTGGATACTGGCCGCGCCATACTTCAGCCTGTTGCTGCGACTGTTTCCCGCCGTGGTGACCGGCACGGTGATCACCCTGATCGGACTGACCCTCATTCCGGTCGGTATCCGGCTCATCGCCGGTTCCGATCCGAGCTCGCACGACTACGGGCGGCTCAGCCATATCGGTCTCGCGGCGGGCACCGTGGCGTTGATGGTGGTGTTCCGGCGGCTGTTTCGCGGACTGCTCGGACAGTTGTCGATCCTGCTGGCGCTGGTGGTCGGCGCGATCATCGGCTGGTCGGTCGGGATCGGTTCGCTCTCCCAGGTCGCACACGGACCCGTCATCGGAATCATCGGCCCGATGCATTTCGGCGCGCTGCGCTTCGATATTCCGTCGATCCTGCTGTTTCTGGTGATCGTATTCGTGCTGATGGTCGAGGGTTCGGGGCAGGGGTTGGCGGTCGGTGAGGTGGTCGGCAAGCCGGTGGGGCCCGACGATATCGCGCGGCTGCTGCGCGTGGACGGGCTGATGACGCTGTGCAGCGGCTTCTGTAATGGGTTCCTGTACACCACATTCGGTCAGAACATCGGTCTCATCGCACTGACCAAGGTGCGCAGCCGCTATCCGGTCGTCGTCGTGGGCGTGCTGCTGATCCTGTTCGGGGTGTTCCAGCCGATCGGGCGGGTGGCCGCGGCCATTCCGGAACCGGTGATCGGCGCGGCCGCCATCGTGACCTTCGGCGCGCTCACCGTCTCCGGTATCCAGATTCTGTCGCGGGTGGATTTCGACCGATCCGCCAATCTGACCATCGTCATGCTGTCGCTGGCGGTCGGGCTGGTGCCCGCGTTCGCGCCGAACTTCTACAGGCAGCTACCCGATTTCGCCGAAATGTTCTGCAAGAGCGGCGTCGCGACGGGAACCATCCTCGCGATCGGGCTCAACGCGCTCTTCCATTCCTCCGAGAAAGATCGTCATGTCTGCTGAATATCGTGATGGCGGATTCGCCCCCGCCAAGCCACGACTCATCGTGGGGGTCACCGGTGCGAGTGCACCCCAGCTGGCAGTCCATCTGCTGACCGCATTGCGCCGATTGCGGGTCGTGGAAACACATTTGGTGATTTCGCGGGCCGCTCATCGCACCCTCGAACTCGAAACAGGTCTGCGGCCGGAAGAGCTCAGCGCACTCGCCGACGTGACGCATCAGCGCGGCGATATTGCCGCCTCCATCGCCTCCGGGTCGTTTCTCACCATGGGCATGGTGGTGGTGCCGTGTTCGATGAAGACGCTGGCGGGTATCGCGCACGGCTACTCCGATGATCTGCTGGGCCGAGCGGCCGATGTCTGCCTCAAGGAGCGCCGCCGCCTGGTGCTGGTGACCCGCGAAACCCCTTTGAGTCTGGTGCATTTGCGCAACATGACCGCCGTGACCGAGGCCGGAGCGATCGTCCTGCCGCCGGTGCCCGCGTTCTATCAGCGGCCCGATTCGATCGAGGCGTTGCTCGCGCATCTGAGCGGGAAGATCCTCGACCAGTTCGGCATCGAGCACGACCTGTTTCCCCGCTGGCAGGGTCCGCTGCCCGCCGACCGACTGACCGGAGCCGCCCGATGATCTATGAAGACCTTGCCCCACAACAGGATTCGCACGCCTTCGTCGACCGATACCGGGCCGAGTATCCCGAGGACGTGCTGGTGATCGATGATGTCGTGGCCGCCGATCAGGGCGTCACGGGATTGATCTACGAACTCGCCACGCGCGGTCGCGAGGAGATGCTGTTGTGCCGCAAGGTGAATGGCATCGAGGTGCCGGTGGTGAGCAATATGTTCGCCTCCCGCACCCGTATCGCGCGCATGTTGGGAACGCGTCCGGAGCAGCTGCATGAGACCTTCGCCGCACGCGCGGCCGCGCCGGTGTCACCCCGGTACGTCGATTCCGGGCCGATCCTCGAGAATGTCCGCTCGGGCGCGGAGGTGGACCTGGGTTCGCTACCGATGTTGCGCCACTTCGCCTCCGATCGCGCGCCGTACATCACCAGCGGCGTGATCGTGGCCACCGATCCGGACACCGGCGTAGGCAACATGAGCTACCACCGGGCCATGGTGCACTCGCCGACCGAGTTGGCGACCAGTCTGCATTCGCGGGGCGATCTGTGGCGCATGCTGGCACGCTATGCCGAACGCGGTGAGCCGATGCCGGTGGCCATGGTGATCGGCGGGCATCCGCTGTTCATGCTCGCCGCGTCCGCGCGGGTGGGGTACGACGTCGATGAGCGGGCGGTCGCGGGCGGGCTGTTCGGCGAACCGCTGGATGTGGTGGCGACCCCCGTATACGGCATCGGCGTTCCGGCCTGGTCGGACTTCGTGCTGGAGGGCGTGATCGATCCCGACGCGCACGCGCAGGAGGGGCCGTTCGGCGAGTTCTCCGGCTACTCGTCCAATCGCTCCACCAACAATGTGCTGCGGGTCGAGACCATCCTGCGGCGACGGCAGCCGATGCTATTCGATGTCGAAGGTGGCAATACCGCCGAACATCTGAATCTCGCTCGCGTGCCGCGGGAATCGGAGATGGCGGAGAAACTCAAGGCGCGTTTTCCGGATGTGACCGCGGTGCACTATCCGACCTCGGGCACGCACTTCCACTGTTATGTGGCGGTGCGCCAGTCCCGCCCGGGGCAGGCCCGGCAGATCATGCTCGGACTGCTGGGCTGGGATCCGTACCTCAAGACCGTCATCGCGGTCGACAGCGATATCGACCTCACCGATGACGCGGCGGTGCTGTGGGCGCTGGCCACGCATTTCCAGCCGCACCGCGACATTCTCACCGTGGACGGGCTGCCCGGATCACCACTGGATCCGTCCTCCACCAGCGACGGCACCACCTCGCGCATGGGATTGGACGCCACCCGCGGACCCGCATTCGAGGGCAGGCGCATCGAGATATCCGACGAAGCGATGTCCCGTGCGCGCACCCTCCTCACCACCCTCACGACAGGAGCGAATCATGGCTGAGCACAACAAGATCCCGGTGACCGTCCTGACCGGATTCCTCGGATCCGGTAAGACGACGCTGGTCAATCACATTCTGACCGCCCAGCACGGGCATCGAATCGCGGTGATCGAGAACGAGTTCGGGGAGATCCCGATCGATAACGATCTCGTGCTCAACGCCGACGAGAAGATCATCGAGATGAGCAACGGCTGCTGCCTGTGCTGCACCGCACGCACCGATCTGATCGAGATCCTGCGCTCGCTGCTCGAACGCAGCGACCGCTTCGATCGCATTCTCATCGAGACCAGCGGGCTCGCCGACCCCAATCCGGTGGCGCAGACCTTCTTCGTCGATGAGGAGATCAGCGCGAACTTCACCCTGGACGCCATCGTTACGCTGGTGGACGCCAAGCACATTCGCGGCCACCTCGCCGAAACCGGCCACGACGGACTGGGATCCACGGTGGTCGATCAGATCGCCTTCGCCGATCGCATCGTGGTCAACAAGGTCGACCTGGTCGACGCCCCCGAACTGGCGGCGGTCGAACGCGAAGTGCGCGCCATCAACGCCACCGCCGACATCATCGCGTCCCGCTACGCGGACGTTGACCTCGCCGATGTGCTCGGCATCGCCGCCTTCGATCTGTCCCGACCCATGGCGGGTGATCCGCACTGGCTCGAAGATGATGGGCACCAGCACGATCCGACCCTCACCTCGGTCGGCATCGAACTGGATGGAGCCCTCGACCAGCACGCTCTCCGCGACTGGCTGACCGCGCACCTGAGCGAGCACGGTGGCGAGGTCTATCGCATGAAAGGGTTGTTCGCGGTCGAGCAGGACCCGCGCCGCTTCGTATTGCAGGGCGTGCACGAGGTATTCGAACTCCGCCCCTCGACCCCGTGGCTCGACCAGGACCGCACCGGCAAGGTCGTCTTCATCGGCCGCGATCTCGACCGTGCCGAACTCACCCGCGGATTGCTCTCCTGCCTGGCGGATCGAGCGCTGACACCCGCCGCGCGGGGCAGCGGACGCTGACACTCACCTCGCCGCCGGTGTGCCCTCGCCCGCCGGACCTCTGCTCCGCCGCAGTCCACGATGGTGCGGAGTGTGCGAGGGTGGGGGACATGACGGTAGAACGGTTCGAGGTCCAGCGTCAGATCAGCGCGTCTCCCTCGGAGATCTTCGCGCTGCTGTGCTCGCCCGCAGGACATGTGGCGATCGACAGTTCGGGCATGCTGCAATCGGCGGAGGGAAAGCCGGTTACCGGCGTCGGGGACACGTTCATCGTCCACATGGACCGCGAATCGCTCAATGACCTGCCAATGGGCAGGTACGACGTGACCGTGATCATCACCGAATTCGAGCCGGACCGACAGCTCGAATGGACGATCTCGGGAACAATCCAGCCGCCCATCGAGCACCTGTACGGCTATCGCCTGCAGGAGAACGACACCGGCACACTGGTCACGTCGTACTACGACTGGAGCAAGATCGCGCCTCGCTACCGTGAGGCGTCGATCTTCCCGATCATCCCCGAGTCGGCGCTGCGAGCCACCCTCGGCATCCTTGCCCGCACCGTCCAGAAGTGATTCGGACCCGGTTTCCCGAGATCGCCAGGCGCATCGACTAATTCGCCAGCGTCGCAGCGCAATAGCGCCCTGCTTCAGCTGCGCCGTACGCGGTAGGTCAGTCGCAGTGGAGCACGATCTTGCCGAACGCTTCGCCACTGCGAGCCCGGGTGAAGGCCGCATGTGCCGCGTCGAGTGGCCATACCGAATCGATGGGGATCGCGATATCGGCGCGGGCGCAGAGTGCGGCCAGCCGGGTCAGTTCTGTCGGTGAGCCCATGGCGGTGCCCAGGATCGATAGGGATCCGATGAATACCTTGGGTAGGTCGATCGGGGCGACCGGTGCGCCACCGGCCACGCCGATGAGGACCAGTCGTCCGCCGGGGCGCAACCGGGTCAGTGCGTGATCGACGCTGGTGCCGACGCAGTCGATCACCACATCGACCAGGTCCGGGAGCGGGTCTCCGACACCGAAAGCGGCGTCCGCACCGAGTTCGGTGACGGCGCGTTCGGCACGGGCTGGGGTTCTCGAAATCACCCAGACTCGCGCGCCGCCCGCACTAGCGAGAATGATTGCGGCGGTGGCAATTCCGCCGCCCGCACCGTGGACCAGCACCGTTTCGCCGGGTCGGATCGCGGCGCGGGTGAATAGCGCGCGGTAGGCGGTCAGCCAGGCGGTGCCCAGGCATGCGGCTGCCTCCCAGGACAATTCGGGTGGTTTCGGGATCAGATTCGCTGCGGGCACGTGCACCGTCTGCGCGAAGGTGCCATCGATGCCTTGGGACAGCATGCGCAATGTCGGGTCCAGCATCGGGTCGTCGAAATGGCAGGTCGGATCGCCGATGATCGGGTAGATGATGACCTCGTTGCCCGCGGCGTCGATTCCTGCGCCATCGGAGCCGAGGATCGTCGGCAGTCTGGCGCGGTCTGCGCCGTGACCTCGCATGGTCGCGAAATCGCTGGCATTGATGGTGGCCGCGCGCATTCGAACGGTGGTCCACTCCGCGGGGGCGTCGGGTTCGGGTCCCTGCCCCACCGTAACGGCGTGTTCGTGGTCGCGGGCGTCGGGCGCGACCAGCCGTACCGCGAGCACGGTCACGGGGCGGGGAAGGCGTAGGGCAGATCGTGTTCGATCACCAATTCTGTTATCAGCCAGCGTGTTCGTTCGCGTTGCAGTTGGGCCCGCGCGTATCCGCACTCGATGGGGACGATCGTGCCCTGGGCACCGAACGCGGTCGGCGGCCAGCCCTCGGCCGGGCGGGCCAGGCCGTGGGCGTTGTAGACGATGAACTGCGCGTCGAATGCGCCTTGGTCGCCTTCGACGGTGACGATCGGGTTGAGGAGGGTGTGGTGGCTCCAGCCCAGCGGTGGGTGCGGTGCCATGCCCGCTGCCACCGCCGCGCCGATAGTGGCAGCGCCGGTCAGTTCCGCCAGCAGTTCCGGCTCGCCTGCGCCGCGATAGTAGATCCGCACTGTCGCCTCGGGGGCGAACAGTGCCGACATGCGCTGCGGATCGCGGTGGTCGGCTGCTCGGACGTAGTGGGCGAATACCTCGGGAATCAGCCGGTAGGGATCCTGTGCGGCCGGATCGGCGGTGGTGTGTGCTGATATCTGCGCTGCGGTCATGACTCGAGTACACCCGCATACGCGCCGACGAGCTATGCACGATATCGACTGTTACCCATACCCTGTGGGTATGGATCAGGTGGACTTCGCGGACCTCGAGTACGTCGTCGCGGTCGCCGATGAACTCAGCTTCACTCGGGCCGCCGCGCGCTTGGGCATTACCCAGCCACCGCTGTCGCGGGCCATCGCCAGGCTCGAAAGACGGCTGGGAGTCCGGCTTTTCGAGCGCACCAGCCGCGCGGTCACGCCCACCGACGCCGGGTTCGCCTTCGCCGCCGATGGGCGGGCGATCCTCGCCGCCACCCGTGCCGCCGTCGAACGGGTACGGTCCAGCGACGCGTCGCGCCCGCTGAGTCTTGCGGTCCGCCCGGCGATCGGATCCGTTCTGCTGCATGACATTCTGGCTCGCGGCGAGGGCTTGGCGCTCCCGATTCCGATCCGCGTACACCTCACCCGAAGTCCCGCCCGGGCCGTGCTCGACGGTGATGCCGACGCCGCGCTCACCTGCCTCACCACCGCGCCCGCGCCGCTGCACACCGAGGAGTTGATCGAACAGCCAACCGTCGCGCTGCTGCCGAGGAATCATCCACTCGCGCAACGTTATTCGCTACAGCTCGATGAGATCACCGCGCTGCCCGGCCATCTGCATACATGCCCGGATCTCGACCTGGATGAGATTATCGACCACGTCCATCTGCGCAATGCCTCGACACTCGCCAGCCACGACGTCATCCCCCGGCTCGGTGAGCACGTGCGAGCGGTCCCCGTCATCGACGCCCCGGGAACCACACTCGGTCTCGTACACCACCCCGACAGAACACACCCCCGCTTGGCCGACCTCATCACTCAGGCACGGCGGGCCGCGTACGCCGGATAGCCCAAAGATGCTCTGCACCAACTGATATCGCCCCGCCGGAACCGCCCGTCGACCAGTGGCAACTCACGCGGTCGAGGTATGGTCGCGCAAGCCGTCCACGAGCAGATCCAGCAATCGGCCGGCCAGATCTCGTTGTTCGGGTTCTCCTGCGATCAGGGTTATTCCGCCCAAGCCCATCAAGACATCGTTCGGGTCGACGTCGGTGCGAATCGTGTGATCCGCTGCACCGGCGGTCATGAGCAGGGCCAGCGAACTCGCCAGCAGCGCACGGGTATTCATGATGTCGGCTTCGGACATGAGCACCGTGCGCAGGGCCTCGATCATCGCGTTCTTCGTCGCCATGAAGTCGACGAAGTGGTCCATCCAGACGCGAAGCGCCTGTGTCGCAGGCATTGTGGTGAGCAGATCCGGCGCTGAGTCGCACAGCCGGGCGACCTCATTGCGATAGGTCGCCTCGACCAGGGTTTCGCGGGTGGGGAACCGGCGGTAGAGGGTGCCGATTCCGACACCGGCGTCCTTGGCGATCGCCTTGAGCGATGCGCCGGTCCCGTCGGCAGCGAATGCGCGCGCTGCGGCCTCGAGGAGACGGTCGTGGTTGACCTGGGCGTCGGCGCGGAGTGGGCGGGCGTTGTCGGGTGCCATGGTCTCTCATCGGTCGGGGACGGTCTTGCCAAGCGGAGTCGGCTCCGCTTATCCTCGGTAAGCGGACGCGGCTCCGTTTATGAGTGTAGGGGACGGTCCGCTCGATCCGAATTCTCCGCAATCAGAAAGAAGCGTTGTCATGAGCAGCAATCGCATCACCACCCCGTTCGGCGCGCAGTCGACCGCCGCCGAGGTCATCGCCGGAGTCGACTGCACCGGTCGGCGCGCCATCGTCACCGGCGGCGCGTCCGGGATCGGCACCGAAACCGCCCGCGCCCTCGCGAACGCGAATGCCGAAGTGACCCTGGCCGTGCGCAATGTCGCCGCGGGTGAACTCGTCGCGCGCGACCTCATCGCCGAGACCGGCAACAAGCAGGTATTCGTCGCTCCACTCGACCTCGCCGACCAATCCTCGATCGCGCGGTTCGTCGCCGATTGGCAAGGGCCGCTGCACATTCTGGTCAACAACGCGGGAATCATGGCCACGCCGGAAATGCGTACCCCACAGGGCTGGGAAATGCAGTTCGCCACCAACCATCTCGGACATTTCGCCCTGACGACCGGTCTGCACGACTTGCTCGCGGCGGCGGGCAACGCGCGAATCGTCGTGGTGAGTTCGGTGGGGCACGTGAACGGCGAGGTGGTGTTCGACGACATCCACTTCCTGCACCGACCCTATGACGCATGGGAAGCCTACGGGCAGTCCAAAACCGCCAATATCCTGTTCGCGGTCGAGGCGAGCAAGCGCTGGGCAGCCGACGGGATCACCGCCAACGCCCTGAACCCGGGACGCATCCCCGACACCAACCTGAGCAGGCATATCGACGACGCGGGGAACGCACCCGCATCGTTCGAACCCAACAGCACGGCGGTGTCATGGAAAACCCCCGCCCAGGGCGCTGCCACCTCGGTCCTGCTGGCCGCCTCACCGTTACTCGAGGGCGTCACCGGCCGCTACTTCGAAGACTGCAGCGAGGCGGAGCCGCACCGCCCGGGCGTCCGCCGCGGCGTCGCCGCATACGCCCTGGACCCCGCCAATTCCGCACGGCTATGGCAAGTTTCGCTCGACACCCTGGCTTCCGCCTGAGCGCCTCACCGATCAGGTGTTATCGCCGACGTATCGGTCGACTTCAAGCAGGAAGGCGTCGCGTCGGGCAGTGGAAATCCATGATGCCTGGAATGAGTTCTTGGCCAATGCCACGACCTGATCGATCGTCACTTCGGCCGAGTTGGTCAGGGCCACATAGTTATCCGCGGCGTATGCACCGAAGTACGATGGGTCGTCGCTGTTGACCGTTACCAGGATTCCGCGGTTCAGCAGGGTGAGGATCTCTTCGGACTTGCCGCTCTGGGTGACGAACGAGTTCGATACCGGGCAGCAGGTGAACGCGATCCCCCGGGATCGAGCGAGCTCCACCAGCGCATCGTTCTCGATAATGTTGGTGCCGTGGTCGATTCGGTCCACTCCGATATCTTCGAGCGCCTGGCGGATGTGCTCGATCGAGTTGTCCTGGTCGATATCGCAGTGCATCGTGAGCAGGAAACCCTCGCGGCGGGCGCGCGCGAATACCTCCGCGAATTTGCTCGGCGGATTGCCCCGCTCATCGGAGTCGAGGCCGACCCCGATGATCCACTCCTTGTAGGGCAGCGCTTCCATGAGTGTCGCCATCGCGTATTCCGCGGACTGATCGCGCAGGAAACACATGATCAGCTCGGCGGACATGCCGAACTCCCTGCGCGCCTGCACAATTGCCGACCGGTACCCGGAGATCACGGTATCGAACCGCACCCCGCGGCTGGTGTGCGCCTGCGGGTCGAAGAACATCTCGACATGCCGTACACCGTCCGCGTGTGCCCTGGTCAGATAGGCGAAGGCCAGGTCGTGGAAGTCCTGTGCCTGCTGCAGCACGCGCATCGCCGGGTAGTAGACCTGCAGGAACGAGGTCAGATCGTGGAATTGGTACGTCGCTTCGACCTCGGCGACGGTAGATTCGGCCAACTCGATGCCATTGCGGCTGGCCAGCGCGAACTTCAATGCCGGTTCGAGCGTCCCTTCCAGGTGCAGGTGCAGTTCGGCTTTCGGAAGCCCTCGAATGAATGCCGCGAGATCTGTTGTTGCTGTAGCCATTACGACTATCACCTTCCGGTCGGTGGATAGGACTGGTGCGATTCAGTTGCTTTCGTGCGCGCGTCGTTGAATCCAGCCGCGTGAGATCAACTCGACGGTAACCGCGACCGCCACCGATTGCGCGAGCAACAGCCCCAGCAGCACCAGCACCTGCACCGCCGCCGCCTGCACCGCGGAGCCGCTGGCGAGCAGCACACCTACGAAAGCACCTGGCAGCGTGACCAATCCGACGGTGCGAGTCTGATCGACACCGGGCAGCAGCGCGTCACTCGCGGTGCGAATGACGACTTCCCACCGGGCATCCCGATCGGTGAACCCCAGACTCAGCGCGGCCTCGAATTCCCCGTGCCCGATGACCAGCGCGTCCAGGGCACGACGGGCCGCCAGCGATGTCGCGGTCATGGCGCCGCCGAGAACGATTCCGCCGACCGGTACCACCGCTATACCTGTCATCGGAACCACCCCGCCGACCAGCATCGGCAACAGCGCGGCGACCGCTCCCGCACTCAACGACAGCACCAGCCACGCCCCCGACCATCCCGCGTCACTGCGTCGTGCGGCCGTGACGACCGCCGCCCCGAACATCACCAGCAGCACCAGCAGCGAAGACCACAGATGCGCGAGCGCAACCGCCAACACCGATGCGACAGCGGCGAGTTGGACCACGGCCCGCACGGCCGCGGCGGGCGCGGTGATCACCGGTCCGAGCTGCGCGACCCGATACACCGCTGCCGCGCCCGCGACCAGCACAACGCAGACGACCGCCAGTCCGACGCCCGGAGTCGCAACCGCGCTGATCTCGTGCCTCCTACCCTGATTCGGTCGAATACCAGTGAACCTCGAACCGAGCGCGAGAGGGCTATCGACTCACCGGCCGCGGCCGCCCGCGGGCATTCGCATCATCGTCACCACGCTGCCGGTAGTCCGCTGTGAACACGCTGAGAGTGAACAGCGGTCGGAGCGATGTGGGCTGCATGATGGCGGACATGGTTGATGTGTCAGTACTGCTGCGGCCCGCCCGGTGGGGATTGCGCGTGCGGTCGGCGGTGCTGAGTACCGCGGTGCTCGCGGTCGTGTTCGCCCTCGGCGCGCTCGCGGGCCTGTGGCTGATGTATCAGTCACTGCTGGAATCGGTGGATTCCACCGCGTCGGGGCGGGCCAGTGAGTTGGCCGGGCAGCTCGCGCATCGTGCGCCGGCGCAGGCCGATGAGGGTCTGTTCGCCCGGGATCGGACGATTGTCGCGGTGCAGGTGATCAACGCCGAAGGCGCTGTGGTGCGGGCGTCGTCGGAGGCTGAGATGTCGAAGCCGCTGATCACCCCGGTGCCGGACTCCTCGCCCGGTGTCGAGGTGCCCGAGCTCGATGATGTGCGGGCGGCCACCCGCACCGTCTCCGGGCCCGACGGCGTTTTCACGGTGCTGGTCGCGGTCAGCAATGAGGAGGCCGAGGAGACCGTTCGCAATGTCGGGCTCGTGGTGGCGGTGCTGGCTCCCCTGGTGCTATTGGCTTCCGCCACGGCGACATACGCTCTGGTCGGGCGGTCGCTGACCTCGGTGGAAGCGATCCGCCGTCAGGTCGCCGCGATCGATGCCGGGCGGCTGGGGGATCGAGTTCCGGTGCCGCAGACCACCGATGAGATCGCGCAGCTGGCGGTGACGATGAACGCCATGCTCGACCGGATTCAGGAATCGGATGCGGCGCGACGCCGGTTCATCGCCGATGCCTCGCATGAGCTGCGCAGTCCGCTGGCGACCGTGATCGCCGCGCTCGAGCTCAGTCGCGATCATCCCGGGATGCTCGACGCGGAGATGATCAACGCGACCGCGTTGCCCGAGGCCGAGCGGATCAAGCAGCTCGTTGAGGACATGCTCACGCTGGCCGGGGCGGATGAGAACGGAATGCGGCTGGCCACAATCGATGTCGACCTCGATGATCTCGCCGCCAACACCGTCGCGACACTCCGCCACGACCACCCCGGGCTGGCGGTGGAGGCGCGGCTGCATCCCGCCCGGGTCGTCGGCGATCCGAGTGCGCTGCACCGCGTGATCCGGAACCTGACCGACAACGCTGCCGCCCACGCTCGCACCGGGATCTCGGTCACGGTCGAATCCGGTTCCGGCACAGCGCGAGTGATCGTCGACGACGACGGGCCGGGCATCCCGGTCGCCGAGCGCGAGCGGGTCCTCGAGCGGTTCGTCCGTCTCGAAGACGATCGCGCCCGCACCTCCGGCGGGACCGGTCTCGGGTTGGCGATCGTCGCGGAAATCGTTCGCGCGCACCAGGGTTCGATCACGATCGAGGATTCGCCACAGGGCGGCGCCCGGCTGGCTGTCGAACTCCCGGCCGCGCCGGTCGATCGGCCCGGGTCATCGAACGAATAGCTCGCTGTCCATTGGCCGGACAGGTGGGCGTCGGATCCTTCTCAGCGTTGTCACAGCGGTTGCTGACTACGGTCACCAGCCGTGACGGAGATGACGAATTCGCAGGTCGGCACCGGTCGCCGGATGCTGAGCAAGGTGCCGGAAGTGACCGTGTGGTTCTGGGTCATCAAGATCCTGTGCACCACGGTCGGGGAGAGTTTCGCCGACTGGATCAATATGACCCTCGGGGTCGGCCTCGGGCTGACCGCGGTGCTGTTCACCGTGATTCTGGCCGGGGTGCTGGGCTGGCAGCTGTGGCTGAGCCGGTACGTGCCGTTCGTGTACTGGCTGACGGTGGTCGTGCTCAGCGTCACCGGAACCCTCTACACCGATATCCTCACCGACAGCCTCTCGGTCCCACTCGTGGTGAGCACCAGCGTCTTCGCCGCGGTGCTGGCCGTGGTGTTCGCCGTGTGGTTCGTGCGCGAACGCACGCTGTCGATCCACTCGATCATCACCACACCGCGCGAGGTGTTCTACTGGCTGGCGGTGCTGGTCACCTTCGCCCTCGGGACCGCCGCGGGCGACTGGACGCTGTCGGTGACCGGATGGGGACCCGGTGTCTCGGTGCTGCTGCCCGCCGGGCTCATCGCCGCGGTTGTCCTGGGCTGGCGACTGGGGGCCAATGCCGTCCTGGCCTTCTGGCTCGCCTACATCCTCACCCGGCCGCTCGGCGCCAATCTCGGTGACTGGCTCGCCTCACCCACCGCGGACCATGGTCTCGGGCTGGGCACCGCGCTCACCAGCGTGCTGTTCCTGGCCGCGATCCTGGCCACCGTCGTATATCTCACCCGCACCCGCGCCGACGTCATCTCCGCTCAAAACACCTCCGCCGCACGTGATTTCACTCCGGCACGAGAACGACTCATGCTCGGGTACTACGCGGTGGTCGCCGTCGTAGCCGGTGCGCTGGTGGCCTGGGCCGCAGCGCAACCGCACGCTTCGGTCGGCGGAGACGACGAACCCGGTGCCACGGCATCCGCGTCCGATCTCACGCCGGGGCAGGCGGCGGCGCACTTCCCGTCGAGCGATATCGCGAACTTTCGCGCCATCACCCAAGACACCCTCAGCAAAGTGCAAGCGGGACAACAGAATGACGCCAAGTCTCGAATCAAGGATCTCGAAACCGCCTGGGACCGTGACCAGGACACGTTGCAGGCCATCGACGGCAAATCCTGGACTGTGATCGATGGCCAGATCGATGCGGCATTGAAGGCAGTGCGGGCGAGCAAGCCGGACCCGATCACCGAATCCCAGGCGCTGACCACTTTGCTCACCACCTTGGGATAGCAGGACCACACCTCCACTAATCACCTTGGCCCGCAGACGGTTTCAACACACTGCGGGTCGTCGAGCACGCTCATACTCACCGAATAGGACTGTGCATGGCCATCAGCTATCTGGAATCCATCGTCGTCGGCGCACTCCAGGGGGTGAGCGAACTGTTCCCCATTTCCAGTCTCGGGCACAGCATTCTGCTGCCCGCCTGGATCGGCGGGCAATGGGCGCGGGATTTGGATATGTCCGCCAAGGACTCTCCTTACCTGGCCTTACTGGTAGCCATGCATGTGGCGACCGCACTCGCCCTGGTGATCTTCTTCTGGCGCGACTGGGTCCGCATCGTGGCCGGACTCTGGGATACCGCGCGTACACGCCGGATTCGCACACCCGAGGCACGGCTGGGCGTGCTGCTCATCGTCGCCACGATCCCGGTGGGGCTGGCCGGATTGGCACTCGAGAAGACCGTGCGCAACCATCTCGGCACCCCGATTCCGACATCGATCTTCTTGGCGATCAACGGAATTGTTCTGCTGTCCGCCGAGAAGCTGCGCAGGCGTGAGCCGAAAGTCACCGAAATAGCTACTCCGACAGGGTATTCAGCGGATCTTTCCACTCTGGAGACCACGGTATTGCCGATCATCGATCACGACCAAGCCTCCGATACCCAGCTGTCCAAGCTCGGGATGCGGGACGCCGTACTCATCGGTTCCGCGCAGATCGCCGCACTGTGCCCGGGCATCAGCCGCTCCGGCTCGACCATCGCCGCCGGACTGTTCAAGGGCCTGCGCCACGAGGACGCCGCCCGCTTCGCGTTCCTGCTCGCGACCCCGGTCATCCTGGCCGCCGGAGTCCTCAAGACACCGGAACTGTTCAAGCCCGAGAACCACGACATCCTCGGCCCCGCACTCGCGGGCTCGGTGGTAGCCGGTGTGCTGTCCTACATTTCGGTGAAATTCCTGACCGCGTACTTCGAAACCAAGACCCTGACCCCGTTCGCGATCTACAGCCTCATCGCGGGCGTGGGCAGCCTGGCGTACTTCGGACTGCACGGATGATGGCCACCGCAATACGGGGTGATTACAAGCTCCCACAGGTCACCGCCGGTTTCTGGATCCTGAAGATCGCCGCCACCACCCTCGGTGAGACCGGCGGCGATCTGCTCGCGCAAACCCTGAACCTCGGCTACGCCGCCGCCTCGGTGCTGTTCCTGGCGATCTTCGCGATCAGTCTGCTGATCCAATTGCGCGCGAACCGCTTTCACCCCGCCCTGTATTGGACGGTCATCGCCGCCACCAGCACGGCGGGCACGACGATCTCCGACCTGCTCAATCGCGGTCCCGGCTCGGACACCTCCACCGACGGCGGGCTCGGCTACGGCGGCGGCGCGGTCGTCCTGATCACCGGTCTCACAATCGTTTTCACCATCTGGAAGCTGAGCGGGCAGACCTACGACGTCTCCGCGATCACCACCCGGCGCGGTGAAATCCTCTACTGGTCAGCGATTCTGCTGTCGAACACGCTCGGCACCTCGGTCGGTGACTATCTGTCCGACAGCTCCGGCCTCGGCTACTGGGGCAGCGCCGCGCTCATCGCCCTGATCATGGCTGTCATTCTCGCGGCGCATTACCTCACGCCGATTTCCGGCGTGCTGCTGTTCTGGACAGCCTTCATCCTCACTCGTCCCCTCGGCGCGACCGTCGGCGATCTGTTGTCCAAACCGCATGACAAGGGCGGATTGGCCTTCGGAACCTGGGGCACGAGTGCGGTGCTGCTCCTTGTGCTCGTGGTGGGGGTCAGACTCCACCACAGCTCCATCCGCGCCGTTTCCACAGCCCCGCAGAAGACCAGTACGGGAATCCATTAGGAGGTCGGCAACGCCATGAGAGTGGCCTGCATGAGAGCGACCGGGCCTGCGCCGTTGGTGTCGGACACGACCTCGGCTGTGCAGACGGTGAGGGTGCGGCCGGACTTCACCACCGTCGCGGTCGCCAGAAATCGCTGTCCAACAGGGGGACTCATGAGGTTGACCTTGAATTCCACGGTGAGGATGTCACGGTCGGGCGGTTGCAATGACATGGCGGCGTAACCGCAGGCCGAGTCGGCCAAGGTGGTGATGGCACCGGCGTGGACGAAACCGTTCTGCTGGCACAGGTCCTCGCGAAACGGTAGTTCGAGGACGACGCGACCGGGGGCCAGGCTCGTGATGCCGATTCCCAGTGTGCCGAGCAGGGTTTGGCGACCGATGCTTTCGCGCAGTCGCGCTTCCTGGGCAGGGCTCAAGGTGCCCGCGTTCTCGGTTGACATCGATTCCCTCCGCGAAGGTGAACATCCCTGGCGCAGACTGTTATTCGCGCCAGGGGAAGGGCCGCAGGTCCGGTTCGACCCAATCGCGCTTTGCCCGAGGCAAAGCCAGGGTTCCCGGTCGGTAGAAGCGGGTCAGCAGGCGTTTGTCGAGCAGGACGCGATGGTGATCGGCGAACACGGTGAAATCGGCTTCACCGGAATCGATCGCGTGGTGCCCGACCAGTTCCACCCAGGCGCGACTGACGGTCACGTTGTACTTCTGCGGCGCGCCCGCATAGCGTGCGGTTCGCTGAATACCGTTGCTGATCAAGTCGATTGCCGCGGACACGCCGCGGCGGCGAACGGCGAGCCAGGTCAGATGCACGTGTTCGCGGTGGCCGAACCGCTCGGCGGTGGTCATCACTTCGGCCATCAAATGATCGAATTCGGTGGGTGTTTCGGAGTGTGGCGAGGTCATGAGGACACCTCTGTGAGGGCGTGTAATGCGGCGCGCAGACCCGCGACCGCCTCCGCGGACAGTCCCGCGAGCGCGCGGCGCTCCAGATCGGCGATGGCTTTCCGGATGATGGCGGCTGTTTCCAGTCCGGACGAGGTGAGCTCGATCAGAACCGCCCGGCGATCTCCCGGGCGGTTCCCCCGAGTGACGTGGCCACGCCGCTCGAGACGATCCAGCACGCTGGTAAGCGTGGTGGGTCGCGAACCCACGGCGGCACCCAATTCGGACACGGTGCGCCCGCGGCCGTCGGCGAGATTCGCCAACGCGTTGATCTCGGACGCGGTCAAATCCAGGTCGACCAGCTGCGCCGAGAGGACTTGCAGGGTGGCGTGAGTCGCCCGCTGCACCGCCAGCACCGCCGACCAATCGGATGAGTTCATCTCAGATACCACGATTTCGTACTATACGATATCGTGGTATCTGTTTCAAGAGATGCTAGTTCGGACTTGTCGAGAGATGCGGGCGGCGGAGCGATCTCCTCCCCGGCGCAATCGGCTCGCAACGCTTAGCATTCGGGATATGCACCGTGGCAACTGGTTCCGCATCCTGCTCTGCGCGGCCGTGCTCTGCGGTACCAGCGCGTGCATCGGCGCGGTGGACCGCGCGGACTTCGAGGACCGGATTCGTACGCGCGGTGGCGGATTGGTCAGCGCGCTGCCCGAAGCCGCGGTTGCCGCATTGGGTCGGGAGCTCGGGGTGACCGACCCCACCGTGAACGTCATGCTGCTCACCGCGCCGAACTCCAGCGGGTTCCGGCTCGTCCTGAACAATCAGCCCGCCCAGGTGACCAGGTTCCTGTCCGGGGGCGATTTCACGGCGCGCGAGCCCACCGTTCGCTTGCGTGTCCGCCCGCCCGGGCCGGCGCGCACGATGGACGACTACTCGTTCACCCTCGGCGATCTCAGTGCTCCGACTCCGGCGCGGGTATCGGCTTTCGATGACCTCGACGCCGAGAATTTCACCATCGGCGAGGTTCCCGGTCTGTCCCGAATCGAAGATATCGTCGACACCGCCCGTACCCGCAGTGGTATCCCCGACGGTCAGGTCACCGCGCTGGTGGTCAGCCGCTTCGGCCGCGATATCCGCATCGTGGCCAATATCGTCTCCGCCCGTTCGGAAGCGGTCGCGGAATTCGACCACACCGGCGCTTTCCTCCGAGTCCAGCAGGTATAGCCGATGCCACGTGTACTCGCAGCCCTTTCGACCGGGTTATTCGTCGGCACCCTGAGCACCGTTGTGCCCGTGGCGATCTGGCCCGGCGAAGCAAAACTCACCGCACCGCTGTTCTGTTCCTCCGGCACCGAGCCCATGGTTGTCTCGGATACCTTCCATGATTCCGAAGGCACCTCGACCAACTACACCCTGTACTGCGTCGGCGACCATGGCGCTCTCACCAACGAGGGGTTCGTGCTCCCCATGCTGGTCATGCTCACCGCACACGTGCTGATCGTGACGGTCCTGGCACTGCTTGCCATGACGGTCACCCGAACGGCAGCGCCTGTACAGGATGCACCCGCTCCCCCGCCGCCCTCGGAACCGCTTCCCCACAACGGAGTTCAGGATTACTTCGAACACTGACGGCGGCGTCGCTTGGCAAAGTCAGGACCTGCGGGAGATGAACATGATGTATCGGCAGGGCGCGCCGGTGTGGTTGGCGAAGCCGTGGGCGGTGTCTGCCTGAAGGAACAGAGAGTCACCGGCATTCAGGGTTTCGGTGATTCCGCCGATCAAGACCGTGAGGGTGCCGTCGAGCACCATGAGCTGCTTTTCCGTACCCGTCGGATTCGCGGGCAGCAGTCCGGTGGAGATCTGTGCGGGGAGGTAGTGGACGATCATCTCGGCTCCGGCCGCACCGGGAGCCGCCGAGACCATATGCCGCTCGAAACCTGTTTCCGGATCACGGAATACGGCACGTTCGTTCTCGCGCATGACGACCGCTACCCCGGGTGCTGCGGCCGGACCGCCGATCAGGTCCGAGAGTGACGCGTCGAGCGCTTGGGCGATCTTCGACGCGACGCCGATCGTCGGACTCTTCTCTCCGCGTTCGACTTTGGACAGCATCGCCCTGCTGACCGATGACCGAATGGACAGCTGTTCCAGGGTCAGGCCCGCCGCCTCACGGCGGCGCCGCACATTGCCGCCGAACACGTCGGCCCGCTCGTCATCGTGCGGGGGTTCGGCCGCGTTGTCGTCTCGCTCGGTCACCGTGCTCCTCGATCGATGGGTGCGTTCGCCTCCCACAGTGTAGATTTCTTCTAAAGAAGATACAGTCTTCTATTGAAGACACGCGATATGCGCCAACCTGACGGAGTTTCCATGCGTTTGATCTCGAGTGGCCGGCACCATGCCCGATTCGAATTCGGTGAGCTGCAGGTGATCTCGTTGCGAGACGGGTACATCGATATGCCGCCGACCCGGCTCCGCGACGAGCAAGGACGCACACTCCCCGTATTGCCGGTCGCCGTGCCGCTGGTGGGCGACAACCTGCGGCTTTCGGTCAACGCCTTCTACGTCACCGACGGCACGCGGTCGGTTCTCATCGATACCGGTGCGTCCGACAATTGGCACGACCCCACCATGGGATTGATCTACGCCGCGCTCGACGAAGCGGGCGTCGATAGCGCCCAGATCACCGATGTGGCCATAACCCACAACCACGAAGACCACGTGAGCGGATTGATCACACCGGACGGTTCGGAGGCGTTCGCCAAACTCGAGCGCGTGTGGATCGGCGCGGGCGACGCCGCGGTATTCACCGGCCGCCTCGATCCGTTGCGCGACCGAGTCGTGCCCGTAGCGCATCGGATCGCGATCAACGACTGGACCACCGCCATCCCGACGCCGGGCCACACACCTGGCCACACGGTCTACGAAATCGCGAGCAGCGCAGGCCATCTCCTCATCTGGGGCGACACCGTGCACGTCCCGACGCTCCAGTTCGACCAGCCGGAGGTGTCCTGGGAATTCGACAGCGACCAAGCCAAAGCCCGAGTCGCGCGAGCAGCCCTGCTCGAACGGCTGTCCCTACCAAATCATTTCGTGGCCGGTGCCCATCTCGACTCTCCCGGCATCGCCCGCGTAGCCCCTTCCGGCACAAGCTATACCCTGCAATACCTCGCGCCCCGGATCGAATGATCGAATCACCACCTATATTGCACCGAAGTCACTTTCGACTTCCTCACGCCGTAGGCGAAATTCCATAGCGATAGCGCCGAGTGTGCAGTGGGCGCTCAGTCCTCTCGGGTTGGGCAGCACCCACATCACGGTGTCACCTCCGGTTGAAACGGCTACTGTGCGCAGGACTCTTCATGCTCGGCACCATCGCCATCTCCGGGACGGTGACCGCACCGGCGATCCCGCCCGGCACGATCCATCCTGCTGACCGGTTGGGACGTGAATCAGCGCCCCTCCGGCACAACCGATAACCCGCTCGGATTCCACGTACTGGTGTCCTCGGACGACGGTGGCAACACATTCTCCGGACCCGCCCGCACCCTGACCCAGCGCGGAGATATCACACACGGCGTCATTCGAGGCAACCATCAGCTTCACAATCGAATGGCGGAACGACGGGAAGGTTGGCCTCTATCAAGGCAGCTGGTTCGACAGCAACACGGAAGTCCGCCCAATCTCGCGTCAACCGCGCGTTACGTGAGCGGATAGCTAACGCTGAACCAGCGGGGCGACGGCGACGGCGACTGTGGCCCAAGAACATTCATGCCGCGGATGCGCGAGCGTTGCTATGTTGAGACGTGATCACTTGTGTCGTCGAGTACGTCATAGACGCCGGGAAGATCGATGCCTTCGAATGCTTCGCGAAACGGTGGATGGAATTGGTCGAGCGCCATGGTGGCACACACCACGGCTACTTCCTTCCCGCCGAGGGTGCGAGCGACAAAGCCCTGGCGCTGTTCAGCTTCTCCAGCCTCGCCGCTTACGAGACCTACCGTGCGAATTTCGGCATCGACCCCGACTTCGTCGAAGCCGATCGCATCAGAGATGAAAGCGGCTGTGTGCTTCGTTATGAGCGAACCTTTATGCGCCCGCTGCTCCCCGGAAACACTGGCGGTTGAGCGACCCGCGGCATCAGCCGACCATTGGCACGGCCCGCAGGCATGCGGTCTTCCCGGGGTTAGCAATGTCAGTCCAGTCTTCAACACGCACAATTCAGTGCACACTTGTACACTGAATTGATGGTGGAGTCGATGAGCCAGCGGCGGGCTGAGATCCGGGCGCTCGCACGTCTAGCGGGCGATGAACTGGGCGGTGCGATCGACGGGATCGCGACCACGCACCGCGCCGTCAGCGATCATGTCTTCGCGGCCGTGTCGTGGGGTGTCGGCCCGGCCGCGAAGCCGTTCAAGGTGGTGCACGACGCCATCACCTTCGGGGTATATCGAACGGTCAGTGGTGGCGCGGTCGCGGCCGGATCAGTGGCCGAACTCGCGGCGGAGGTTTCCGCGCTTCCCACACCCTCGCGCACCGTATATGGCTCCGGCCTGATCGCCGCGCTTCAGGGTCTGATCGGCGACAGTCTCGAGCAGGAGCGGCCGATCCTGGCCTCGCCCATGACTTTTCGCGTCGACGGCGAGCCTGTCGGCGCCGATGAAATCGGCGCGGTAGTGGGGAATCCGCGCCCGCGGATCGTGGTTTTCCTCCACGGGCTGGTAGAGACCGAGCATGCATGGCGGCTCGGTGGGAGACCGAGTTACGCCGAGCGACTCGACTCCGATCTCGACCGCACGACCCTCATGGTGCGCTACAACAGCGGCTTGCACATCGCCGACAACGCCCGCCAACTCGACACGCTCCTACACGAACTTGTCGCGAACTGGCCGGTCGAGGTCGAGGAGATCGCCCTGGTCTGTCATTCGATGGGCGGTCTGATCGCACGCGGCGCGTGCCACCGAGCCGACTCGGAACAGCGGGGCTGGGTACGGCGAGTCCGCCAGATCGTCTGCCTGGGTTCACCACATCTGGGCGCGCCGCTGGAACAGATGGCACACCATCTTTCCGCAGCCCTGAACCAGGTGCCCGAGACTCGCCCGTTCGCCCGGCTGCTGCGTCGGCGCAGTGCCGGAATCCGCGATCTGCGGCAGGGCTCGCTGGTGGATGAGGACTGGCAGGACCTCGACGCGGATGCGCTGCGGCTCAAGGCTATTCAAGAGGTTCCGCTGCTGCCCGGCGCCGACCACTACTTCGTCACGGCGTCCATCACCCGCAGTCCACGGCACCCGCTGGGCCGCATCATCGGCGACGGATTGGTGCTACCCAGCAGCGGCTCCGGACGAAACCGTGCCCGCCGCATCGGATTCGACGACGCCAACGGCCTACATTTGCCCGGCGCAAACCATTTCAGCCTGCTCAACCATGAGAGCGTCTACGACGCGCTCCTGAACTGGCTCGATGGCAAGCCGACGTCCGAGACCGCGCCCATCTTCGGTCACTCGGTGCCGACAGTCTCGCGCAGTATGCGGAATTCTGCCGCGAGAGCGTCGAGTGTGTAGTGGGCGTTGAGCCCGCTGGGATTGGGCAGTACCCATATCGCGGTCTCACCGATCCGCTCGTTTTGAGGGCCGACAGTGGTGCGCGGACGACCGAAAGCGGTGCGGTAAGCACCGATTCCGAGCACAGCCAGTACCCGGGGCTGGTACCGCTCGACCCGCTCGACCAGCGCACGCCCGCCGACACGCAATTCATCGGCGGTCAGTTCGTCGGCCTTGGCGGTCGTGCGTGGGGCCACATTCGTGATTCCCAAGCCCAGCCCGAGCAACTCGTGCTGTTCGCTCGGCCGCAACAGCCGTGGCGTGAAGCCGGACCGATGTAGTGCGGGCCAGAACCGATTCCCCGGACGAGCGAAGTGAATTCCGGTGGCTCCGGACCACAGACCCGGATTGATGCCGCAGAACAACACCCGCAAGCCGGGCCCGATCACATCGGGAATCGTCTTGTCCTGCGCCGCGGCCAGATCCGCGGGCGACGGCCGAGCTGACGAACCAGAACCCATTCGCCCAGTCTGCCGGGTGCCCGGCTGAGCACCTGCCCCAGGGGGCGTCGTTCGCGGACTGACTATTCAGCGGGCATCAAAGCCTGGCGAGGATCTCGTGTGCGACAGCCGTGGCGCCCGCGAGATTCGGGTGGACACTGCCCGCGACACCGGCCAAACCTCCCGGTGCGGTCAGCGGATCGAGCAGGCCGTTGACCCACGGAGTGGCTGAGCACGCGGAATGCGCGTCGGCGTCGGGCACAGCGATTGCTGTCGCACCGGTCCGGTGCACCGCACGTTCGGTCGCGCTCACGAGCCCGTCGTAGGTTCGCCGGATGTCGGCGGCCTGCGAGGCGGACATCGTCAGCGCCGAACATGTTGCGCCACTGGGATTAAGCGCGGGCAAGTACTGCACCAGCATTACGGTCGCCTGCGGCGCCCGCTCTTCGATGGCGCGCACCACGGCGACGATGGAGCTCTCGACAGCATCGAAGTCGCCCTGCGTATGCGGCTTCGTACCGGCCGCTGTCTCGCAAAACGCCGGAACGCTCTCGAGCAATCGCGCACATGCACTCGCCTTGATCATCGACCCCGCCAGCCCGAGATCGTTCCCGCCGATGGTGACACTCACGAGCTGTGTGCGTTCGGTGACGGCCTCCACCTGCACGGGTGCGGCCCTACCACCTGCCAGCGACTGCGGCGTACGCAAAATATTCGCCGTGGTCGCACCGGCACAGGTGACATCAACCAACTCCAGCCCCACCGCAGCCGCCACCTGATGCGGATAGTTATGCCCCGACCGCGCACAACCAACATCCACCATGTCAGGCAGCCCCGGCCCCGAGGCATAGGAACTACCGAGCGCGACGTACTGCGCACCCCCGGGAACTCACGCGCACCCGCATATCCGGGGCACCACATCACCACCATGGCGACCGCAGCGCCAGCGGTCAGCATCGTGCGTGAGAGCACGGCAGTCTCCTTCGTCGGTTCACGATGCCACACAGCCGAGCCCGGTGAACAGGACAAACTTGCGCGCGAGCGTCGAACAGTCAGATGCGGAGGCTGATCCTACGGGACGTAGTCAACACCGGTGCCCACGCCGCGCTGCCCCTGCTGGACAGCGAATCCCCACCCTGCCCAGCACACCGACACAACGGTGCGGATATGACAGTTCGGGCAACTCGGAGCGGTGCCGAAGTCATCGGCCTACCGACCATTGCCCAAGGAACGACGCGACCGAAATCTATTGCGGGCCAGTAGACTTCAGCAACCTAACATGCCTCGCCGAGCACGGTGCGGAGCAAAGTCAGCGCTTGCGGGCCCTTGCCTGCCGGGTGAGTTCGGTGATCCGCGTCGGGCGGTGAGAGTCGTTCAGTTCTGCCACCAGTTCGTCGGGGCACAACTCGTACAGGTCACCCCACCACCGGAGGGCCTTGTTGTCCCACACGCGGTAGCCCCCTGGTACGCCGCGCGCGACGTACCGTCGTCGAGCCATGTTCGAATCCTAGTGGTGCGAAACACCTTTGGGAAAGGCTGACCGCACCGGGCTGCGCCTCAGGTTCGCTCGAACCCTCGGGCCTGGCTAGTCGGAGTCGGGGGTCTCGATCTTGACCGGTACCGAGCAGGTGGCGGAGCCGACGGCGAAAGTGACGGTTGACGGTTCCGGGGAGGCGTTCTCGTCGGCCTTCAGTTCGATGTACAGCTCCTGGTTCGATGCGGAGTCGATGGTGACGGCATCGAAGGAGAGGGTGTCGTCTCGGGAGTCGGTGCCCGCCGGGTAGCTGACCCCGGTGTTGTCCGTCAGCTCGCTGCGGCTGAAGGTCAGACCTGATTCGGGGCCGACCCCGACGACGACGCGCGCCGTGCCCGTCCCGGCGTCGCCGATGGGTGTCACACTCACACCCGCACGGACCGATTCCCCGCCCGGCACCACCGTGACCTGGTCCGAGCTGGGGTTGATCGTGAATGGATGGTTGATCTCGCCGGTGAGTCCGCTCGCGCTCATGGTGTGCTCCTGACCTGGTTCATTCGATGAACACCGGTCGAGTACCCGGGGTTGGGTCTCCTATTCAGGGCCATCCTCCGATAGCTCGGACGCCCGGCGCTGAGCACCCAATATTCGGTCGACGAGGTAGCGGTCCGCGCATATGGTCCACCGGTGTCGGTGACAAACGAGTCATATGAACCGTTGACCGCGGGCGTGCGTCTGCGTCCGCCACGGGCGTCGGATGAGCGGATTGTTCGTGCCGCACATCGGGAGATGGCCCGGGATGATGGATTCGACTTCGCCCTGGGCCTCGCGCCCACTATGTCGTGGCCGGAATACCTTGCGACACTGGAGAACCGGCGACGGGGCATCAACCTGCCTGCCGGCATCGTTCCCGAGACGTTCCTCCTGGCCACCGCCGGGGACGAGGTCATCGGGCGGGCATCGATTCGCCACACCCTCAATGACTATCTACGCAGGCGCGGTGGGCACATCGGCTATGCGGTGCTGAGGCAGTATCGGCGCTGCGGTTACGGCACACAGATCCTGCGGCGCTCGATACCCATTGCGCGACAGGTCGGTATCGGCGACATCCTCATCACCTGCGACGACACCAACACCGGGTCGCAACGCATAATCGAATCGTGCGGAGGTCGGCTGGAATCGACTCCGACCTGGAGCGACGGGACCGTCATTCGCCGGTACTGGATCAGTTGACTTCGTGTGGCGGGGCGGTCGCGAGCAGCGCTCGGTAAACCGTTTCGATCGTGTGCGGGTGGGTTGTTATGGTGGCGGGGTGAATTCTCCGGAGGCATCCAGAAGGTAGCCGCTCGGCCTTTGGGCTGGGCGGCGTTGTGAGAGTGTTCCCACCCGGTCGGTGATCGACTGTGCCGGTGGGTGTCTCGCGATGCCGGATGCCGTTCTCGCGGTTGGGTGATCGTTCACCTGGTCCGCGCTCATCTGAAGTGCCGCGAAAAATGTTGCGGTGCTCTGTGTCCGGGGAGTTCTTCTATGCCCATTGTGGTATTCGTTTTGGCTGCTGCGGTTTTCGCGCAGGGTACGTCCGAGTTCATGGTGTCGGGGTTGTTGGAGTTGATCGCGGCGGATGTGGGGGTATCGATCGGGGCGGCCGGGTTGCTGACTTCGCTGTTCGCGGGCGGCATGGTCGTGGGTGCGCCGGTGATGGCGATGGTTACGGGGAGGCTGTCCGTAAGGTATTCGGTTACAGCGTTTTTGGGGCTGTTCTGTCTCGCGCATGTGGTTGGTGCGGTGACGGACGAGTTCGCGGTGCTGTTGGTGACCAGGGTGGTTGCGGCGGTCGCCAATGCCGGATTCTTGGCGGTCGTGCTGGCGGCGTTGCCGGGGCTGGTGGGGTCGGCGATAGTGGGGCGGGCGACCTCGGTGGTGGTGTCCGGGGTGACGGTCGCGTGCATCGCCGGTGTGCCCGCGGGGGCGCTGCTGGGGCAGGTTTGGGGTTGGCGGTCGGCGTTCTGGGCGGTTGCCATATTGAGTGCGGCGGCGCTGGCTCCGGTGTGGATGATGCTTCGTCATGTTGTGCACCAAGATGATTCGCTGGAACAGCCGGTGCGGCGCGAATGGTTGGTGCTCGGGCAACGGCCGGTTCTGATTCCTGTCGTGGCAGGGATTCTGGTGAACGCCGCGACCTTCGCCGGATTCACGTATCTGGGCACTATCACGAACGGCATCGCCGGGGGTGATCGGTGGGTTCCGTTGGTACTGGCCTTGTTCGGCGTCGGCTCATTCCTCGGGGTGATGGTCACGGGTCGCTTCGGCGATGGTCATCAGCCTCGGATCATCCGCACCGGAACGATCACGCTCACCGGGGTCTGGATGCTGGCCGCCGTTCTCTCGCACACGCTGGCCGGGGTATCGGTCATGTCGATTGTGCTGGGCGCGTTCGCATTCGGTGTGGGCTCGGCATTGATCGGGACGATTGTGCGGACCGCCGCGCCTGTCGCTCCGCGTATCGCCGGGGCGCTGGCGACCACCGCGTTGAACATCGGTGCCGTCCTGGGGCCGGTCGCCGCTGGTCCGCTCGTCGACCGGAACGGTCATCCGACCACGGCCCTGTGGTGCGGGGCGGTATTCACCGCCGTCGCGGCGGGTGTCGCGCTGCTGGGTCATCAGCGGCGTGACTCCCGCCCGGTCGAACGGGCGCGTGCCGACCGATCTATCTAGTGCTGCTCGTGCGAGCGGGGTCGTGGCTGTCGGTGAAGCTCAGCAACCGCGGGATGATCTCCTCCGGGTTCGCCCACAGCAGGTCATGCCCGATTCCGGGGCAGATCTCAACCTCCGCTCGCGGGAGGCCGGTGCGGGCGCGTGGGACCGCGACCTCCAGATCGTTGACGACGGTCTCGGCCCCGAACAGCACCAGGGTCGGGACCGTGATCGCCGCCAACTGGGCGTCGGTGAACTGGCGGTCCCACGGGGTTCCCATGCGGTACTTCATGATTGCCATGGCGGCTGCGAATTCCTCCTCGGAGGGCTCGTAGCCGGGCATCAGCCATTTGTTGAGTTTGCGCATGCGTTCCGGTGTCGGGCGCATGCCCATCACGATGAACTTGAGCAGCAGGCTCCAGCGCGGTTTGGCGAAGGTCGCCGCGCTGGGCTCGAGCATGGTCAGGGTGGCCAGGCGCTCGCAGCGGTAGGCCGCGATCGTTCCGGCTACCCACGCGCCCAAGGAATTTCCGACCAGGTGCACGCGCTCCTCGCCTAGTCCGTCGAGCACCTCCCCCATCCAGGTCGCGATATCTTCCGCCGTGCGCAGTGGCGCGGTCTGCTCCCACCGCCCCGCCCAGCCGATGACATCCGGGGTGTACACGACGTGGTCCCGTGCCAGGTCGGCGATGAACCGCGACCACACCAGACCGTTGCCGCCGATACCCGGCAGCAGCATTATCGGCACGCCGTCCCCGGTGCCGGATTTGCGCACGCGCGTCTTGCCGAACGATGTTTAGACGTCGATCGCTGTCGAGTCCACCGGCCATTTCGCTTCGACGCGCTCATAGAGGCCCAGGAAGGTCGCCTTGGCTTCCTCGCTGGTGAATCGCCCGATCTTCGGCATCGTCTCTCCCCTTCCTCCGCTTTACGGTACGACCGTATCACGTTAAATGGTATGCGTGTACCACTTAAGGGAAGTGGGTACCTACCGTCACGGGCGGAGCACACATTCGAGCAGCAGGAACAGTGGACGCGTGAAATGCTCGTTCCACCAAGGGTTTTCCTCGCGTTGCGCCGGACTCGGATGCGGCTCCCGCAGTCCGGTCACCACGAAACCGGCACCGATGACCATGGCGATGTAATCCTCGAGCGAGTGGAACTGTTGTACCGACGCCGCCGGCGAACGGCGGTCCGCGACCTGAAAATGCTGTTCGACGGTGCGGACGCCGAAGTACTCGTCAATGTCGAACGCACCCGCGTTCGCGGCGGAGCGCTCGGAACGCGCGGCGTAGAAGCACGGGTGCATACTCAGCAGGATCAGCCGCCCCGTCGCGGTCAGCACTCGGGCGAATTCGTGAAACCGCCGCTGTGGGAACGCGATTCCGTGTGGAAGCCGGTTCGCCACGACCAGATCGACACTGTCGTCGGGCAGGGGAAGTGCTGCCACATCGGCGTGATGGAAGGTTGCCGATTCCTCCTGATGCTCGGGATGATCCCTTGCGGCAGTGATGAATTCGGCGCAGGTGTCCACCCCGTGCACATGCCGCGCACCGCGCGCCGTCAACGCCCGCGCCAATTGCCCTTCCCCACACCCGGCATCGAGAATCCGCTGCCCGCTCGGATCACCGATCACCTCGAGCAGGGCGGGATCGGTGAGCTGGGTTTGGAAAGGGTCGAGCCCATCGCGGACGATACCGATCCAAAAGTCCGCGTTCCGCGCGTACGCTCGCGAAACCTGTTCATCGCCGAGCACGATTCCACTCCCGTCATGGGTCCGCACCGGGGAGCGCGGAGGTCACGGCCTATTCGTAGTCATCCCAGTCGATCAGCCGTTCATACGCGGCCAAGCCGGTCAAGGCAACCGGATCGTCCCGGTAGTCCTTTTTGGCTTGATCCAGGAATTCCCTGACCTCCTCGAAATGCTGGCTGCCATAGTCCCCGGGATACCTTTGCGCGGGCTCGGACGGTGGAGCCCAGCGCAGCCCGTGCGCGACGACGAAATCATTGATCGCGGTGAGCTGATGCAGGGGCACAGCCAATTCCGTCAGCCGGTCCGCATAGATTTCAGCGGCCGCCGAAGCCTGACCGAACACTCCGTGAAACCGTTGCTCCGGCGACTGATCCGACGTCGGTGCGCCATCGACAATGGCATCCCACACGGGCTGAGCTAGCAACGCGAAGGCAATGACATCACCATCCAAAACCGTTGACGCGGCATAGAAGTCGTCCACAAAGCTCAGATGCGTGCGCTCGATGAGCTGCAACAACCCCTCGATATCGACCTCCGCGCCGAACTCCTCGCCATCGTTGACCTGATTCTCGGCGAAGAACCTGCCCGCACGATGCCGCTCGACGAAATACCGCACGATCAGCTCGGTATTGAGATCCTCCTCCACCCCGTCGATCCCACCGAGCCGGTCATAGGTGCCCGCGATCCCCAGCGCAATCGGCCGGTACTCCGCCCCTTGCCGCCGCAACACCACCGCCGTGGCGTCGACCGGCCCCAAGCTGACACCGGTAACCATGCAATTGCAGTCGTAAAACCCCACTGTGCCCAAACCTTTTCCGTGTGACGCCGACCCTGGCCGGTTCACGCCAGCTCACCGACAGCTGCCCACTGTACCGACCAGCGATTTCGTTAGGTTGCGTAACGGGATGGTGGCTACAGCGATGGACTGCTTGGGAAACACGCAGCAGTGGAAGGGGTTTCGGAGTTATGGGTGCAGCGATGTCAAAGGGGATCTTGGTCTCCGTACTGGGCGCGGCGCTCGCGCTTGCCGGATGCAGTACGAGTTCCACCGATACGGGAACGAGTTCAGGTAATGGTGGCGGCGTGGTGACATCCTCTGCCACAACCACTTCTGCGGCAGGGACGGAGACCGGGGGCGGAGTGCCCACGGCGCCATCAGAATCCGCCAAGGCCACGCCCGTGACGACCACGGCGAAGGCGGAAACGCCTGCCGTGATGTGGAATCCGTGTGGGATCGCCGATGCCGATATCGCGCGGCTTGGGTTCCGGGCGGACAGCAAGCAGGTGGTCGAAGGGTCCGCCGGTGAACCGAGTTGCCGCTGGCAGTCGACTTCGGGCAAGTCGGAGGTGACCATCGTGTCCAGTCGGCAGACATTGCAGGACCTGCAGAACTCCGGGCGCTACACGGGTTTCACTCCGGTGCGGGCGGCCGGTCACGATGCCTACCAGTACCGCGCGGCACAGGACACGAATAAGACCGGGTGCTACGTCAGTTTCGCGGTAGCGAGTGGTCAGGCCATGTTCGTGACGCGGAACCTGAAGTCGGATGCGACCGAGCCGTGCGCGGCGACGGTGCAGGTCGTGGACGGGCTGACCGGGTATCTGAACTGAGCCCGGCGGTTCAGTTTCCGAGGCGCTGCGCCAGCGAGACGATAATGCCTTCGGGGCCGCGCACGTAGGCCATGCGCCAGCTGCCTTCGAATTCGCCGATGCCGCCGACCAGGGAGTAGCCGTCCGCGGTGACATGTTCCACCGCGGCCTGCAAATCCTTGACCTCGAAGGCGACGTTGCGCAGGCCCAGTTCGTTGGCGGGGGCCGAGGCGGAGCCCGGAAGGTGTTGCGGGCGTGTGAAACTGGACAGCTCCAGGGTTGTTCCACCGCCGGGCGCTCGCAACATGACGATCTCGGTGGCGGCGCCGGTGGTGCCGATCACGGTATCCAGGAACTCACCTTCGACGGCCATTTTGCCGTCCGCCTCGAGGCCGAGGCCGACGAAGAACGCCGTCACAGCATCGATGTCGGCGACGGTGATGCCGATGTGGTCGAAGCGCTGAATGAAGCTCATCAGCAGACGGTAGCACTTTGAGTTCCCTAAGGGAACTGTAAACTGGGCCGGGCTACGTCGTGCACGGCCGCCTCGGTTGCCGGGAGGTTGGGTGAGCGGCGTCTCGGGCGCAGGTGAGCCCAATGCAGCAGACCCACCCCGGCGACACCGGCCGTCGCGGTGGACAAGCCGATCTGCCACCCCGGGGGCATCCAACTCAATGTCAGATCGGCTCGATCGGTGCCCGCGGGAATGTCGACCGCCAGGAAGGTGCCCGCGATGGCGGTGTGCGCGATCTGTTTGCCGTTCAGCGTCACTCGATGTCCGGGCCAAGCCAGGCGGGAGGAGACGACGCGGCCGCCGGTGGATGAGCTGACCCGGGTATGCGAGGTGACGCCGTCGACCGCGGCCGCGCCGATGGTCACATTCTCGGTATGGGCGATATCGCCGTTGGTCGCGGAGATCGGGCCGTTCTCGCGTTCGAGAACCGCGATGAATTGTTCGTGGCCCGGATACGGTACCCATTTCCAGCCCGGCACCGGACTGTCCTGGCCCGCGTTCGGATACTGGGCGCGGTGCAGGACAACGCGATCGACCTTCATCAGATCGACAATGCGTGCGCCCGTGGATGATTCGATATCGAAGGCGCGGCGCGCGGCATCGGGGCAGGTGCTGCCGTCCCATGCCATGCACAGCAGTGCGCTGAAGGCGGCGTGCCCGACCGGGGTGTAGGCGTTCACATAGCGCGGGCCGACCGCCTTGGCGTAGCTGCCGATCGACAGGGAACCGTAGGCACGATCCAGACTCCGGTCCGCAGGTGCGATGAGGGCGCGGTCCGCGAGTTGCAGTGTGAGTCCCGGGAATTCGGGGAATGCCGCAGCCATGTCCGAGCGCTTGGCTGGGAAGTTGTAGGACATCGGAGTGGTCGGCGCGGCTTCCACCTGCGCGAAGGCTATCGGGAACATCGCAAGAATGGTCAGTGCGCAGGCCACCGCGGTCCCCTTGGTCTTGGCCGTCCACACCACGGCCGCGCCGAGCGCGGTCACCGTCGCGACCGCGAGCAGATGCCGAAGCCACAAATCCGGTGCGGCGGACAGGGATCGGACGAACAACAGGCTGATCAGCACGGCCGCCGCGATTCCCCGGCGCCGAACGGACGCGAAAACGCCATGGCGACTGAGCAATACGCACACCAGCACCAGCAGTCCGGCCGCCACCAGCGGCAAGACCCGGGCGGGCCAGCGCAGCGGGCCGATCGCGCCGGGACCGGCCGTCCACATCAGCATGCCGCCCGCGAACAGCGCGATTCCGCTGTATGCACGCGCGTTCGGCCACACCTGCCGCCAATCGATGAACGCCAGCGCGGGGATCAGGAACCATGCGATGTACACCATCGGCAGCGGTTGCACGAAGCCCCACCACCCCTCGAAAGCCGGTGTGGTGCTGGGCAAACTGGCGTTCAGCGACTCCGACCACGGCACCGTCAGCAGTGATTCGTTGCGAATCCGCGCATCCCCGCGCCAGGTCACCTGCGAGGACAGCAGCAGTGGCAGGTTCGCGATCAGTCCGGCCAGCCCCGCACACGCCGCCGCCATCGCCAGCCGTCCCGGCCCAGCCCAATTGCGTTGGTAAATCAGCTCACCTGCCACCACCGCCAGAATCATCAGTGCCGCTTCGACTCCCGGAAAGACGTACTGAATCGTCAAGGTCAGCCAGAGGAAGACGAACACCGGAATCGGCCCGCTCCGGCCGCGCGCGTACAACACCGCCGACGCCCAGGCGTGCAGCAGCCAGGTCGTGCCCGTCTGCGAGGTGAACCAGCTGGCCTGATCGAAGAACAGGAACCACCCACTCAGCGGAAACGCGATGCCCGCGACCGCACCCCACCTCGGTGCGGCACCGTATGCGAGACAGACTCGATAGACGCCCAGCCCGGCGATGATCGAGAACACCAGTTTCACCGCGGTGGCGTACACCGCGAGGTTGTCCACCGACGGCGCTATCAGATACACCAGCAACTGCGGCGGATTGAACAGCGCCGCCTCTTCCAGGGAGTAGTTCCCCGCCATCCACTCCCAGGGCACCAGTCCCGGAAACCGGCCCGCACGCAATTCATTTCCCAGCAGCACCCACATCGGCGCGTACTGCGCCTCGGTGTCATCGGTGTAGTAGTGCCGCGCATCCGCCAGCAGCACCGCTACATAACCCGCCACCACCCCCAGCGCGGTGACGATTCCCCACACCCGAACATCTCTTCGCGGCTCGATCTCCGCGCCAAACCTCACGAGCCCGGGACGCTAAGGCATTTCGGTGAACGGAACGCGATCCCCCGATGCACACCTGGTCACCACTCAGCTACTCCGGCCGCATTCGAATCGGGTGAAAGGCGGGACGATTCGCCACTTCACATTCGCCTCGAGCACCGCGTCCTGCTTTTCGGCGATCATCAGGGCTAGGTGAGAATCCGCCGTTGCGGACCGATGGCGGCGGCGTGCGCGAGGAGTTCGGCGTCGTGGCCGGAGGGGCGGGAGAGCAACAGGCCGGAGGGAGGGCGGGAGGCGGAGGTCCGGATCGGGAGGGTGATTCCGCACGCGCCCAAATAGCTCAGTGCCATGGTGGTGCGCAGGGTGGAGGCGTTGAGGTTGTCATAGTGGGCCGGGTCGCTCAGCTCGGACAGGCGCGGGGGTGCGTGGCGCACGGTCGGGCACAGCAGGGTCGCACCGTCGAGTTCGGCGGCGAAGTCGGCACGTAATGCGCACATGGCGGCATAGACCGGGGCGAGGGAATCGGCTGTGTGCGCGTTGTTTTCGAGGCGGCGACGGGTCGTGGGCTCGATCGGCAAGGTGGAGTCGAGACGATGGCGATGCAGGCGGTGCGCTTCCGCTCCGACGATGGTGCCGTGGCTGTCCATCAGCTTCTGGGCGGTGTCCAGCGACGGGATAGAGCGGATGCGGATATCTGTTTCGGCGCAACGCATTTCGGCGACGACGGCGTGGAAGTCGGCGGCGATCTCGGGGGTGAGGTCCTCGGTCCATTCTCCGGCCGGGATGACGAATCGGCGGGATCTCGGTGGGTCGTCGTGCTCGCCGGGGGCGAGGATTCGATCCAGGGCGATGATGTCGTCCACGGTGGTGGCGAACAGCCCGATGCTGTCGAGTGTGGCCGATAGCGGGGCGAAGTCGTTGGGGCCGTAGCGGCCCGGGGTGGCGCGGTAACCGATGATGCCGCAGTAGGCGGCGGGGACTCGGACCGATCCGGAGGTGTCGGTGCCGACCGCGAGGGGGACGATGCCGCGCGCTACCGCGGCCGCCGAACCCGACGAGGAGCCACCCGGAACCCGTTCCGGGGCAACGGGATTGATCGGAGTGCCGAAGTACTGATTCACCCCGAGACCGGAGAAGGCGAATTCGCTGAGGTTGGTTTTGCCGAGGGTGATCAGGCCGCTGTCGTGGGCACGGCGGACCAGGTGACTGTCGACGGCCGCCGGAGCGTCGTGCAGGTGACTTGCCGAGCCGGCGGTGGTGACGGTGCCTTGAATGTCGAAGACGTCTTTCCAGGCGATCGGGATTCCGTCGAGATCACCGCGTGCTGCGCCGCGGGCGCGGCGGCGGTCGGCGGCTTCGGCCTGGTAGCGGGCGCGGTCCGCGGTGAGGGTGAGCAGGACCGCGGTCGATTCCGGTTGCCGCGCACGGTCGATGGCCGCGGCTGCCAGCTGAGCCGAGGTTGTGTCACCCGCTGCGAGCGCCCGGGTCATGGATGTGGCGGTGGTCATACAGCGGAACCATACTGAGCATTATTCCCGGCGCGGGATGGTGAAACATCCACCCTCCGAGCCAGACACTGTGTACTCATCCATATCCGAGCAGCCTCGGATTCGGTTGACTGAGTCCCATGACATTGCTGAGCTATCCGGAGCCGGTGACCATACCGGCCGGGCGAGCCCGATCGGTGGTCGTGCGGGCCGGGCAACGCGTGCGGATCACCGATATCGACGGCGGCCAGGTGGGTGATGTGTTCGCCTACAACGCGGACGATCTCACCGAGTACCACAGCGCCTCGCATACCCGTACGCATACGGCGCGGCTGTTTCCCGCACTCGGGGAATCGTTCGTGACCAATCGGCGGCGGCCGATCCTGTCCTATGTCGATGACACCTCCCCCGGTGTGCACGACATGCTGATCGCCGCGTGCGATCCGGAACGCTATGCGGCATACGGGGATCCGGATCACGCCAGCTGTGCGGACAACCTGACGCGGGCGCTCATCGAGCTGGGATACGCGGCGCCGCCGGTCATTCCGCAGCCGATCAATGTCTTCATGCGCATTCCGGTCGCCGCGGACGAGAGCCTGACCTGGCTCGAGGCCGCCACCGCGCCCGGCGACGCCATCACCTTCCGCGCCGAAATGGATTGCCTGGTGGTGGTTTCCGCATGCCCCCAAGACCACAACCCCATCAACGGCGCTCGACCCACACCACTGGCGATGACCCTGCTGCCCACCGATACCGAGGAGAAGCGATGACCACCACCGAACTCACCCACCCCGCACTCGCACCGACCGGCCTGGATACGCTGGACCTGCGCAACCGCTTCGCCGTCGCGCCGATGAGCCGGATCTCCGCGACCCCCGACGGCACGCCCACCGAGCAGATGGCCGAGTACTACCGCGCCTACGCCGCAGGCGGATTCGGGCTGATCATCACCGAGGGGATCTACCCCGACGCCGCCCACAGCCAGGGCTACTTCAACCAGCCCGGCCTGGTCACCGAGGAGCACATCGCCGGTTGGCGCGCGGTGGTCGACGCCGTGCACGCCGAAGGCTCGCCGATCGTCGCCCAGCTCATGCACGCCGGGGCGATCTCCCAGGGCAATGAGCGGGGATTCGAGACGATCGGCCCGTCCGCGGTGGCACCGCGCGGGCAGATGATGGTCGACTACGGCGGTGTCGGCGGTGCGTGGGGCGCACCCCGGGAGATGACCGCCGCGGATATCGAGCAGGTCGTCGCCGGATTCGTCACCGCGGCGCGCAACGCCCGTGCGGCCGGATTCGACGGCGTCGAAATCCATGGTGCCAACGGCTATCTGCTCGATCAGTTCCTCACCGACTACACCAATGAGCGCACCGATGAATACGGCGGTTCGGTCGAGAACCGCATTCGGCTCACCGTGCGGGTGCTGCACGCGATCCGCGAGGAGCTCGGCGACTTCCCCGTCGGAGTGCGGCTGTCGCAGACCAAGGTCAACGATTTCGTCTACCGCTGGCCCGGCGGCGAGGATGACGCGCGCATTATCTTCTCCGCGTTGCGCGATGCGAGCTACCTGCATATCGCCAGCGAGGGTCGCAATTTCCTCGAGACCGCCACACTCGCCAGCGGCACCACCGTGACCAAGCTGGCGCGCGAAGTGTCCGGCCGCCCGGTGATCGCCAATGGCGGAATGCACAATCTGCCGCAGGCCGCCGATGTGCTCAATGGCGGGCACGCGGACGTGCTGTCGCTGGGCACCGGCGCGCTCGCGAATCCGGATCTGCCGCGTCGGGTCGAGGCCGGGTCCGAATTGGCCGCATTCGATCATGAGATGCTGCATCCCATGGCAAACCTGGACTCCACCGCGGCGTGGCGGGAACGCGTCGGCGAATGAGCACACCCACTTGGACCCGTGGCGCGGCCGCGGTGGCGACGCTGACCTTCGACGTGGATGCGGAAACCCCCATCCTCGCCGAGGGCCGGCGCTTCGCCGAACAGCCGATGGTGATGTCGCATCAGTCCTACGGACCCGATGTGGGCGTGCCGCGCATTCTAGACCTGCTCGACGAGATGAGCATCCCCGCAACGTTTTTCGTTCCCGGATGGGTCGCCGAACAGCGGCCCGGCTTGGCCGCCTCGATCGTCGAGCGCGGACATGAGGTCGCGCATCATTCCTACAGCCACCGCGCGCCTACTTCGCTGCCCCCGGGTGCCGAGCGCGCCGATTTCGAACGCGCGATGGATGTGTTCACCGCACAGGGCATCGAAATCACCGGGCATCGTGCCGCCATGTGGAGTGCCAGCCTCGAAACTCATTCCCTGGTAAGGGAATACGGCTTGAGCTACGACTCGTCGCTGATGGGTGATGACCGTCCGTACCAAGTGGAGACCCCGCACGGCCCGGTCGTGGAACTGCCCGTGCACTGGTCCCTCGACGATTGGGAGCAGTACGCCTACCTGCCCGAACCGCGCATCGGCTCGGTCATCGAATCCCCGGTCAAGGTCGAGGAAATGTGGCGCGCCGAACTCGACGGCATGCGTCACTATCGCTGTCTGTTCAACGTGTGCATGCACCCGTTCCTCACCGGCCGCCCGGGGCGAATGCTGGCCCTGCGCAACTTGATCGCATACGCGCAGGAGTGCGGTGATGTCACCTTCGCGCGCTGTCGAGATGTGGCGGAATGGGCGCGTGAGGACGCCGATACGCCGACTCGCCTCCTACCGGCCTACGACATCGACGAGTCCGTCTATCCGCACTAACCGAATCCTGCTGACTCGCAGCGGTTCTGCCCCTGGAATCGGGGTCTATCGGCACACCGCCGCGAGCTGTCAGCGTTCCCTTCGATCATGATCATCGAAGTGAAGGCTTTCAGAATACGCACGGCCGTCATTGTTTTGGCGGCGGTCCTGCTGACGGGATGTGTGGCACAGGGACCCGATCGGGCCGAGCGGGAGAGCTGGTCACGCGTGATCGCGACCGCCATCCGGGGTCTTCCGGGAGTGGCCGACGCGTCACATGGTTTCCAGTACCACACGGTCGGCGGCAACCCGTATTACACCTCCCGGCTCGACGTGGAGCTCGAGGATGAGGCCACACCGGACGAGGCCGCGGCCGTGGTGCGCGCGATGGGTGCTCAGCAGCTTCCGGAGCATTACCAGGGCGATTCGACACTGCTCTATCTCAACCGGGGAGCGGACGTCTATTCCGGTTCGTGGCGATTCGGCAAGCAGGTGGATGTGCAGGAGAATTCGGCGTCAACCTGGGTTCGAGTATCAGCGGCCGGGACCGGCGCGGAGATTCACTGGTCCACCAGCGGCTTCAAACCCACCGGCGACCCGGACGGTCTGACCGAATCCATCAGCGTCCGTGCGGGCTCCGACTCGGAACCGCACCGGGCGACGGCGGCGATGCGGCGAATCATTCGGGAGTTTCCCGAATTGGCGTCCAACGACTGGAAAGTGTCGCCCGTTCATGAGGATCGGACAGTGCCGATGCACTCCGAACTGGGACCGGCTCTGGACCAGTCGGATCGCCGCCCCCGCTTTCCGTCCGATGGCGAACTCGAGCTGTGGGAATGGTTGCTGACCGATAAACCCACCCCGTTCTTCGTCGAGGTGTCGGTATACGATCCGATCGGCGAAGCGGGCCGCACGCTCGAGGTTTCGATATTTCCGCCTGCCGGAAAGCAATTCAGCGCGGCACAGGTCACGCAACTCGCCGATCGGCATCTTCGATACCTGGCCCGGCCCGGTGCCGTCGTCGACTACACGATTCATCTTCGCCAGGCCCTCAACTTCGCGGTCATGGTCGGTGGTTGCCAGAGCGCCGAGGTCGAAGTCGCACCGGAGTCGCAGCCGTATGTCCGTCAGTATGAACGCTGCTAGGGGTATCGATGGAGTCCAATGAGTGGCTGCTCGGGCGTTTCCAGGCCCCGGTCACCCGCAAGCGGACGCTGACGCCCCGGAAAGCACTGGCGACGGTGGCGCTCATGGTGACGGCGGCGGTTGCGCTGGCCGGGTCGATCGTGGCTACCTACTACGCGCTTCCGCTGCTCAACGAATTCAGCGATGGGTGTCAGAAGCTTTCGGACAGGGATGTCGTCCGAGTGCTGGGTGCGGGAACGACGGTCGACCGGTTCGATTACGACGGGCCGGGTTCGTATTCGGCGCTCGGCAAGAGTGTGCTGGCGGATGGGGATCTTTGCACTCGGGATATCAGCGGATGGGGGGACGGCGACCGCGGTGGCAGCCGCATGCTGTTCACCAGAACGTATTCAGCGAACGATGCGGCGGCGGTATTCCGACTCGAGCGGGACAAGGCCCGCGCCCGTGATACCCAGGAGACACAAGCGCTGAGAACCTTCTTCCTGAACGACATCCGGTTCGGCGACGAAGCGTTCTGCACCGTCACCAAGAGCCCCCGCAGCCCCGCTCACGGGGTGGTGGTGCGATTCGGCGACAAGGTGGTGTACGCCGAGGTTCCCAGTGCCAGCACCCGGACGGATGGGGAAAATTGTGAGCGAGCTCGGCGACTTGCGAACGAGCTCCGCTAGGGCGGTGAATTGCGTTGCGGCGCAGATCAAATGGGCGGGATCAGGTCGCTCGCGCTGACGGTGTATGTCAGTGGCGGGTAGGTGAAATCGGTTTCGTTGTTCTCCCGTCGGCGGAGTTGGAAGAACTCGCGTTGCTGATCATCGTCGGCCGGGGTGAGGGGTACGCCCGTTGGGAGGTACGGCTGACCCTCGCGGAAGGCGATGAGGGTTTTCGAGGTTCGGAAGGTCACGCCCAGCCATTGGTTCTCCGCTGCGCGGGCGGGCGCATCCAGCACGATCTTGTGTTTGAGTCGGCGGTTCGTGGCTACCGAGAACACCACGATTCCGTTGTGGGCCAAAGGGATTTCGAACTTCTCAGTGGATCCCTTCGGTTCGACGATCAGTTTCCTCGGCGGGACCGGTTCGGGATTGCGGTAGCAGGAGAAGACGGCGATGAACGAGTCGTCGGCCAGGTCGAGGGCTTGGTCCGAATGGCTACCCATGGTGGCGTAGGCGTTGGTGTAGGTCTCGATGAGAGCGTTGTTGAAAGCGATCGGGAGATCCGCGCGCGCCTGAATCTGTTGTGCCAGAACCTCATGAACCGTCCGGAAGCGTTGTGCCGGTGCGCCGTATCGGGTTGTGGTGCGGACCAGCGGAACACCTTCCGCCGCATCGGGTTTGACGAGCGTGGCCCCTCTGCGGCCTTTTCCCAGTTCCTCCCACTGGACCGACTCGGAGAGTTCTGAGAATAGGTCTTGCTCGGAAGGCAGTGTGTACGAAGCGATCTCGTCGATAAATCTAGGCTCGGGGAGCAACGTAATCCCCCGTATTCATGCTGAAGAGAAATCGGTCGCCGTAGTCGATGAACGATGCGGTGCGATTCTCCTCGGCGTACAGCCTGCGCAACTCGTCCATACCCTCCTCGGTGGGTGGACCGAGCTCGACCAGCTCGCCGTCCCGGTCGAGGAAGGTCCGGCCATCCTTGTGCACGGCTTCGGTATTCGAACAGCGCACCACATACCCCAAGCGGGTCGGCAGCACCTCCGCGTCCAGCATCGAGGGCCGGATTTCATGGGTGTACAGACGATTGGTGGACAGCGGCATGAAGAACACCGACCCGGGGTACAGGGTCACGGTGAACTGCGCGGGCAACCCGTCACTCGCTTCGACCGAATCCTTCAGGCGGAAACGAAGACTCGTCAGCCCGCTGGCATTCTTCAACCCGAAGTCGAACGCGTCATCGGCCATGGGCCGCAAGTTGTCGAGCCCGTCATAGAACGTGCAGAAGGCCATGATGCCGTTGCCGGGCATGTCCTTGGTCTTATCCGCGTGCGCCGAGATCTTGGCCTTGGATTGCTTACGCTCGGCCGTGGCACGGGTGTTGTGATAGATCTGCGCGAGCACGTGATTGAGCGGGGCATGACCGTCAAAGATGTTGGCGGCCTCGCGATTCAGGGCCTCGACGATGCTCGTATCGGTCGCGCGGAAAGTCTCGGTCGGGCCCGAGAGATTCGTCGAGCAGCGGAGTAGCCGGAACCGCAGGTCCGCACCACTGCGGGTGACCGGGGTCAGGTAGATGCCGCTGCGGTGAGCCGTTCCAGGTTTGGTCGACTCCGTCAGAGACTGGAACTCATGCTCAGCTTGGATCCGCCCGAAGTGATCGTCGCCGAGCTCGAAGAAACGGCGGTAGAGAACACCGGCGTTATGAACACGGACCGGGACCTGGCCGAGGTTGATCGGCGTCCACACGTCGCTGTCCTCGCGAAACCCGCGCGACAGCTCCCGGATGACGAATACCCGCCCCGCCGAACGCAATCGGCCGGCATTGATCTCCGAGACATCACCGCACAGATACACGCTCGTGCGCGCGAGATCGTCTGAACCGCGCGCAAACTCCTCGGGCGTGATCGTGGACCCGAAGAAGTCCTCGATCAGCGGCACCTCGGGCGCAACCAAGATATTGCCCGTGTCGTCGATGTGGGCTTCGCCTGTGTGCATACGGTCATCCTCCCCTGGAGCAACTCTGAAAATATCAACAGCATGGTCACCTTCGCCGCTGATATTCAGCCGTACGAGCCGACGCTGTTCGCCGACTTTCGCGGCGGAGTGGGCTGGCAGCTCGAGCGCGATCGATGCGCGGTCCTGGTGCACGATCTGCTCCCGTACTACGTGAACGTGCTTGCCCCGCAGACCGGGACCGTGGTGGTCGAGCGATGTCGAACGATCGTGGATTGGGCTCTCAGCCAGAATGTGCCGGTTATCGCCTCGGCACCGCGCCCCGCCACCGAGACACGGCAGCGCGGTCTGGGCGGACTGCTGTGGGGGCAGGGTCCGGACGCGAGCGAGGCGGCCCGGTCATGTTTGAGCGGGATGGACGAGCCCGGGGTGCCCTGGGTCCGCAAGCGATCCCTCAGCGCGTTCTATGCCACCGACCTCGAGGTGGAGCTGCGTCGGCAGGGCAGGAGCCAGCTTGTCGTCTGCGGTGTTTTCGCATCCCAGGGCATCGTCGCGACAAGCTTCGACGCCTTGGCACGAGATATCGAGCTGTTCGTTGTCTCCGATGCCGTCGCCGACTACAACTCCACCCTGCACGAGCTGGCACTGGCGCAAATCACCCGATCTACCGGACAAGCCATCTCTACCGCTGACTTCGCATCGCCGCGTTGAGCAAGACGCGGCGGGTGTCAGCAGCGGTTCGCGGTGAAACCGACCGGGAGCACGTCGCCTTTCCCGCCTGCGGCGGCGCGGGCGAGCAGGGCTTGGGTGTCGGGGCCGAAGGGTGAGCTGTATTCGACGTCGGGGGTGCAGCCGCCCTGTTCGGGTCCGCCGATTACGCCGACGAGCTGACCGTTCTGGACCCAGGGGCCGCCGCTGGTGCCCTCACCGAATCCGGTGCAGTGCAGCGCGGAACCATCCGCGGTCGTCTCCAAAGGCGCTGTGCAGGTGAGTGGACGGCCACGGCTACCCATCGGGTAGCCGCTGACCGTTACCGGTGTGCCGGACTGCGGGGTGCCGAGCGGCAACCCCGGCACCACATCCTCGATCCGCTTGCCGTCGCGCGGGGCGACCCGCAGAATCGCGAGGTCATGGCGCGGGTCGAAGGATTCCTGCCACGCGGGGTCGATGTACATGCTGGTCACCGTCCAAACCCCCTGCGGGAGTTCGGCATCGTGCAGCAGTGGCGCGAATTCGATGAGGGCACCGGGACCGAGGACGCAGTGCGCGGCGGTCGCCAGCAGATCATGCGACGGCGAAGCGACGACACTGGCCGAGCAGAAATGCGGGGCACCGATACGCGGTCCCACACCCGAGACACTGGGATAGAACAGCGCCCCGGTCGAGGGCACCGTCTCGACCTCATAGGCCGCCGGTGTCTCCGCGTGTGCCGCCTGCGGCACCGCGAAACCGAGCAGAACCCCACACACCAGAGCCGTTATCCGTTGCACCCCAAGCACGGTAGCGAACCGCACGCGAATACGCGGTATTTGACTGCTGCGTCAGCCTCCCGAAACACCGTGGAGGCGAGCAAAACTCCGCACACGCGGCGTTCTGCTCGGTTGCCCCCGATTTCGGGGGCAACGATTCGACAATCTGAAATCAATTCATTTCAGTAGGATTCCCGCGCATGAGAACACCTTTGCGCACCACTTTCGCCGCCCTTGCCGCCGCCGCGGCGTTGACCGCACTGGCCGGTCCCGCCACGGCCGGCTTCGCCGAAACCGGAAGCTCCCCAACCGGAAGCACCGCTACCGGGAGCAGCATCCTCAATGCCGGGTCGGGCACCAACAAGCTGTTCCACGACCTGTGGTGCGCCTTCGGTAACGGGATTCCCGCGAGCGCGAGCGCCTGCGCCACCTCGAACCAAGGGCTTTAGCGCTCGCGATCAAGGCAGTAGTCCGGATTCCCTGGCCCGGCGTACCGCGTCGCGGCGATTGGCGACCTGGAGCTTGGTCAGGACGGCGGAGACGTGGTGATCCACGGTTTTCACCGAAAGGTACAGTCGCTCAGCCAGTTCGGCGTTGGTGAGGCCGGTTTCGAGTAGGCGCAGCACTTCGATCTGACGGGTGGTCAAACCCATCGGGTTGGCGAGGGTGGTGGCGCGGCGGGGTGCGGGGATATCGCGGGCACCGTTCGCGCGCAGGTCGTAGCGGACCTTGGCGGCGACCGCGTGTGCGCCGAGACGGTCGAGGATGTCCAGGGCGCGACGGGCGGGGGCGGTTTCGCCGGAGTCGGCCAGCGCCAGTGCGAGATCGTAAGGGGTGGTGAGGGTTTCGAAGGCCGCGGCGGCGGATTCGTACTGTCCGGCCGCGAGCAGCCGATAGGGTTCGGCTACGGATTCGGTGTCGGCTGGCGTGCCGATTCGGCGGAGCCAGATGGCCAAATCGCCACGTGCCCATTCCAATCCGAGGGTGGGTACGGTGTCGAGCAGTGCCCGGCATTCATCGAGACGGTCGTCGGGAACCCCTGTCAGCCAGTACTTCTCGACGATTGCCGACGCCACCGGCAGCATGCGCACCGGCTCGCCGTAACGGCTGGCGAGCTGCCAGGCGCGATCGATATCGCCGTGGTCGTTTCCGTCGCGGCGCAGTGCGACCATGGCGCGGATCAGCAGCGGCCAGACCCTGGCCAGGGGTGCGCCGGGACTGTCCAGTACCGAGTCTGCATCGGCGAGCGCGCCCTGCCAATCGCCGGTGAGCAGTTTGAGTCGGCTGCGCGAACCCAGTTGCACGACATGGCACACGGGCAGATCGTGTTCGATCATCAGGGGCAGGCAGGTGTCGAGCAGTTCGGTGGCGGCTCCGAGTCGGCGCTGTTCGACGTCGAAGTACGACAGGTTCGTGTAACCGCTGGAATAGATTTCGTCGATGTGCTTCGGGCCGGTGGCAAGCAGACGCAGCAGGTCCTCGCGGGCGACCGGCACTCCGGCGAGGACTCCACAGATGCCCTCGATGACCTCCACTCGTACGCTCAGCAGGGGATCGCCTGCGATGCTTGCGATTTCGCGGGCGCGAGCGAGCAGTCGCGTGGCTGTGCCGAGTTCGCTGGACTGGACGGCCAGGAAGGCTTGCAACGCGAACGCGTATCCGGCGCGAGCTCGGGTGGCAGATTCGGCATCGCCGTCGAGGACCGCGAGCGCGGCGGCCGCATGGGTGTCCGCCACCACGCGGTTCGCGTTGTACCACTCGTAGACCGCCAGGGCGTGATGATCGGCGCTCACCGCAGCGTTCGACAGCATTGCCTCGCGCAGGCGCATGGCGTTGCGGCACACGGTGATCGCGTCATCGAGACGATCGATCAGGTAGTACTCGTCAGCCAGCGATTCGAGCAATTCCGCTTCCATCGTAGGCGGCAGATCACGGTCTTCCAGTGCGAGACGGAAGAATTCGGTCGACTGGGTGTGCGCGCCCGAGCGCGCCGCGGTGTACCCCGCCTGTGCGGCGGCCTTGGTGATCAGCGCACGATCACCGGCTCCCACCGCGTGATGGGTGATCACGGCGGGATCGGGTTGTGCTGTCGCGTAATGGGCTTCGATGAATCGGCGGTGCAGGCTCGGCTCGGCACCGGGCGGGATGACGCTGGTGATGGCCAGGCGGCACAGGTCATGCCGGAAGGCCACACCTCGGTTGTCGCGCTTGATGAGTTTGGCGTCATCGAGTGCGCGCAGCGCAGGCAGCGTGACACCCAGATCGGTGAGCAGATGATCGGCGATGGCACCGGGTGCGCAGGTCAGCAAATGCAGCAGATCCCAAGCGGCAGTGTCCAATCCGGCGGTGCGAGCCAGAATGGCATCGCGCACGGTGGTGGGCAGCTCACCGGTGCGGTGATCGAGCATTTCGCAGACGAAGAAGGCATTGCCGCCGGTCACCCGATACAACCAGTGCGGATCCACGGGCCGATCCCCCGCCAGCGTCGTCACCGCCGTCAAGCTCAGCGGTGGCACGGTGAGCGGGCAGGCGTGCGGGGAGCGCGCGATATCGCCGAGCAGTCCGCGCAGCGGATGAACGACGCCGACTTCGTCATCACGCGCGATACCGATCAGCAGCAGTCGGGTATTGGTTATGCGGCGCAACAGGAATCGGAACAGATCGATGGTGCCCTGATCGGCCCACTGCAGATCATCCACCACCAGCACCGAGGGAATCTCACGCAATGCGTCGAAGACCGCGGCGAAGATGTCGTACGACTGGTCCCCGTTGCGCAATAGCGTGCGGGTGCGGTCATCGAAGCGATCCGCGAGATCGTGCAGCGGTCCCAGCGGCCGGGGTGTGGACAGCGGATCGCAGGCTCCCCACAGCACCCGCTCGTCCGCACACCAGCTGTCGAGAAAGGTCTCCACGAACGCGGTCTTTCCCGCACCGGATTCACCGCGCACCAGCACGGCCCCGCCCTGCCCGGTACGGGCCCGGTCCGCTCGAGCGCTGAGCTCTGCCAGCTCGTTTTCCCGCTCGGTCAGCCTCACCTGGGGGATGTTACCGGCCCAAGATGGGGAATCGATCCCCATGAATTCCGTTCCCGAATGGCCGAGCGTAGAGGTCACCGGACGCGACAGCGCCGGACCGGACAGGAGTACACATCATGAAGCGCTTTCTCATCGAACGAGAGATCCCCGGAGCGGAAGACCTCACCCCCGCCGAACTCGCGGTGATCGCCGAAAAGTCCAATGCCGCAATGTCTTCGCTCGGTGTGCCGTATCGCTGGATCACCACCTACGTCGCGGGCGACAAGCTCTACTGCCTGCACGAGGCCGAGGACGAGGACGCCATTCGCGAGCATGCTCGCCGCGGCGGTTTCCCCGCGAACCTCGTCACGACGATCGCCGGCGAATTCGGCCCGCATACCGCCGCCAACGTTCACTGACCACTATTCATCAGGAGAGTTCGACCATGGAGGTTCCCGTCATCGCGGGTGCGGTCGCGAGCGCGGTTTTCGCCTCCAGCACGCTGCCGATGCTGGCCAAAGCGCGACGCACCAGGGATGTGCGCTCGTACAGCCCGGCGAATATCGCGCTGGCCAACATCGGCAACCTGGTCTACATGGTGTACGTGCTGGACCTGCCCCCGGGGCCGATCTGGGCGCTGCACCTGTTCCACACGATCAGTTCGGGTCTGATGCTGGTCTGGTATCTGCGCTACGTGGTGTTCGCTTCGACACCGGACGAGTCGAATTCTGGAGAGAACCCGGCTGTGCCTTTAGGTTTGACCAATGCCATCGGTCAAACAGGTTCAGATCACCTTCGACTGCGCGGATCCTGAGCGGGTCGCTCGGTTCTGGAGCGAGGTATTGGGATACGAGCACCAGGGTGTGTCGTGCGTCGATCCCTCGGGTGTGGGTCCGCGCCTGTACTTCCAGCGGGTTCCGGAGAGCAAGGTGGTCAAGAACCGGGTGCATGTCGATGTGCGCGTCGGGACGGGGCTGGTCGGTGACGAGCGGGTGGACGCACTCGAGGCCGAATGCGCGCGGCTGGTCGCACTCGGTGCGGTGCGGGTGGAGTTGCTGCGCGCCGATGGCGTCAATGAATCGTGCCTGGTGATGCAGGACATCGAGGGCAACGAGTTCTGCCTCGACTGACCACCCCGATGCGTCGCGGGTCAGTAGTACTGGACCAGGCAGAACTCGTGATCCTCGGGGTCGGCCATCACGACCACCACCCCCGCGTCGTAGTCATGTCGCTCACCGGTTAACCGGCCGCCGAGCGCGATCACCTGTGCGATCCCCTCCTCGATATCGTCGACGGCGATATCGAGGTGGATCCGTACCTTGCCGTGGTTGGGTTCGGTCACCGGTTGAAAGACCAGACGCGGCAACTGATCACCTGCGCTGCCGAGGTAGACCCACCCGGGCTCGGACGGTCCACGCTCGCGATCGAGCAGTGCGCTCCAGAAGCCGGCGACTCGTTCCACGTCGATGCAGTCGATGGTCACTCCAACCCAGCGGTTCCCCATCCCGCAAGTATTGCGCGGCAAGCCGTCGGTGGCTGCTATGAACTCCTTTCGGCCGGTGAATGATTCGAGGTCTTTCGCTCGGTGAGATGGTCGATGATCGAGCCGTCGTGCGGCGCACCAGGTGTGAAGTGGGTGGTGGGGGTTCCGTGGGTGAAGACGTTGCGGATGTTGTTCGCCGCCAGGTAGGCGGTGGTTTGGTCGGGGGTGCCGCCGAGGATGGCGAGTGAGAGGGTGCGGCCGAGGCGCGCGGGATCGAGGTTGGGGACCGCGGGGTGGAGGCGGAGTGCGGGGAATGGGAGTTCCGTTGTGCGCAAGGGCTCTTCGGGGGTCGCGATCGAGATCACCGGGCACAGTGCGGCGGAGCCGTCAGCGAGGTCGACGAGATGATCGGTGGGTTGACCGCCGTGCACGGTCGCCGTCAGTTCGGCGAGGCGGTGGGCTTGGGCGAGGGGGAATACCGGGATCCGAGTGGATTCGTCGTCGGGGCGGCCGATCGTCAGACGCGCCAAAGCTGTTGCGATGATTGGGCTCAGGGCGGCGGGGTCGTCGACGAGAGCGGCGCTGGCATTGAGGCATTGGCCGCCGCCACCGTCGGCGGTGGAGGTGATCAGTAGTTCGGAGAGACGATCCTGGTCAGCGCCGGGCAATTCGAGGACTTTCGAGTTGCCCGGGCCTTGGACGAGCACCTCCGGGCGGTTCTCGTAGCGGCGGGCAATATCGGGGCCGCCGTAGACCACCGATCTGTCGGAACCCTGTACCAGTCGGTGGGCGTCCTCCTGCGTGGTCGGCAGCAGCGCGATGGTGTCTTCGGCGAGACCGGCATCGATCAGGGCCCGCACGATTCGCGCCGGAGTGAACGGGTCACGGCGGGACGGGCGGACGATGATTTTGTAGCCGAGGGCCACCAGTTCGAACAGAACCACGTGCACGCCAGGATGATTCGCGGGTGAGAGCACGCAGACCAGTTCGCCGCGGCGGTGCACGCTGACTGTGACGCGGCGATCGGGGCCATAGTGCTGCGGGGCCAGTTCCGCGGCGACGATCTCGGCCACCTGCTGGGCGGCGGGTCGGACCTGACCCAGGAATCGGGTGACCACCGAGAGCGGGGTGCCCGAGGTCGCGGACTGCGCTCGCGCATACGCGATGGGGGTGAGGCCGTCGACCGGTTCCTCGGCGATCCGGCGGGCCGCGTCGGTGATGATGCGAAGGCGCGTCGCCAAGGGTTGTGGGCGCGCGGCACGCAGTCGATTCATGGTCAGGCCGGTCAGCAGATCCGAAGCGAAATCGAGTCGGCCGGTGCTCTCGCCGCGTACGGTCTGGATCGGTTCGCCGGTGCGGGCGGGGTGGTAGGTTCCGTCGATCAGCGGGGAGATGCGGTAGCCGTCCATCAGTAGACCCCTTCGATGACGGCTTCGCCTGCGACGGGCAGCGGTTGCACGTTCTGCACCAGATCGGTGCCCTCTTCGCCGGTGAAGCGGATGCGGGTCGCCTCGTCGCGTTCGTAGCTGACCGGCAGGAATACCTCGGGGGTCAGCACATGGATTGCGATGAGACCGCGTTCGCCGTACGCGACCTGTGCACGGTGTTCGTCGAGCACCGACCACGCCGTGTACGGGAAATACGCTTGGAACGTGGGCAATTCGTACTCGAGGCCGGGGACCTCGAGCGCGGATCCCATCATGGTGTTGCCGTATCCGCCGATGATCTGGGTGTCGGGGAACACCTCGCGCAGCAGGGCCAGGGTGTCGGGGTTCATCGATGTGCTGCCCCAGACCGCGAAACGCACTTTCTTCCTGAACAATTCGGCGACCTGCGGCCGCGTCGCGATCGCGGCGAAAATCGGCGGGGTCAGGTAGACGATCCGCACGTCCTGTGATTCGAGAATCCACTGTGCCTGCTGAACAACGTGTTCGACGTACAGCTCGGCGACCTGATCATGGCCGCGCTGCAATGCCAGGCGCACGAACCTGGGATCGAGATCGATGCAGAACAGCTCGAGGCCGAGGCGTCTGGCCATGACCGTATTGCTGTAGCCGACCACGTGCGGGCCGGTGGGGCCGAGGAACATCATGCCGCCCTCGTCGACCGGAGCGCCGAGTGCGCGCAGCCTGTCCGCGGTCCACACCGAGGTCTTCTCCCACTGGGCGGCGTCGATGATGCGCTTCGGAGCGCCCGTGGTGCCGCCGCTCTCGAAGATCGACGGCTGAATCCCGTTGCGGCGCATCGCTCGTGGTACGAGAGCGTTGACCGGGACCGTTCGCCATTCGGTGCTCACATCCGGGAATCGCAGCAGATCCGCCCGCGTCCGGATATCGCTCAGGCGGAAGTCGAATGACTTCGACTTCTCGATCCAGAAATCCGAACCCGTCTCGGACGAGAAATGGAAGTCGATCGCGCGCTGAATGTGCTCGGTATAGGGAACCCGCTCCGGCCAGTTCACCTCATCGAGGTAGCGGCTGCGTGCGTTCGTCATGGTGTCCATGAAAGTCCTTCCCTCACAATCGGATACGGAGCCGAGCGGCTCCATGTCCGAGGACGCTACGAGCTGGCCGCTACCCTTGTCGACATGGACATAGTGCAGATAGAGCATTACAAGTGGTGGGGAATCGGGCTCGCACTTGCCCTGGTGAACAGCGACCCCGACGTAGCCGGAGTGGAAACCCTCGACTCGGTCGCCGCGGTCGATCGACTGCTTCGCGCCCACGGCGCGACCGATATACAGATCTCCGACGAGGACCTCCCCCACCTACGCCGCATCCGCCCGTATCTACTGCGCGCCGTCCGCGACCCCTCCCCCGACCACGCCGCACCACTGCTCAACCACGTCGCCGCCGAAGCGGGCGCCACCCCTCGGCTCACCAACCACGACGGACTCCCCTGGCACATCGACTTCCACACCCCAGCCAGCACCGCCTGGCGCCACATCGCCGCCGAAGCCGCCGCCGCCCTCATGGGATTCCTGATCGCCCGCGGCCCCGACCGCATCCGGCTCTGCGCCGCCCACGACTGCCATCGCTACTACGCCGACACCACCAAGAACAATTCCATGCGCTACTGCCCGGACCGCGGCTGCGCCAACCGCGAACGAGTCCGCCGCCATCGCCAACGTAACGGGTAAACCTCCCGGGCCGAGACCTAGATCACCGATCGCCCACCGGGCTGCGGAGGACGCCACATCAGCCACGCTCGTGGGCCGCCGAAACGCATTGTGATCTCGTCGAACACCGTGAATCCGAAGCGTTCGTAGTAGGCGAGATTCGACTTGTTGCTGGTCTCCAGGAACGCGGAGACACCTTCTCGATCACACAGGGCGAGCTTCGATTCCAGTAGCGAGCGACCGTAGCCGAGCCCTCGCGCGGCCGGTGAGGTCCCGATCGCCTGTAGATACCAGTGCGGCTCACTCGGATGCATGCGCTGCTTCTGGCGATCAGCCAATCCCAGCAACGGGATACGCGGACCGAACGCCTTCAACAGATCCGGCAGCATGCGCGCCTGAGATCGAACGGTGTGCCGCCAACATCCGGGAGGGGTCCACAGCGCCGCACCACGCACCGCTCCGTCGGCATCAACGGCGATATCGACATGCCCGTGCAGCAGATGGTGCCGCGTCACCGCGCTGAACATCCACCTCGCCCGCGCCACCCGCGACCCAAAGTCCGGAAGCAACCACCCGACATAGGGATCGTCCTCGAACGCCGACGCGAGAACGTTTGCCGCAGCATCGATATCGCCGATGCCGCAGGCTCGAATGTGCACGCTCATATCCACATCCTCAACAGAGCCATCCCCCGCCGACCCCCCGGCGCTCAATTGCGTTGACACACAACCGCAATCAGGCACAATTTCCAGTCGGGCTCCGACGATACCCGTCGGCAGTTGTTCGAGTGAGCAGGACGAAGGGGGATAGTGATGGCGGATCAACAGATTCCGACCACCGTACTGTGGCGTCCGACCGGCCCGGAAGAACTGGACCTGGTTCGCGAATCAGACTGGCGCGCTTGGCCACCCAGACTCCCCGAACAACCGATCTTCTACCCCGTACTCAACGAGGACTACGCGATCCGAATCGCCCGCGACTGGAACGTCCCCCACCACGGCGTCGGCTACGTAACCCGCTTCCGAGTCCAATCACCCTTCCTCGAGCGCTACCCCGTCCAGCAAGCCGGCGGCCAAACCATCCTCGAACTCTGGGTCCCCGCCGAAGAGCTCGCCGATTTCAACGCCCACCTGGTCGGCCCCATCGAAGTCGTCCACGAATTCCGGTAACCAACGACCCGAATAATCCGTTGCCCGCCAACCGATTCGGCGACTACCGTCTGCGTTGTCTCGCCTAAGGCGCGCTGGCTTTGGTTGACCGCGCCCGCAGTGATGGAGAGGGTAGCCGCCCGTTCGAGCCGGGCCGAGTCCAGAGGGAGTCCGCACTGAGGTGCGGGCTCCCTCGAGCCTCATTTGGGGGTGTCGAGGGATTCGGCGGTTAGGGCCAAATAGAGGTCGATGGTGTCTTCGAGGCGGTTTACGTTGCGGCCGGTTAGGTCGGTTATGCGGGTTATGCGGTTGCGGAGGGTGTTTACGTGGACGTGGAGGGCGGTGGCGGTTACTGCCCATTGGCCGTCGTGGGCCAGGAAGGTGCGGAGGGTGTGTTCGAGGTCGGTGTGGGAGCGGGTGTCGTGGTCGCGGATGGGGGTGAGGATTTGGTCTGAGAAGCGTTGGCGGACTTGGGTGTCCAGAAGGCCCAGGAGCATTCGGAAGGTGGCTATGTCGGCGAAGGTGGCTATGTCGGGGGAAGGTTGGGCGCGCAGGACCTGGCAGACTTCACGGGCGCGGACGAGGGCGTCGCGGAGGCCGGGGGCGGGGGTGATGTCGCCTATGCCGATAACCGTGCGGGGGACGGGGGAACGTCTGGTGGTTTCGGTGGACAGGTCGCGGGCGAAGCGGGTGAGGTCTTCGGGGGAACGTTCCCACAGGCAGATGGAGACCACGTCGCGGCTGCCCGCGGCGGTGAAGGCGGGGATGCCGTGGGCGGCGAAGAACGCGCCTACCGCGTGGGCTATGTCGTCAGGTTGGGCGGTTGCGCCGGGGGTGGGGACGGGGGATGAAACCAGTACGGCCAGGGGGCGATCCGGGGGGACGCCGTAGGCGCGGAGGCGGCGGATGACCTCGGCGCTGCTGCGGGGGCCGGACAGGATCATCTCCAAAAGTTCTGCGGCGAAGCGGGCTTCGATGGCGTGGACCGCTTGCTGTTTGGTGACTTCCAGGCTGAGGAAGCGGGCGGCTTGGGCGAGGGCCTCTTGATCGGCGGGCGAGAGGGTTGCCGAGGGTTCGAGGCAGTACAGGCCCGCGTCGATCTCGCCCATCGCGCCCTCGATCAGATACAGCGCGGCGGGGCCGGTCCCGAGTAGATCGACTTCGAGCGGCGGCGGGGTGCGGTTGAGGGCGGCGGCGGCCAGGCGGACCTGTTCGTCGGTCGGCTCGCAGCCGATCGAGGCCAGGCGACGGCCCTTGCGGTCCACCACCAGTAGCGGCAATTCCGTTTCACCGCGGAGGATTTCGAGTACGCCCGCCGCTCCGCTGCCACGGGAGAGCGCGGTTGCCAAGGCGTCGCCGCGATGGACCGTCGCGGTCAGTTCGGCTTGCAACACCTCGTTCTGGATCGCGGCGGCCGCGCGGGTCAGCGCGGCGAACGGCACACCGATGCAGAGTTCCACGAGCGGCAGACCGTGGGAAAGGCACAGGGCGACAAGGTCTTCGGGAAGCTCGGGCGTTTGCGCGGTGAGACCGAATACCAGCCCGGCCGCACCCGCGCGCGCGACCGCCGCCACGAAACGGTCGAGCGATACCTGCGATTGCCACAGGCCGTTGGTCAGCACCAGTTCACCCGAGCGCACATACGGCGAGGGATCGGCGAGCTCGGTGGTGTGCAGCCAGTGGATCTCCGCGTTCAGCGCGTCCGTGAGTTCCGGTGTCACCACGCGCAGTCCCAGGGCGGGATCGGCGACGAGTCGGCTGATGGTCAACATCTAGTCGAATGTACAGAACCGATCCAGCATTGGTGGATGAACATCCATCCCTTCGACGGCTTCCGCACTGCTGTTATGAGGTACCTCACAACAAAGGAATGCGGCTATGTCCCAACCTCCCGACACCACCGAACGCACCGCTCCCGCCGAGACCGGCGTGCGCTTCGACGAACACGGCGTCCTGCCCATCCCCGATCAGGAACGGGACTGCTCGCCGTGGGAGCTGTTCTGGATCTGGTGCGGGGCGAATATCGCCCCGATCAACTGGGTGCTCGGTGCGCTCGGGATCACCCTGGGACTGAGCCTGCTCGAAACCCTGATCGTGGTCGTGATCGGAAACCTGTTCGGCTGCGCCATATTCGGGCTGTTCAATGTGATCGGTCATCGCACCGCGGTCAATCAGATGGTGTTGGGGCGCTCGGCGTTCGGCATCAAGGGCGCGGCATTGCCCGCACTCGTGCAGGGCCTGCTGACCATGGCCTGGGTCGGGGTGAATACCTGGGTGGTGCTGGATCTGGTGCTGGCCGTACTGGATCAGCTCGGCATCAGCGGCGGGCTCGGGCTCAGAATCGTTGTGGCAGCGGTCATTATGGTGGTGCAGCTGGGTTTGGCGCTGTACGGGTTCTATGCCATTCGCACGTTCGAGAAATACACCGTGCCGCTCACCATCGCGGTCATGGTGGTGATGACGGTGCTCGCGCTGGGCCGCACTCAGCTGAACTGGTCCACCGCCGTCACCGACACCCCCGGCGAAAAGCTCACCGCCATCACACAACTCATCACCGCGATCGGGATCGGGTGGGGTCTGACCTGGATTCCCTACGCCGCCGACTACAGCCGTTTCGTGCGCCCGAATCTGTCCGCGCGCAAAGTCTTCTGGGCGTCGGCGACCGGTATGTACATTCCGACGGTGTGGCTGGCCGCGCTCGGGGCCTGCCTGGCGAGCGCGGGGGGCAGCGCCGATCCCTCGACGGTGGTCGTCGGCACCTTCGGCGTATTGGCGATCCCGGTACTGCTGCTGATCATGCACGGGCCGATCGCGACCAATATCCTCAACCTGTACTCGTGCTCGCTCGCGGCGTTGACCATCGGCATTCGCGTCGCCCGCTGGAAGGTCACGCTGTTCGCCGGTGTGATCGCTTCGCTGGTGCTCGCGGTATTCATCAATGCCACGAGTTTCGCGCACGCGTTCGACAATTGGATGGTCTCGATCCTGATGTGGATCAGCCCGTGGATGTCGATCCTGCTGGTGGACTATTTCCTGATCCATCGCCGGGCGCTGTCGATCCCGGACCTGTATCGCGAGCCCGCTTCCTCGGCCTTCGGCAGAGTCAATATCCCCGGCCTGGTGAGCCTGGCAGCCGGTCTGCTCGCCGGGTGGAGTTGGCAGTACGGACTGGTGCCCGCGATGCAGGGCCCGGTCGCGCGAGCGCTCGGAAACACCGACTTCTCTTGGCTCTCAGGCAGTTTCGTCGCCGGTGGACTGTACGTCCTGCTCATGAGGGCGAGATCAGCCCGGACCGGACAGGCCGTGGAGGTCTGAGCGACGCTCACCATCGGCAGTGAATTCCGGGGCGGAGGCCACACGCCTCCGCCCCATGGGCGACGAACCCCTGCCACCACCTTCGAAACATCACGTGACACCTATCCCGCCCCCGGAGAGTGGTTCGCAACACTTACGTTTCCACCGTGAATTGCCGGGTAGATCCAATTCAGAGCCAATTGAAGATCGGATAGAGATCACCGTCGACCAGATTCCGGGGGCAAAAATGATGACCGGGTTACCGAGAACCCACCACGGCAGCACCAACGGGAAACCCCACCGCACCGGCGGCTCGCATCTGCGGCTGGTTTCCCCGGACGAGGCCGGGACCACGCGCCATCCGATGGATGACGCGCACGGCCACACCATCGGGGTTCGAGTTCCGGCCGAAGCCTCGCAGCTCATCATGCTGCGCGCCCTCGCCGAAACCGTATGCCTGACCGCGGATTTCGATGTCAGCATGGTCACCGATATTCGCGTCGCCCTCGATGAGGTGGCGACCGCACTGGTGTCGCATCGCACGCCGGGCACTGAGATCAGCTGCGACTTCACCTATGACCAACAATCGATCGAGGTGCGGATCAATTCGGTATCGCAAACCGATGCCGCGTTCCGGGTCGCGAGTATGGGCTGGCATCTACTCCAGGCCATCACCGACGATTTGCAGACCGAAGTCGGTCCCTTCGACCACCACTCGTCCGGCTACCCGACGCAGGTGCGATTCACCCGCAACCGGGACTGGCTGCCCCTCGATTGATGCCGTCGACGGCGCGTTTATCACGGCGTCCACGGTGGTATGGCCTGAGCGATCGGCTGTATCGAATTCGAAGGAGCACACGTGGACCACTCGCCCGGCACGGCGGCAGCACACGGGGAGCAACTGTCGATCTTCGATAGATTTGCCACCAAGGCCAGCGAATTCGCTTCTCGGGCAGGGTTTTTCGTATTCTGCGTAATCCTGGTCGTGGTCTGGGTGCCTTCCATCGCGGTAATGCCGAGCGTGGACACCTGGCAGCTGGTGATCAACACCGCGACCACGATCATCACGTTCCTGCTGGTGGCGCTGTTGCAGAACACCCAGAGTCGCAGTGATGCCGCGTTGCAGCAGAAGCTCAATGCCGTCGCCGACGCGCTCGCGGACTTCATGGGTGAGCTCAGCACCGAATACCCCGAACTCCAGCGGCACCGCGCCGAACTCGCCGACGCCGTCGGCCTCGAACGCCGCGAGGGCTCGCGACACCAGGACAAGTGATGATTGCTCAGCTCTCCCGTATACCGGTCCGACCATGAACGACGAAGGACAAAGCACCGAGTGGGTCGGCCAGCCACGCTCGGACGAACCCGCACCCATCTCGTCCGCTGAGAAGGACGCCGCCGCGCTGTCCAGCGACCAGCATCCGCTGGGCACGCCCGGCCGGCGGTTCGATCGGCGATCACCATTCATGACCGGACTGCACGCGGCGGCCGGCGTGCTGGTCACCGTGGGCGCGGTGCAGGTCGTACTCGCCGCACACCAGGCACTACTGCTGGTGGTGGCCGCATTGTTCCTGGCCATCGGCATGGAACCGGCCGTGTCATGGCTGGTGCGGCACGGCGTGCGGCGCGGATTCGGGGTGACCCTGATCTTCGTGCTGGTGCTCGCCGGATTGGCGGCGTTCCTGTGGGCGGCGATCACACCGCTGATCGATCAGGGTCAGGCGCTGATCCACAACGCACCCGATACGCTGCGGCACCTCGAGGATCGGTATCCGGTGATCCACAGTGTCTCCGATCGATTCCACCTCGACCAGAAACTGCAACAGGGCACCGGCAGCGATCTGGAACGACTCTCGCAGGGCCTGCTCGGCGCGGGCAAAGTCGTCTTCGGCGCGGTGACCAGCACCGTCATCGCCGCAGTGCTCACCGCGTACTTCTCGGCGAACTTTCCCACCTTGCGCGCCTACATCTACCGCCTGTTCCCCCATGAGCGCCGCCCCCGCGCGATCCTGATCGGGGACGCGATCTTCGCCAAGGTCGGCGGCTATGTGCTGGGAAACCTATTGATCTCCTTGATCACCGGGGTGCTGACCTTCATCTGGCTCTCGGCGTTCGAGGTGCCGTTCCCCTTGGTTCTCGCGGTGCTGGTCGCGGTCCTGGACCTGATTCCGCTGATCGGTTCGACACTTGCCGGAATCGCGATAGCCCTTGTCGCGCTGACGGTTTCGCTCCCCGTATGCATCGCTACAGTGGCGTACTTCCTGGTGCTGCGCGCGGTCGAGGACTATCTGCTGGTGCCCCGGATCATGGGGCGAACCGTACAGGTGCCCGCGGTCGTCACCGTCGTGGCGGTATTGATCGGCGGCTCCGTGCTGGGAGTGCTCGGCGCACTGCTGGCTATCCCGATCGCCGCGAGCGTACTGCTGCTGGTCGAGGAACTGCTCATCCCCCGACTGGATAAGCCCAAGGTCGAGCTCACCAAGCAATCGGCCTGAGTCACAAGCGATTTGCGCCCCGCTGCCACCACGGGTGCACGACCCACGCGAGGGTGAACAACAGCCCGAAGCACACGCCCGCCACACTCGCCCAGATCGGACCGGCCACGGTATCGAAGATCAAGACGGCGACTCCCGTCAGCGCGATGCCAAGTAGGCCGAGTCCGGCCAGGGCATAACGGTGCGCCGTCACCACCACGCTGCCGATGCGATGCCGCCGGAACAGCACTCGATGTGCGGCCACCGGCGCGATCAGACATACGGTCGCGGCAATCGATGTCGTCGCGATCAACAGGTACAGCAAACGCATGGCATGCGATAACTCGGTGAAGCGAGCCTGGAATGGCAAGGTCAGCAATAACCCGGTAAGCAACTGCACCCCGGTCTGCACGACCCGCAGTTCCTGCATCAAACTGTTCCAGTTCCGGTCCAGCCGTTCGGCCTCGGTCTCATTGCGACCATCCCCGGTCGGCGGGACATCGGACATCACGAAACCTCCCACCCCGATACCGCTCAGAATCGCGTGTGCATCCCCACGCAGGTGGCGTCGGCGCGGCGGCGGACGAGGTCGGCGGTGGTGCGGTAGCGGGTGTAGAGGCGGTCCTGCTCTTGATCGGCGGCGCGCTCGCTGAAGGGTGACTCCCACAGCCGGGCGGCGGAGGTGCGGGCCACCTGTGCGAATTGCGCGGGCCAGCAGAGTTCACGGACCGCGCGCACGAGACCGGTATTCGCGTCGACCAGGACCACTCGCAGCAGCAGCTCGGTGGGCTCGTCGTCGATCGCGATACCGCTCGGATGTTCGGCGCGGTGGGGGGTGTACGGGAAGTCGGACCAGTCGATGCCCTGGTCGAAACGGAAGGCCACCAGGGCGAGGTGTGCGCTGTTCACCCAGGCGAAGTCCGCCCGGCCGGACTCGATCGCGGTGATCTCGGACTGCTCGGGTGCGGCCAGCGCTACCAGCAATTCGCCACTGAGACCGTCGGGTGCCAGCCGCAACTGCGCGGACTCGGTCCAGCTGGAACGGGGCGATTGGTAAACATCCCCGACCTGGACGCACGGGGCGGGCGCATCAATGACGTTGTTACTGGGCACAGCGCGTACGTTCCCGATTTGGGCGGATTCAAACGTGTGGGCCATTTCAGAGGCGTTCTTTGCCAACTTCCGGATTGGCGATAGGGTGACCTGCCAGTGGGATTCACGGTCCGCGCGGTGAGGTCGCGGCGATTTCGGAACCAGGGGCAATCAGTTGAGCAGCCAAGCGCCAGAGCTGACAGTCCACACGCGCATCGAGGCGGCGGCGATCGTCGTGGCCGTGACGGGCGAAGTCGATATGGTGTCGGCGCCAATACTTTTGACGGCTATCAGCGACGCGCTGGCAACCGACCATTCCAGGATCGTGGTGGATCTGTCCGAGGTGGGATTCTTCGGCTCGGCCGGGCTGAGCGTGCTCGTGCGGGTCGCCGAGGCCGCCGTCGGCAGGGAACTGCGGATCGTGGTGTCCGAGGCGGCCCGGCGGCCCATCGAGCTGACCGGCATCAACGAACTGCTGGACCTGTACAGCACCACCGCGCAGGCGCTGGGCGGCGCCTGACGCGGCTCGTAGCGGATCAACCTACGTGGATGCCCACGACGCAGGTGTCGTCGTCGGTGTCGGCGTCACTGACATCGAGCAGATAGTCCAGACGCTCGTCCAGACTGCCGGTGAATTCGGCCGAGGTGATGAGCAATTGGGCCACACACTCGTCCAGGCGACGGTCCCGGCGTTCGATCAGACCGTCGGTGTAGAGCAGCAGCGTGTCATCGGATTCGAGCTGGAGTTCGCCCTCCTCGTAGGTGGCATCGGTCGCGGCTCCGAGAATCATGCCTTTGAGCGGCGGCAGACTGGACGCAACGCCACCGCGGATCAGGACCGGCGGCAGATGCCCGGCCCGCGCCCAGCGCAATACCCGGGTGCTCGGATCGTAGAGACCGCACAGCGTGGTGGCGAAGATTCGATCGGTGAGGTGATGCGCCACCAGATTCAGCCAGGTCAGCATTTGACCGGGACCCGCACCGGTGGCAGCCAAGCCGCGTAAAGCGTTGCGCAGCACCACCATTCCCGTCGCCGCGGTAATGCCGTGCCCGGCGATATCACCGACCGAGAGCAGAATCTCCTTGGACGGCAGCACAATCGCGTCGTACCAATCGCCACCGACCAGGTGATCCTGCTCGGTCGGGCGGTACCGCACCGCGATCTGCAGCCCGGATGCCTCGGTCGAGGGCTGCTCATCCGGCATGATCGCCTGCTGGAGCTGGCGGGCCAACCGGCTCTGCGCCGCGGCCTGCTCCTCGGTATGGGTGAGCCGGTCCCGAGTGGCCGACAATGCGATCTCGGTCCAGTGCTGCGCCGAAACATCCTGGTAGACACCGCGAATGAGCAGCAGATGCCCGGCGGTGTCCAGGACCGGTTCGGCGATGATCCTGATATGGCGGGTGACCCCGTCCGAGCGCACCAGCCGAAATGCCGTCGATGCCGGGCGGCGATAACGCAGCAGCGTGCGCAGGAACTGGCGCACGGCATCGGAATCGGTGTCCTGGACATGACTCGGCAGCTGCGCGAGCGGGATCGGGTCCGCACTCGGAGCCAACCCGTAGAGTGCGAAAAGCTGTGCGCTCCAGGTGATCTCGCCGTTGGCGATACTCTCCTCGAAGCCACCGACCCGGCCCAGGCGCTGGGCATGCTGGAGCAGGGCCGCCAGCCGCGCCGCCTCATCCTCGACCCGCCACACCATGAGCACCGCATCGCCGTGCCGGGCCATGCTCAGCGCGGCCGAGAGCGTCAGCGGAATCTGATCGACCAATTCGGTCAGCATCATCCGTTCCGCGCGGTAGCTCTCACCGGTGGCGTAGACGTGCTCGATCCGCTCGAACAACCTGCCCTCGGAGGCGGCCATCGGATATGCCTCGAGCAGCAGCGCACCGCTGATCAGCCCGCGCGGACGCCCGGCCGGATCCAGGAAGCACGAATTGACGTGGTGGATACGGAAATCGGTGAGCGCGCCGTCGACCAGATGCGGCAGCAATACCAGCGCCGGATCGAACAGTCCGTCGGCCAATCGCACCAGATCGGCGATATCGGGACGATACGACGTCGGTGTCACCACCAGATCCGATTCGAGGGTGTGCGCGACCAGCTCCGCCAGCGCCTCGAACTGACGTCGCACGCGAGAGGGCTGCTGCTCGATCGGATGCGGCCAGCACACCTCGAGCACGCCGAGCAGCTTGCCACCCGCGCCGACCGGAATGGCCGCGCGCGCACCGGTGCGATCACCGATCGAGGGCAGACCGTCGGGCTCCAGGCTCTCGTTCCACAGCGCGGTACGGTCCACGAGCGCTTGCCGCGCCAGCGTCGCCACACCGGGCGGGACATAGCGCCACCGCTCGGCCTCATACGGGGCGATGCCCGCAAATCCCACCAGCGACAGCGACGCATCGGTGCCCGCGGACCAGATCGCCACGGCGGTCCCGCCCAAGGGCGCTACCGCGTGCTCGAGCACCGATTCGGCCACGCGCTGGGTGTCGGTCGCCGCGAGCAATCCGCTTTCGGCGGTACGCAATCGCACCGCGGCCGCGGCCTCCTCCGGGGCTGCCGTGCGCCGCAGGAACTGGCCCACCGCCGCGCTGATCCGGTCGCGCGCGGCCTGATTGACCAGATCGGCGGCCAATTCCAGCTCGCTGATGCCCGCCTGTTCGGACAGGATCTGCAACTGCAACGCCGCCTGGGTCGGGCCGCAGTGCAATCGCTCGATCAGCACACCCTTGGCCATCTCGATCAGCGCCCGGCCGTCCGCGGTGGCCTGTGCCTCGCGGACCTCATTGCGCAGCCGTTCCACGGTCGCCGCGAGGCGGGTGAACATGGGCCGCGCCTGATCGTCCGGAGCGATCGGTTCCTCTCCGGGGTCATGAGGCTCGGACATCAGGCGCCGAGCCAGTGCCGAATGCAACCGAGCAGCGCTTCCGCGTCGACCGGTTTGGTGACATAGTCATTCGCGCCCGAGGCCAGGCTCTTATCGCGGTCGCCGAGCATGGCCTTGGCCGTGACCGCGATGATCGGCAAGGACGCGTACTGCGGCATCTCGCGGATGGTCGCGGTCGCGGTGTAGCCGTCCATCTCGGGCATCATCACATCCATCAGCACCAGATCGGTTTCCGGATGGGCGAGGAGTTTGTCGATGCCCTCGCGACCGTTCTCCGCGTGCAGGATGCTCATGCCGTGCAGTTCCAGAATGCTGCTGAGCGCGAACAGGTTTCGAGCGTCATCGTCGACGATCAGCACCGTGCGGCCGGCGAGCTCACCGGCCGGTTGCGGCAGCGCGCTGGCGGTCGTCACTCCCCCGCGCCGCACCAGCGGCAGCACATCACCCGGGGCTTCCGCGGTGATGTGCAACGCGATCCGTTCGCGCAGTTCGTCCAGGCTGGTCAGCAATTCCAGCGGGCGGCGCGTGATGTGATCCTGTAGGCGACGCTCCTGATCGGCATCGAGTCTGCGGTTGTGCGCCAGCACCGGAATGCTGCGCAGCGCCGAATCGCCATCCATGCGCTCGAGGAATTGCAGGGCCGCGTTATCGGGCATATCGAGTTCGAGCACCACGCAGTGGAAGGACTGCGAGGCCAGCGCGGCCGCGGTCTCCTCCACCCCGATCGCGCTCACGACCTGCACCGGGCCGCGCGGATCATTGCTGTCGGCCAGATCCGCCACCGCGCTTTGCGCGACCAGCGACAGCAGACCCTGCGGGCGTTCCTCCACGACCAGCAGTCGCCGCAATTGCCCGGTCGCCGAGCTCGGCGTTGGCGGGCGGTTATCGGCGCGCTGGGTGTCCTCCCGCTCGGGGAACGGCAACTCCAGGAAATCCGGACGGGCCACCGGCAGGTAGAGGGTGAACGTACTGCCCTGTCCCAGTGCGCTTTCCGCGGTGATGACGCCACCGAGCAGATAGGCGATCTCACGACTGATCGACAGGCCCAGACCGGTGCCGCCGTACTTGCGGCTGGTGGTGCCGTCGGCCTGCTGGAACGCACCGAAGATCGACTCCAGCTGATGCGCGGCGATACCGATACCGGTGTCGATCACCCGGAAGGCGATGGCGGTGCCGTGTCTGCGCACCGCGGCGGGCAGCTCGCGCGGATCCGGTGGCTCCAAGCGCAATTCGACCGATCCGGTCTCGGTGAATTTCACGGCATTGGACAGCAGATTGCCGAGTACCTGACGCAGCCGGGAATCATCGGTGAGCAATTCCAGCGGCAGATTCGGGGCGCTGGTGATCTGGAAGCCCAGGTTCTTCTGCGTCGTCATCGGCCGGAAGGTGGCCTCGACATAGTCCAGCAGTTTGCGCAGTGGCACCTGTTCGGGCGTGATGTCCATCTTGCCCGCCTCGACCTTGGACAGATCGAGGATGTCATTGATCAGCTGCAGCAGATCCGAACCCGCGGAATGGATGATCCCCGCGTATTCGACCTGCTTCGGCGTGAGGTTGCGGGTCGGATTCTGGGCCAGCAGCTGGGCCAGAATCAGCAGGCTGTTCAACGGTGTGCGCAGCTCATGGCTCATATTCGCCAGGAACTCCGACTTGTACTTCGACGCCAGCGCCAGCTGCTGGGCACGCGTCTCGAGCTCCTGCCGGGCCTGCTCGATTTCGAGGTTCTTGGCCTCGATATCGCGATTCTGCATGGCCAGCAGTGCGGCCTTGTCCTCCATTTCGGCATTGGAGCTCTGCAACTCCTCCTGCCGAACCTGCAATTCCTGTGAGCGAGCCTGCAATTCGATGGTCAGGCGCTGCGATTCGGCCAGCAGATCGTCGGTGCGGGCATTCGCGATAATCGTATTGACGTTCACGCCAACGGTTTCCATCAACTGATCCAGGAAATCGCGATGGGTGCGAGTGAAATGGTGCAGGGACGCCAGCTCGATCACGCCGAGGACCTGATCCTCGACGCCGATCGGCAGCACCAGCAGATTCACCGGCGCGGTCTGGCCCAAGCCGGAGGAGATGGTGACGTAGTCGCCGGGGACATCATCCACCGCGATGGTGCGGCGACTGCGCGCGGCCTGACCGACCAGCGATTGACCGAACGCGAAACGTGTTGCGGCACCGGGCTCTTCGGGACTGCCGTAGGAGCTGATCAATTCCAGCTCGGACTTCTCCGGGGTGTCATCGGCGAGATAGAACGCACCGAATTGCGCCGAGACCAGCGGGGCCAGCTCATCCATGATCAGCTCGGCGACGACATTCAGATCGCGCTGGCCCTGCATGAGACCGGAGATGCGGGCCAGGTTGGTCTTGAGCCAGTCCTGATCCTGATTGGCTTTGGTGGTCTCGCGCAGGGACTCCACCATCGAGTTGATGTTGTCCTTGAGCTCGGCGACCTCGCCCGAGGCTTCGACCGTGATGGAGCGGGTCAGGTCGCCTTCGGCGACGGCGCTGGTGACCTCGGCGATGGCGCGGACCTGACGGGTCAGGTTGCCCGCGAGCTCATTCACGTTCTCGGTCAAGCGTTTCCACGTGCCCGAGACGCCCTCGACCTCGGCTTGGCCACCCAGGCGGCCTTGCGAGCCGACCTCTCGGGCGACGCGGGTGACTTCGGCGGCGAAGGCGGAGAGCTGATCGACCATCGTGTTGATGGTGGTCTTGAGCTCGAGAATCTCACCGCGCGCGTCGACGTCGATCTTGCGGGTGAGATCACCCTGCGCGACCGCGGTGGTCACCTGCGCGATATTGCGGACCTGGTTGGTCAGGTTGTTGGCCATGGAGTTGACGTTGTCGGTCAAGTCCTTCCACGTGCCCGCCACGTTCGACACGCGCGCCTGGCCGCCGAGCATGCCTTCGGTGCCGACCTCGCGGGCGACGCGGGTGACCTCGTCGGCGAACGCGGACAGGGTGTCGACCATCGTATTGATCACGCCCGCGAGCGCGGCGACCTCGCCCTTGGCTTCGACGGTGATCTTCTGGCTCAGATCGCCGCGCGCGACCGCCGTGGCGACCTGCGCGATCGAGCGCACCTGACTGGTCAGGTTCGAGGCCATGACGTTGACGTTGTCGGTCAGGTCCTTCCACGTGCCCGACGCTCCGCGCACGGTCGCCTGACCACCGAGATTGCCTTCGGTGCCGACCTCGCGGGCCACGCGGGTGACCTCATCGGCGAAGGCGGACAGCTGATCGACCATCGTATTGATGGTGTTCTTGAGCTCGAGAATCTCACCGCGCGCATCGACCCGAATCTTCTGGGTCAGATCGCCCCCGGCCACGGCGGTGGAGATCTGCGCGATCGAGCGCACCTGCGCGGTCAGATTGCCCGCCATGAAATTCACCGAGTCGGTGAGGTCGCGCCAGGTGCCCGAGACACCCTTCACATCGGCCTGACCACCCAGGATGCCCTCGGTACCGACCTCGCGCGAGACGCGCGTGACCTCATCGGCGAACGAGGACAGCTGATCGACCATCGTATTGATGGTGTTCTTCAGCTCCTGGATCTCACCGCGCGCGCTGACCGTGATCTTCTGACTCAGATCACCGCCCGCGACCGCGGTGGTCACCTGGGCGATATTGCGGACCTGGGCGGTCAGGTTGCCCGCCATGAAGTTCACCGAATCGGTGAGATCACGCCATACGCCGCCGACACCGGGAACCTCGGCCTGACCGCCGAGCTGCCCTTCCGAACCCACTTCGCGCGCCACACGTGTGACCTCGTCCGCGAACGAGGACAGCTGATCGACCATCGTATTGACGGTGTTCTTCAGCTCGAGGATCTCACCGCGCGCATCGACATCGATCTTCTGCGACAGATCGCCCTGCGCCACCGCGGTCGCGACCTGCGCGATATCGCGGACCTGACTGGTCAGGTTGCCGGCCATGGCGTTCACCGAATCGGTGAGGTCCTTCCAGGTGCCCGAGACACCCGGTACCTCGGCCTGCCCACCCAGACGCCCGTCGGTACCCACCTCGCGGGCGACGCGCGTGACCTCGGAAGTGAACAGCGACAGCTGATCCACCATCCCGTTGAAGACGTTGGCGATCTCCCCGAGCAGTCCATCGGCGTCCGTGGGCAACCGTGTCCCGAAATCACCATCGCGCACGGCGGTCAAACCGGCCAGCAATCTGCGCAATTCGACCTGATCCGGACTCGAGGCGGCCTGTTTAGCCGACCCCTTTGGGGTATCCGTCATTTCCATCCTCGTTCCGCTCGGCCGAACCGCGTCGCAACACCCTTGGGCTAGAGCGGTGACGGGCGATGAGTTGCAGGATAAGGACAACCACCAGCGGCTGACTCTACGGCCCCGGCACTTCAGTTGTGAATCCATTGGCGCACAGGCAATCCGTGCCAGTCGAGAACGGGATCGACTCGATCCGGAATCGAACGGTCGCGACCGGGATCAGACCAGCAGGACGCGGCGGCCGCGGGTGTGCCCGGATTGGCTATGCGTATGTGCGGCAGCGGCTTCGGCGAGCGGGTAGGAGCGGTCGACGGGGATGCGGAGGCGGCCTCGGGTGATGAGGTCGACTGCCTCGGCGAGGGCTGCTGGCATGCTGCCGCCGACTCCGGCGAAGCGGATGCCGAGCATTGATGCCTCGAGGTCGGCGATTGTGATGATCTTGTCAGGATCTCCGGTCAGGTCCAGGAGTCCGGGGAGGACGCCCGCGCCGCTCAGGTCGAGGGCGGCATCGATGCGGCCGAGGGCGCGGACGCGGTCGACCCAGCCCGGGCCGTAGGTGGTGGGGATTGCGCCGAGGGTGCGCAGGTAGTCCTGGTTCGCGGGACCGGCGGTGCCGATCACGGTGATGCCGCGGTCGCGGGCGATCTGGAGTACGGCCGAGCCGACTCCGCCTGCCGCGCCGCTGACCAGCAGTGTTTGGCCGGGTTGGATACCGACGAGGCCGATGATTCGCAGTGCGGTCTCCACGACCGAGGGGTACCCGGCCGCTTCAGCGAAGGTCAGCTCTTCGGGTAGGTGTGCCCAGGAATTGAGTACCGCGAGTTCGGCGTAGGTGTTCGAACCGCGTCCGAAGACATGGTCGCCGATCTCGACACCTGTTGTGCCTGGGCCTATTTCGTCGACGACACCGGCGGCGTCCTGGCCCACGCCGGCGGGTAGGGGCAGTGGGCGGATGCGCTCGAACTGGCCCTCGCGGACTCGCCAATCGTGGGGGTTCACCCCGGCCGCTCGGACCGCGATGCGTATTTGACCGGGGCCGGGATGCGGCTCGGTGGTCTCTGTCAGTTCCAGTACTTCGGGGCCGCCGAACTCGGCGAAGCGCACAGCTCTCATGGATCGAAAATAACGCTAACCGTTAGTGTTTTGCAACGGGTAGTTCTACGTTCCGGTTACATGTTGATATCTGATAGCATCCCGGCTATGACCGCGCCCACCGGCCGCAGGGAGCGCAAGAAGGCCGCGACCCGCCAGAACATCGCCGACACCGCACTGCGGCTGTTCCTGGAACGCGGGTATGACGCGGTCGGGATCCGGGACGTGGCCACCGAAGCCGATGTGGCTGTGACCACCCTCTTCGCGCACTTCGCCTCGAAAGAGGCGCTGGTTTTCGCCCAGGACACCGACTTCGAACATCGCCTCACTCGCGCGGTCACCGATCGGTCGCCGAATGAGCCGCTCATTCCATTGCTGCGCAATGAGATTCAGGCCATGGTTCAGCACTGCACCGCCGAGGGAGCCGCACCGATCTTTCGCATGATCGACCAGTCCCCCGCGCTGCGGCAGTACGAGGAATCGATGCGCCTGCGGCACGCGGAGTCGCTCGCGACCGCCCTCGCCGCCGACCTCGGGCGACCCGCAGACAGCACAGCCTGCCGGGCAATCGCCCGATTCGTCATCGACGCCTACTCCCTCGGCCGTGATTCGGCGCACCCCGAAGCCACGGTGAACGAGGTATTCCGAATGATCGAAGCCGCCTGGGCGGCCGGAATCGGTTGAGCTATAGGCGATCCGGGGCGTGCGGTCAGATCGCCGGTGGGCGTGTCTAACTCGCGATGAGGCGGCGCAGCGCGGCCTGTGCGGGTGGTCCCCAGGTAGGTTTGCCGCCCGGCAGACCGCGGACACCAGCGTCGCCGATCTGGATTCCGGCGAGTGCGCGCAGCACCGCACAGCCGCGAGCACGACGCCGGGTCGCGGGGTCCGGGCCCGGAGCGTAACTGTCGAAGAATTGTTCGACTGCGTTGTCGGGCAATAGAATCCACGCGGATGCGAGATCGTAGGCGGGGTCGCCCGTGCACAGATCGCCGAAATCGATCACACCGCAGATCGCGCCGTTCTCGGTCAGCACGTTCGCCGGGTGCAGATCACCATGCAACCACATCGGCGGCCCATCCCACTCGGGTGCGGCGAGCGCGTCCTCCCATACGATGCGCACCGCATCGGGATCGGAGATCGAACCCCGATCGGTGGCCTCGGTGAGTTGTCGGTCGAACCATTGCGATCCGGCGGCCAGCGGGCCGCCACGCCCTCGGCCGACAGGTGCGTGCTCGGGGGCGGGGTGATGCAGAGCGGTGAGAAACGACGCCAAAGCAGTGACCGACTCCGCGCCGTCGGTAATCGGTGCACGGTCGGCGGGCTCGCCCGGCACCCAGGTCGTGACAATCCACGGGTGCGGGAAGCGCTCGGACGGTGCGCCGAGACGCTGCGGAATAGGAACCGGCAGTGGAAGATTCGGTGCGAGGACCGGTACCCAGGTGTGCTCTTTGACCAATAGCTCCGCGGCCGAATCAGTCGCCCAGGGCAATCGGACGGCGAGATCCGCACCGAGCCGCCAGATCTGGTTGTCCCAGCCGCGCGCACCGAGCTGAATCGGACGATCGGCCAGATCCGGGTGCTGGTCGCGCAACAGCTCCCGCACCAATTCCGCGGTGACCTCGATATCGGTGTGCGTCATGCGCACCAACGGTAGTCAGGTTCGCAACGGGCGAAGGTGCGACAATCCCACACCTGCGGTGGGTGGGAAGCGGCAACGCCGATTCCTACCCTGAGGTGATGACACAGCCGCCCCCGGCCGCAGGCTGGTATCCCAACGGCACCGTGCTGCGCTGGTGGGACGGGTTTCGGTGGACAGAGCACACTCAGTCGCTTCCGGTGAGAACCACAGCGACACAGCGAGTTTCGCCTGATCCGCGCCTGCTCGACGAGCGGAGCGTGGTCTTCCGACACAAGGCCGAGCTCATCGACCACCACGAGTGGACCATTACCGATAGGCAGGGCGTGCCGCTCGGAGCGCTGGTGCCGATCGGCGCCAAGGCGCTCGAACGGCTGGCCGGAGGCACGGTCGAACTTCGTGATGAACAGGACGCGCTCATCCATACCCTCACCGAGGATGTCGTGCGGTTCAAGACCGTCACCCGTATCGCCGGGCTGGGCAAAATCACCCTGGGCTGGTCGGCCAGAACCAAATTCACCCTCAGCACGGAGGACGACCGAATTCTCGGGACGATCGAATGCGCCGAGAAGTGGTCGAAGCGGTTCCTGATCCGCGATCCCGAGGATCGACAGATCGGCAGGATCGACTACGAGGTAGTACCGCTGAACCGTCACGTGATCGACCGGTACGAGATGTGGGTACACCTGGATCAGCCACTCACCCAACCTCTTGCCGGTCTGGTACTCGCGGCGACCCCACGCGTCTATCGCGACATTCGACGGCGTTCCATGCTGAGCTGACCGCGTCGACGGCCCACCGGCTTCATCAGGTATCCGGTTGCAGGGTGCCGTCCGCGATCGCCAGTGCGCGTTCGAGCATGCGGGTCACCTCGTCGGCGCGGTCGTCGAAATCGTCCCAGAGGGAGCCGACGTCGTTGAGGCGCTGGTGGTCTCGGTGGCGGGCGGCGACGCCGGCGGCGAAGGTGTCGTCGAGTTCGATGGATTCCGGCACCGGCGGAGCGGACGAGCGCTCACGAAGCGGGACGGTGGCGCGGGTGCGGTAGGCCGGGAGTGGGCCGCTCAGGTGTGCGGCGACAATCGTGGCGATGGAGGTGGCGGAGAGCGGGCGCAGCCAGGTGACCAGGTTGTCGTGCATTGCGGTGTAGCCGCGGGCGTCGAAGCTGGTGAACAGGGGCAACTTCGCGTGGGCGGGGTCGAATCCGGCCGCGGGCAGGGTGTTTCGGCTGAGGTGATGTTCGAGCAGGCCACGACCGGCCGGGTGCGGGGCCAGGCGCACCACATCGGTCCAGCGGCGCAGGATCGCGACCGGGCAGGTGTCCGGATCGCCGGTCGCGGCAATCGAGGCCAGGCCGTTGGCGATGATCGCGTGATCGTCGTGCAGAGTCAGATCGTCCTGGACGAGGTCCGCGATCTGGGCGTAGGTGAGCCCGGCGGCGGACAGCATCAGCAGGGCGGCATTGCGGCGGCCGAACAAGCCGCGGGTCCAGCCCTTGGTCGGGAGCTGGCGCACAATCGAATTCACGCGCGCCGTGATGCGCTCGCCACGGGCGGAGCGGTGTTCGTTGAGCGCGGTCCGCAGGGTCGCCGCGCGTCCGGGCGCGGGCAGGCCCGCGACGAGATGCGCCTGATTGATCGCGCTCAGGCGGGTCCGATGGGTGCCACGGCTGCCGGGGTGATCATCGAGGTACGCGGCCACGGTCAGGGGCGTCGCGGGTAGCGACGTGTGATCGGTTGCGGCACACCAGCGGGCGAACAACTCCCAGGGGCGGTGGTAGCGCGCTGCGAGACCCAGAGGTGGTCGGCGAGCATTCGTGTCCAGGTCTTCTGCCTGCCCGAGTGGCGGTTGAGGCACGCCCGGAAACACCGCCGGTGGGAGGTCCTGTCCGAGGCTTTGACGGATTGTCCACGGGGACAGCGCCCCACCGATCTGGCTACGTGCCCGCTGTTCGACAGCATGCCCGGGCGTGCTGGTCTGCACATGGCGGCTGCGCGTTCCGAAAGGATCTATGGCGGCAGGATCCAGACCTGCCGCGACGGCCCGTTGATGCACCATGCGAGTGATGGAACCCGCTGTGAGGGAGCCGTCTTCCTGCGGAAGGCCATTGCGAAGCGCACGGAACAGCGGCGCTTCCTGGGCCGGTGCGTACGGCCACGGACCATCGCAGATGTGCCGGTCGGGACTGCCTTTCGCGGTGTGCACCAGTCGAATCACCGCCGCCGCACCGGCGTCGGCGGCGCGCTCGCGCACTGCCTCCGAGTCCGTGATCATTTCGCTGTTCGCATCCGATCGCGCGGTGTGCGATGCCCGCTCATACGCGGCGTCGTAGTCGGCGATCACCGCCAGCCATCGCAGGTGCGCACACCATGGACACAGGCGAGCCGACTCGCCTTTCGGCAGATAGCGATTCGCGGTATCGCTCTCGGTGTCTCCGAGACGCACTGCCAGCCACTCCCCCACCCCGTCACCGACCGGCGCGACATCCTGAACGGCCAGCCGCGCGAGCTCATCGCGGTGCAACCCGCCGCTGAATCCGAGTGTCAGCAGCGCGATATCGCGCCGCGCCGCGACCTGCGCGGCCCAACCCCGCGCTCGCGCTTCGATATCGGCTACGAGGGTCTCGAGATCCGCCGGGGCAAGCGGTTCGGATCGGCGCGCAGGGTCGGCGGCCCCGGTCCGTCGGCCTCTGATCTTGCGCATTGCCTGGACAATCAGCGGATCGATCCCCGGATGCGGGTGTCCCGCACTCGTATTGCGCTCACCGATCGCGGCCAGCCAGACGGTGAATGTCGAATCCCGATATCGATATTCGGCCCCGGTCCGCTCTCGCGCAGCCTCGCCCAGATACTTCGCCACCGTCGCCGGGTCGGCAGGAAATGCGCTGTGCCCGTTCGCCAGACACCAGCTCTCGAACCGACGCCACGCCGAGCCGTAGGTGCGCCGAGTATTCGATTCCGTGGTGGTCTGCCGATCGACCCGCAACCCAAGCTCCCGCGTCCGAAGGTCAATGCCTGAGGAAGCTTAACGACCCAGCCGCGTCGGCCGCCGGAAGGCGCGAGGGTCGGCAATCCTCGCAAAAGCGCCCGACACCCGGCTCAACGGAAGGCGGCCGCGTGATCGGCAGCCCAGTGCTCAAACGATGATGCGGGTCTGTCGGTGATGGTCTCGATGGTCGAGGTGATCAAGGTTGAGCGCGAACGCTTCTCGGCGGCTGCCAGCAGGGCATCGACCAATGCGGGTGGGCGGCCGTCGGCGAGCATCTGGCGGCGTGCGTCCGCGACGGGCACCTCCTCGAATCGCAACGGACGGCCGAGAGCGGAGGCGATCGCGTCGACTTGCTCGGGGCGGCTGATCACCTGCGGTCCCGTCAGGAGATAGGTCTGGCCGGCGTGGGCATCGTCGGTGAGCACCAATGCGGCGACGGACCCGAGATCGCGCGGGTCGACGACCGCGGTGGGGGCGGTCATCGGACCTTTGACCACACCGGTCGCACGGATTTGCTCGGCCCAGCCGAGGGTGTTGCTGGCGATGGCGTCCGATCGCAGAATCGTTGGAATGAGGCCGGTTCGGCTGATCTGCGCTTCGATCGCCGCGTGCATGGCGAAGATCGGGTCGTGGCGTTCCTCGTCGGTGCCGACACCCACCGACGACAGATAGACGATCCGGCGCGCACGCTGACCGATCGAGTCGAGGACTGCGGGCGCGGCGTCGGTGGTCAGGAACGGCCACATCAGCAATACCGTGTCGACGTCGGCGAGCGCCGCGTCGAGTGCGGCGGGATCGGTGAGGCTGCCTTCGACCGTTTCGACACCGATGGGCAGCTCCGCCGAGGTGCTCTCCCGTGATCGCACCAATGCTCGAACCGGATGCGTACCAAGGTCAGTGAGCCGATCCACGACATGCCTGCCGACCTTGCCGGTCGCGCCGATCACCAGAATCATGCCCCGCACCTCAGTTCTTCGAGATTTCGATGATCATCAAAATATCGAATTGTTCGGTACTGTCAAACCATGCGGTCTCTGCACCACCCCACCCTCGACTCGCTCGAACTCGCGACGGTCCTGAACGCGCTGTCGGATCCGGTGCGGTTGCAGGTCGTCGGGCAGCTCGCGGACGCGGGCGGAACCGTATGCGGCGCTTTCGACGTCTCGGTGAGCCCCTCGACCCTGTCGCACCACCTCAAGGTCCTGCGCGAAGCCGGGCTGGTGCGCGTCATCCAGGAAGGCAGCTGCCGCCGCCACACCCTGCGCCTCGACGAGGTCGAAGAACGCTTTCCGGGCGTGCTGAGCACTATCGTTCGCGCCGTGCACTCCGAGCTGCGATCGGCGGGGTAGCGCCCCGCCCCGCACGCTGGGGGCATCGGAATCCTTGTCTGTTCGAGTCAATCCAAACTTGAAAACGTTGCCGGAGTTGATCTCTCGAACAAAGGATGCACGAAATGAACATGCTCGTTTCCGCTCTGCGCACCGGTGTGGTGGCCGCGGCCGTCGCCGTCACTGTGGTTGGCGGTTCGGCTCTCGGCTCGGCGGCGGCACCAGATTCGACCGGCGTACCCCTCGAGGTCGCGGCCCCCACGACCCAGCCGAGCCAGGCCGAATCGATCTGGGCCACCACCACCGGTAGCGCCGCACTGGATCTGCTGACTCTGCTGGGGGCCCCGACCGGCAGCCTGCAGAAGCCTTGCACGCTGCCCAACCCCATCCTGTGCCAGATCAACTGACCGCGCTCGGTATGCGTCTCGAAAACGGGGTGGTCGGTCGGATGCCGCGCTGAGCAGGGCGGATAATTGTCGCTTGTTTGACAGCGATTGTTGCGGGTATGTGCGTACACGCAGCACGTTGACAGCAGATCGTTCCCACGCGGTGGCCGTGCCGGTACTCCGGACCGGCCACCCACCAGCGGAGGAGAGATCATGGCGAAAACAACGTTGGAAGCGCTGATCGGCAGCACGGCGCGCGATGCCGCCGGAGCCGAGATCGGCAGGATCAAATCCTTTTTTCTCGACGATGAATCCGGTACCCCGACCTGGGCGGCGGTATCTATGGGCGGGGGGCAGCAAGCGTGTCTGGCCCCGCTCGCCGGTGCTGAATACCGGCCTGAGGATAATTCTGTTCGCCTGCGCGTTGACCGCGAAATGGTATCCACCGCACCGCATCTCGACCACGACGGGCGCATCGACGCCCAGGCCGAACAGCAACTGCTCGCCCATTACCGGGGCGGACAGCGACGCGGTGCCGCATCGGTCGCGGGCACGCGAATCCAGCCCGCCATGGACGAGCCGATGACCCACGGTTACGGCGATGCCGAATCGCTCCTGCGTTCGGAAGAACGCCTGGTGGCCAATACCGACCGTGAAGAAGTCGGGACGGCACGACTGCACAAGTACGTCGTCGAGGAAGAGCAGACGATGAACGTGCCGGTCAGCCACGAGGAGGTGCGAATCGTCCGGGAGCCGATCACCGATCCGCGTGCCGCCGAGCATGCCGATATCGGCGAGCAGGTCCAGGAGGTCACCCTGCACGCCGATCGCGTGCGAATCGACACCGAGACCGTCCCGGTCGAACGCGTCCGCCTGGCGGTCGATGAGGTCGAGGGCGAACAGGCCGTCTCGGGCACGGTCCGCAAGGAGCGCATCGAAACCGAGGGCTTCGAGCCGGAGAACCGCGGAAAGCATCGCGGCGCATAACCTTTCGTCCCCTATCCGATTCAATACCAGGAGGAACCATGGAATGGCTGCTGGGTTTGCTCGGAGGTGTCGTCGGCGGTGGGATCGGCGGTGCGAGAAGCCGATTCGGGCCGGTCGTGCACGGTGTCACCGGGGCGGTCGGTGGCGGCATCACCGGCGCGATCATCGAATCCGCCACCGGTAGCGGACTGGATTTCGGTCAGATCCTCGCCCAGGTCGCCGGTGGCGGCGCGGTAGGCGCGCTGTTCTCGGCGGTGCTGGGCATCGCGAGCAAACCCAAGGCGGGAGTTGCGCGATGACGCACTGGAAGAAGCCGCTGCGCGGCGCGACACTGGCATTCGCCTTGATCATGGCCTGTGGCAATGGCTTTCTGGCGCCGATGGCGAGCGCTCAGCCGGCCGATGCGCAAGCCGCGATCGACTCGCACTATCAGGACAAGGGTGGTGCGTCGTCCCCGCTCGGTGCGAAGACCGGTGGTGTCTACGCATTCGGTGCCGACGGTGCCGCGCAGGACTATCAGGGCGGAAAGATCATCTACTCCGCCAACACCGGAGCCAAGGTGATGTACGGGGCGATCCTCGACAAGTACCTGGCGCTCGGTGGTGCTGACGCGGTGGGATATCCGACCAATGACGAATCGGATGCTCCGGTCGCCGGTACCGCGCGATTCAGCGAGTTCTCCGCACCGGAGGGCGCGACCATCGAATGGAGCCCGCAGAACGGCGCATGGCTGGTTCAGGGGCCCATCCGTACCGCGTGGTCGCACCTGCGCGCGACCGACGGAGTGCTGGGTGCGCCGATGAGCGACACCAGCGTCGCCAATGGGGTGTACAGCCAGACGTTCCGCGGGCAGGGTGCGGATCCGGTGCAGATCAGCTGGAACCAGGCCGGTGGCTTCACGACCATCCCGGCTGAGATCGCGACTCAACTCAGCGGTCTGGATGTCTCGGTACCGGGTGCTCCTCCCGGACAGGCCGCAACCGCTGGAACCGCAGCCGCCACCAGCTCCAGTTCCAGCTCGGCCTGGAAGTGGTGGGCGCTACCGCTGGGACTCGTTATCGCGGCCCTGGCGGGCGGTCTCGCCGCGATGGTCACGAAAAGCTCTCGCCGTAGCAAGCATTCGACTCCCGGGGCCGGTACATCGATGCCTCGATCGGGAGCCGGTGTCGCCGCGGGTGCGGGTGGTATGACCCGCAGTGCCGGAGCGCATTTGGCCACCGCGAGTGAGCGGGCACGCTCGTTCAGCTTCGGTGGTCCGGGCGGGCAACGCGCCTGAGTTGTCGTGCGAGGGTGGAGTGTCCGCGATCGTGGGCACTCCACCTTTGTTGTGTCAGCCGATCGCGCGTAGTCGGCGCGACACCTTCTTGATCACGTGCGTCGGGCTCGGGTAGAGCGTCAGCCCGGCCTTGTCGTCGACCGTCACCCGCAGATCGGGGTAGAACGCACGCACGGACTCGAGATGCTTGGAGAAGTCCCTGCGGAACTGGAAGCGGCCCTGTTTGGTATCGGCCAGGTTCGAGCCGAACTGCAGCATCAGCAGCGGCCAGGACAGCTGTACGGGATCCTCGAGCTTGAACATCCGGTAGGTGAGCCAGATGTAGATATCCATGGCCATGGGCGCGCCCTGAAGCAGGTTGAGCACGTTCATATCCACCGGAACCGGATGGTCTATGACCTCTTTGAAGAACTCCGGGGACAGCGTGATCGAACTCGGCATCAGGTACTGCTGACCCTCGCGGCGCTCACCGGTCCACCACAGGTCCCAGTTGCTCGCGACGCTGAGCTTGATTGCGCGCGACCGCTGTTCGGCGTAACTGTCCTTGAAGTCGATGGTGATGGTCGCGCGCAGCAGACGCTCGGTCTGATTCTGGAAGCGGCCGATCGTGCCGGTCTTGCCGCCGGTCGCCCGGCCCAGGCCGACCTTGCGCATGTACTCCGATTGCGAGCTGCCGAGATCGATCATCGGCTCGCCGGTGAGTACCGCTTCGGTCGAAATATGGGCCAGGATCAGGCGGGGAACGCCGCCGAAGGGGAAGCCGTAGGAGCGGGTCACGCCATTCTCGACCCGCAGGCCGGGCTGGACTGTGATTCGAACCGGTCCGCTTTCGCGACCCCACGCCGTGCGATCGGTGCCGGGGTCCTTGTAGGGCAGGCTGAACTGGGTGAACAGCCGCCCCAGGTAGCCAACCTCCTGGAGCTCCCGCTCACGCTGCGCTTGGAGCTCAGCAGCCATTGCTGCGAGTTCCGCGTCATCTCGTTTCGGCCGAGCCATGGGCGTTAGCATTCCACGTTCCCCCTCAAAACTCGCAATGACGAGATCGGCGTGTCGGTGGTGTTGCGCATACGAAGCCGACTTCATAGCCCCTGAAGTCGTATTTCAGGATATGTGCGCGAGGGAGATTCTCATAATGGCCACGGTCGGCAAGAAATGCGCAACTACCCGGGCGCTTGGGGCGCATGGGGAATTCGACCAGGAACAATAGCCAACTCGTGCGCATAAGAAGCCGACCTTGCTGACTCAAGCTGACCATCCCGATGTCACAAATGCGCCATCGGGGTGAGGATGCGGCGTGGGGCGCATGGGCGGGCGATGGCTGTGAGCGAGTGGGGACAGCCCGGAGAAGGGGCGCTCGAAGCGGGCGCGCGGCGCGGACTTGTCCACAGGCAACGACCGGCTACTACTACTAGTTATCTTTTTCTACAAGAAAAGAGAACTACTTGTAGGGGCAAATTTATGCCGTTTGACCTGCGCATATCCAGGGCCTCGGTCGGCAACAAATGCGCAATAGGTCGGCAGCTAATGTGTGGATGAGCCGGAATCACGACGTTTTCGGTCGGCGGCAAATGTGTGGACAAAATCCACCGTCCACAGGGTTATCCACAGATTCATGCACAGAGTCGGCAAGAAATGCGTGGAAGCTCCTCAAAGAGTAGATCGCGCCGTCTAGGTCGGCAAGATATGCGCACTTTTCCGCGTGTCGCGGGTATTCGAGGGCAACGGCGATTCCAGTGCTGATCAGGCACTTTGATTCCGGCCGAGCGAAACACCCTGTGTCGAGTCACAAGCGCGTTCCGGCCACGGCCGGGGCTCGGTGCGGGGCGGATCCCGCTCTTGGTCGGCAAGATATGCGCACCGACGGGAGTGCCCACGATGCTTTCGACAGGGGGCGTGGTCGGCGAAATCATGCCTGTGAACTGGGACGGTCGGCTTTCTATGCGCACTGTCGTGCGCTTGCGAGTGCGCATAACAAGCCGACCGATGAGGCGGAAGAAGCCCACCGAGCACGCATAAGAAGCCGACCTCGTGATCCCTCGGGTGGGCCGAGTCGGCCATTTATGCGCACGGGCGGTGGTGATGCGACCGTCCAGACCGCGCTGACCAGCGCCTGTTCGCCCTCGATGTGGATCCGGCCCAGGGCGGCGGCATCGCCCGAGGTCGGCTTCGTATGCGTACGCACTCACGCACGCATACGAAGCCGACCTGCCGATACACCTGCTCCACGCATACGAAGCCGACCATCCCCCCATGGATGAGAAGTCGAGGTCGGCAAGATATGCGTGGTCCGTCGTGCTCGAGGGGCGGGACCCAAGTCGGACATACCGGCACCGCGATTGCCGGTTTCGCCGCTTCCCCTCATGAAATTCGGGGCTTGACCAGGGAGGTCGGCTTCTTATGCGCATCGAACGCGAGGCCCCGGGTCGCCCGTTTATGCGCACTTCAAGTGCGCATATCTTGCCGACCGAACCTCGCGGCGGGCGTCGCAGTTCCGATCGTTTCCGGTGGTGCGGCCCGCCATCGGATCGGAAAATGCCAGGTCAGGGGAAGGGTCGGCGCAAAATGCGTGGACCCTACCCGGGCGCGGTCGGCGATGAATGCGTGGCAAGGAGCGCCGCGAGGTCGGCCACTAATGCGTGGCGACGGTGGACGGCGGTCGGTCACGAATGCGTGGACGGGGCGGGGTCGGTCGTGAATGCGTAGCTGAGCGGGTGAAGTCGGCCGTCAATGCGTGCAGAGCGGGGTGAAGTCGGCCTGGAATGCGTGGTGGAGCGGGCCGGGGTCGGCCGGGAATGCGTGGGCCGGGTCTTCGGGTCGGCTATGAATGCGTGGCGAGGTCGGCAAGATATGCGCAGCAACTGGGAGTTCTATGGTCCTCGGTCCGCCCGGGTGCAGACTCCTCCGGCAGTCTTGGACTCGGATTGGCCCGCTGACCTGGGCGGGTCGGCTTCTTATGCGTGATACATCGCCTGGTGCAGTCCGATCGTGGCACGCATTAGAAGCCGACCACAGTGTTCTTCAGCGCTGGATCGCGGCGATGTTGTCCCCGGTCCGCTCCCCCGCGGGCCCGCCTGGCTCGAGATTTCAGGTGCCGAACCGAGGTTCGCGGTCGGCAAGATATGCGTGGTCTCTCGGCGTCTTCCGTTGAGCGTGGTTCCGCAACCGTCCATATCCAGGGTCGGATCCCAGCTGATTCGTGCGGTATATGCACAGGTCAAGGCCAGTTTTGCAGCCGGGGTCGGCAAGAAATGCGCACGGTCGACGGGAAGATGCATCGAGTGCAAGTCGGCTTCCTATGCGCACTCAGTCGCACGGTCTGCTCGCCATCGAACGCTGCGGAACTGCGACGGACCACGCATAAGAAGCCGACCTTCCGCAGAAGAACCTGGGCTGACCTGGTGATATCGGTCTGTGTTCGGCACAGTCGGCTTCTTATGCGGTGCAGTCGGCTTCTTATGCGCACGACGAGGCAGTATCGAACTGCGGCAGGTCAGAAGCCCGAGATATACCTGCGGGAGCACGCATAAGAAGCCGACCCGGGCTGGTTGAGGGCTGCCCGCTCGCTGGTTTCGCGGCGGCCTGTCCCACCCCTGGGACTTTGACGGTTGTAGCCGTCATCGTGTGTGCATCGCGGCCTCACATCATGATTCCCGCGGACCAGGGGTGCCTGCGGCCAGAGCCTGAGGCCCTGCGCGCGGTGCTGTCGGCGCCCCTTCACGAGAGTTCGGCCGTGAGTGGGGATCGGTGCTGGAGGACGCGAAACAGTCCCGCATTCTGCCGGGAGGATCCTGGAACCAGGCGGAAACCCGGATGGGGCACTCTCGAGGACCTGCTCGCGCATCGAACGCCGGCCCTCCCCTCCCCTCCCCCACCCTCGATGGCTACCTCGAGGTTCAGCCACCTGATCGACGAAGCGCGCCGTGAGGCGCATGTACTTCTCATTCAGGGTCGCAGCTGACGTAATTCGTCGGACTCAGGGGCTCCGGGGCTGCCAGATCTACCAGCTGGTGTTGCCCGCGTGGCGTGTGAAGTTCACCGAATCCGGGGACTAAAATCGGTGTTGACCTGCTGATACAGTCCCTTGATGCGCGAGGCGAGCGATTATCACGCGTCAGAACGAATATTTATCAGGTGACTGTGCAGGGGATCTGGTTTCAGCGGGTTTTGCCCTGCTTCAAGCCTAAGGGTTTTGGCGCGAGAGTTGGGTCAGGCCGACACGAAGTCCCCGCATAGCGGCGGTATCGGCAGATCGCCCGAAACTTCTCTCCCCTCTCCCCTCTCCCCTCTGCGGCCGATCTGTGCGGTGTTGCGGTTCGGCCGTGATGAACTCTGAGCCAGCTGTCCGGCTCGTTCGGCAGTGCTTCATTCTGCGTTTGCCCGGTCGCGGGCACTCAGCGACTCGTTGGCGGACATAGCCGCAGGTCATGCGCCACTGGGCTCTAGATCGACCGTAGAAGCTTCTTTGTGGTCAAAACGAACATCGGTATGCGAATGGGGTTCTGATCGATCTGCGGGGCAATGAGGGTGCATTCCAGGTTTTGGGGGTGTCGAAAGGTCTGCAAGTCGGGTCAAATCGACCGATTTCTGGGCAAAGTTGGCAATCTTGCAGCTATCTCACTTTTGGAGAGGATTGGTGCGCTCCTCGTGGACTATCGGATGCGCGGAAAGCGTCTTGCGTGTTGCAGGAACGCGCGCTGCAATGGCCTGGTCCAACGTGGTCGGTGCGAAGCATCTTCGCTTCGGTTGGACTGTGGTTATGCGCTGCCTGTCGCACCGCACTTGTGCGCTGGCCCAGGTGTTTCGATTGGTCGGCGGGATACGCACGCCGAGGTCGGAGACCTCCTGGAGTCGGTGCACCGGCGAGATGAATTGGCCGAGTTGGGAAGGCGCACGAATCCATCGCTGATGGCGGGCGAGGAAACCGCCGCGGCGATCGTCTGCTGATTCGCTGTCTCTATCCATGAGCGCGCACAGAAGGTGGCCATCCGCCGCGTAGTGAACTGATCTGACATGCGACCTGTTCGTCGGGATTCTCGCGAGGCGTTCGACACGTGCGACGTAAAGCGTGTTCGGGATGTGCGCGAGGTTGAGGACGCTGAAGGTGATCGCGTCTTGCCAAGAGCGATGCCGGTGAAGACGTCGCACGAGTAGGTCGCTAGGTCGGATGACGCTGTTCGCATCTTCGGAGTGACGTCCACCTGTGGCGGAGGCTATAGGCATGCCGCGTGATGGGCCGGGCTCGAGATGTTGGTCGATGCCACTCCCCCACATCGGTTCTCGGCGGGGGCAGAGGGGCGATGGCGACCGATCGCGCGGTGATACTTCGTAGATCACTCGTAAGCCTCGTGCGTCCCGTGCTGTCGGTATCTCGCACACGAGGTCGGCGAATCGTGGCCTTGCCCGTGGATCGTTCGAATCAGACTCGAAGGGCACCTCGACAGCAGATGCGGTCGCCGGCCGGTTCAGCCTGTGAATCGGCTGTGCCGCCAGGATGTCTCGGTCGTGCGCGAAATGAGCGAGCAAGCCCGGGATGGCCATAAGGACCGCGATGATCGTCATCGACGCCGGGATCCGGCAGAGCCTCAGGAGTCTTCTGTACTGACCAACCGTTCCCAGGTTCTCTTCTTGGCAGCCGTATCGATTCTCCGAATCGCTTCAGTGCCTGGCGACTTGGCCGCCTAGGAAGACCGCGAACTGGGCAGACTGTGGCTAGACTCCAGGGAGTTCAAGTACGACGCCGAGATGCACGAATGACGAAGGAAGGGAGACGCGAATGCTGTGCATGATTCAGCCGCAGTCGCCGCTCCTTCAGCGTCTCAATGGTCGTGCGGGATCGCGAGTCTCGGCTCTCGAATCGGAGCATTACTCCTCCCCTATGGCCAGGTTCTCGGGTGCCTCTGCCGGGTTCAAAATGGCCTCTGAGCTGCCGATGCATGTCCATACCCTCACATCTGCCAATCCGATCCCCGCCCCAAAGGTCGCTCCTAAGGTCGTACGTAAGACCGTTGGCGCGACAGATTGCAAGACATCGCATCAGACATTCGATACGACAGTCGACACGACCTTAGCGATGGTCGATGGATTGAACTTCTGGTTTGCTGTTGCGGCGACAGGTGATTGGGAAGATGTAAAGCTCCAATCGGGGGTAGCCTCCATGGGATTGGCATCTGCATCGAGAACTGCCTACCCGCTGGCACCGCTGAATGCTGATGTATCCGCACTTGATCGGGCTAGGGTCATGACCCTGGGATCTGCAGCACTGCATGCGCTTGAACATGCAGTCGCTCATACACATTCATCGGACACCGAATGTGTGGATGTACCGGCGTTTATGACTACCCATGACGATGACGAGAGATCGGCACGGACGTCCCCCTCTGCTTCGGTATCTACGACTGCATACACATCGGTATCGGCTACGGGTGATATGAGTGCGATGCATCAGGACTTGCGCTCGCCCGTGGCGAAGGGCTTTTCGGTCGTAGAGTTCAAGGTAGACAACACGTCCTGTGGAAACGCTCTTGAATCCGCCTCTGGAAGTATCTTCAAACCGGACGTTGCCTCGTCCAATGCAACAGCATTGGCAACGGGTTTCGTCGTGACAGGCAGTGCGGCAAATTCGAGGGAAGTCAGCATGGCTGACGCAGATGCCCAGGCTATGAGTAACCTACCTGCACCGTTACAGATCGATGTGGTTGCCTGTGTGCACGCACTCTCCGAGGTCGGTATCGATGCCGCCTTTATGGAACGTCAGGATGCCTTCAACGCTGCCTCAGATTCGACGCATATCAAGAGCTTCATCCGGGCAGATCACATGGACGTCGGTACCGTATGTGTTGCGGCAGTTCAAAGGTCACTGAACGCGACCTCATCAGCGCCCTCAATACTGGTATGTGGCCAGGTAGATGAGGAGTCAGCTGTCACGGCCGTTGAAGCTATCGGTGCTCTGGGCAAGATTGCAGGCAAATCCATGGACTTCGCAACACTCGAGACATCGGTACAAGACCATGGCCATCGACCGGGCAAAGATGACGCACAACAGATGACACGAGTTTCCGCACCGCCCAATACATCTCACAATGCGCTGGTCAAGACATCTCCAACTGTCGTCTCATCGGACGGTGCACAGTCATCGCCACAGGCAGATTCCTGGACTCTCAGTCAGATCGCCTGTACGGGATAGGGATTGGCTCACGCGTCCACCTGAGTAGCGGGCACGTAAAAGATCGCGACACACCCCCTCCAGATGGTTGGTTCGGCGGTGTGCGCTGGGGTACTGTCCACGATCGTGACGAGTTCTCGTTTGCTGCCTGATATCCGTGCCGTGAGACGAACGATCCTGCTGGCCAACCAAAAAGGGGGAGTGGGCAAATCGTCGATCGCCGCTGCCATCGCGGTGGCCGTCGCCCGACGGGGCAAGCGGGTACTGCTGATCGACGCCGACCAGCAGGGCAACTGCACCATCCGCGATCTCGGGGTGAACGATTCCGATGAGGGTCGCTCGCTTGCGATGACCCTGCAATACGGAACTGCCCTGGAGCCGGTCCGCAAGGTCCGTGACGGCCTCGACGTCGTCTGCGGTGGCCGGCATCTGGCCATGGCGGGCACCGTCGTCTCCAGTGCCGAGCAGACCGGGATCAACCCGCTGCAGAATCTGCGCGGCGCACTCGAAACCCTGGTCGACGCCGAAGGTTACGACCTCGTTCTCATCGATTCCGGCCCGGGTGACCGCGCGGTGCTGGACCTGCTCCTCCAGATCGTCAGCTGGCTCGTCGTACCCACCAAGGAAGACGACGGCAGCATGGACGGCGCCGAACTCCTGGCTCGTCGCTACCTGCACGCCCGCAAGAACGGCGCCCTTGTCGAGCTGATGGGAATGGTCCTCTTCGACTGCAATCCGCGCGCGGTGCGCCGCAATGAGGAAACCCTCGGCAAGATAATGGAATTGCTCGACGGCACCGGAATCGAGCCGTTCCGCAACTTCATTCGCCATGACAAGGCCGCGGCGATCGACGCGCGCGCCTTCCACCTCACGGCGGAAGAGCTGGTCGGATTCACCCCCTCGCGCCCCGAGGGTTCCGAGGAGGAGGTGATCAAGCGGTGGTCCCGAGACACCGAACCGCTGGCCACCGACTATCAGAAGCTGACCAAAGAAGTACTGGTCCGACTGGCCACCGGTGAGCGAGCGAAGGAGACCGCGTAATGGCACGCAAAGGCGCATTCAACGATGACGACCTGAACGACATCGACGACCTGCTGCCGCCCTCGGCGCCGCGGCCCGTCGCCCATGCCGCCCCCTTGGTCGCGGTCCCTGACGTCGCCGAAGTCCCTGCCCCGGTGGTGGATTCACCCGAGGCGGCCCCCAAGGCACCAAAGAAGGCCGCCCCCAAGGCGGCTGCCAGCCCAGTCGCCGAGCCGACCAAGCGCCCTCGCACCCGGGCGAAGAACGGCCAATCCGTCCCCGAGGCTCACGTCGCAGGTGTCGTAGCCGAGGTACTCCGTCAGCTGACCCACACGGAGAAGCAGCAACGCGGCGAAGGCCGCAGCTACGGCGCAGTGGTCCTGGACGCCATCGAAGCCCACGAGCTCGAACTCCAGAACCACTTCACCACCGCCGCCTCCGCGAAACCCGCGGGCCGCCTGTTCAAACGAGTCGACGCCGCCCGCCCGCGCCGCCGCCGTCACTCCGAACCCCAGGTGAAGATCGCCCTCAGCGGCATCATCGCCGAGGATATGGCCGCGATCGACGACCTCGTCGAAACCTGGCAGACGGGTAGCCGCAGCGCGCTCGTCGATCAGGCACTCAAGCTGTACCTTGCCGAGGACATCGAGCGGATCAACAGCGCGAACGACGAGGAATCCGAGTTCGAGGACATAGACGGCTAGTCACAAGATCGTGCGGGCGGTGGAGGCAACCTCCGCCGCCCGCCGCAGCGCAGGGCGTTTCAACGCAACCAGAGGTGCGTGAATCCCCGCGTTCCGCAGCGGTTGTGGTGTTTCGCGCAGCCCGTCGAGAATGACGAAGCCGTACCGTTGATGACGTTCTACCGCCGCCGTGCCGAGGACGGTGTGGGCGTAGACATCGACGTTCCCCAGCCGCTCCAGCCCCGCGCGCATCAGTTCGCGCCCGACGCCCGCACCATGCCAATTCGGGTGGACATACCAGGAATCGATCGATCCGCTGCCATCGTCGCTCATCGATACCCAGATGTACCCCGCGACCGTACCGTCCGCGGTCCGCGCCACCAGCAAGCCCGGATCGCCGGACTCGGCCACTTCGCTCCAGTCCGCGAGCTTACGTGGTCCCATGTCGTTCAAGAGGAATCGGTCGAGGTGCTCAGCTGCCCCGGGAAGGTCGCGGTAGGCAACCCCCGACGCCAGCACATTCGCGCGGGCTATCCCCGGACCGTCCGTGGCCTGTGCGCGGCCGATCGTGGTGGGGGCGGTCTCGTCGGCGCTCAGGCGAGTTCCCACTGTGCGTCCTTCACGACGTAGTGCCGTCCTAAGCCATGAACGGGGATTTCCTCGCTGTCGAGGTCCATGTCGTCGCCTTCGAGCACCAGTACTCCGGTGATTTCGACCGATTTGAAGCGATCATCATCGCTCCACTCGTGCAGCCCTTCGACGTAGACGTGTGAATTGGGGCCGCAGACGACAACCGCGCCGAACATGGCGTTATCCGCCAAGCCGAATAGCGTGACAGTGTCGTTGAGGAACTCATCTAGATTCATGTCGCTTCATTTCTCTGGACGGGGACTGTCATGCCTTGCGGACGAATGCGATACATATTACCGCGCTGTCGAAGTCGACATAACTGGAGTAGAACTTCTTATGCGAACTCTGCAGGACCTCCATCGGGTCGTACACAGCCTTTTGTTCCGCGGTTTTCGGTTCGAAATGATTGGCGTGCAGCCACGAGTTCGTTCTCTTGTCGTATAGACCGTAGTCGAAGTTGATATAGCCGTCTCTGCCCAGTGCGCGCTTGCCCGACATATCGACCTGACCGGTTGTCGGGTCAGGTGTGAATCGTTCAGGGGCGGGTGAGATACCGTCCTCTCCGGACCAGAAATGCTTGGAGAATATGACCGCTTCCCATTCGGATGGCTTCCCATTCTTAGGCAACGAAGCTTCGATCCCTTTGAGCTGGGACAGCACCGGGTCGGCCTCTACCTTCGCCATGAACTCCGCGACACTTTCCGGTTTCGACGCCAGGATCTGGTTGAGCCGATCGGTGTAGTCCGACACACGCTCGAAGGTTCGTTCGCCGCCTTCGATCTTGCCCTCGTTGCGGTTCGCTTCGTGCTCCTCGCGTGCTTCGGCCGAAATCTTGCGCCACTCTTCGCGAGCTTCGGTCTTGTACTTCTCGACCAGCTCCGTTGCCTTTTCCACCTTCCGCTTCGCCGCGACGACCTCGGGGGACGTCTCTGTCGCACCCGGCTCTTCGAGGGCCTTCTTGAGTGCGAAACGCTGTCGGCGGAGTTCCTTGGTCGCGCCCATCAATTTTCCAGTAGCCGCCTCGCCCGCAGCGAGCGCCTTCTGTGCGGCCGCGATCTTGGCATGTGCGGCAGGGTCGTCGAAAGCCATGTGCATCGGGGGTTGCGAATTCTCTCGTCCGAGCCCAGCCATGCTGACACCGATGCACCCGCGTTCGATCGTGCGCAATTCCTCAGGGGTGATCTTACGGCCCAGCTTGTGTTCCCACTTCTCGATATATTCGTCTTTGGTGAATCTCCGCTGCTCTCGGCCCAGTAGCCTCGGAACAAGCTTCCGATTCGAGAATCCTGGCTTGGCTTGCAGATCGCCTTCGCGATAAGTTTCGCGCGCCGACTTCAAGACTTCACGAGCCTTGGCCAAGTTCTCCGAATACGAATTCCAATCACCGCGGGCCAGCGCCTCCTGCGCGGCTTTTTGATACCTCCTTACCTCATCCCGATGCTTCTCCCGCATCGCATACCGTGATTCCTCCAATTCTTTGATCAAACTCTCGGATTCATGTCGGACTCGCTCGAGCAATGCCTCTGTACGTCGCGCCTCGTCATCAGCCCGGCGACGTGCCGCAGCCTCCTCTTCCGCTCGCCGCCGCGCGGCAGCCTCCTCCTCTGCGCGCCGCCGCGCAGCGGCTTCTTCTTCCGCACGGGCTCGTGCGGCTTCCTCCTCCGCGCGTCGTCGTGCGGCGGCTTCTTCGGCCCGGCGTCGGTTCGCTGCTTCTTCGTCGGCCCGGCGTCGTGCGGCGGCCTCCTCCGCGGTTCGTCGCGCTGCTGCTTCTTCTTCCGTGCGTGCTCGTGCCGCTGCTGCTTCTTCTTCAGCTCGTCGGGTGGCGGCTTCTTCCTCAGCCCGCCGTCGGGTGGCTGCTTCCTCTTCCGCGCGTCGTCGTGCCGCTGCTTCTTCTTCGGTTCGGCGGCGAGTGGCTGCTTCTTCGTCGGCCCGGCGTCGTGCGGCGGCCTCTTCCGCGGTTCGTCGTGCGGCGGCTTCTTCCTCGGCGCGTCGTCGTGCCGCCGCTGCTTCTTCTTCCGCGCGGGCTCGTGAGGCTTCTTCTTCGGCTCGCCGCCGGTTGGCGGCTTCCTCTGCGGCTCGTCGCGTGGCGGCCTCTTCTTCGCTGCGGCGTCGTGCGGCTGCTTCTTCTTCGGCTCGTCGGGTGGCGGCTTCTTCTTCGGCCCGCCGCCGGTTGGCGGCTTCCTCTTCAGCCCGCCGTCGGGTGGCGGCTTCTTCTTCCGCTGTCCGTCGTCGAGCGGCTTCCTCCTCGACGCGGCGTCGCGCTGCTGCTTCTTCTTCCGTGCGTGCTCGTGCCGCTGCTGCTTCTTCAGCTCGTCGGGTGGCGGCTTCTTCCTCAGCCCGCCGTCGGGTGGCGGCCTCCTCTTCAGCCCGCCGTCGGGCGGCTGCTTCCTCTTCCGCGCGTCGTCGTGCTGCGGCTTCTTCGGTCGCGCGGCGTCGTGTGGCGACTTCTGCTTCGCCTCGGCGTCGTGCTGCGGCTGCTTCCTCGGTGCGTCGGTTGGCGGGTGCTTCGGGCTCGTTGCGGGGCCGGGCTACTTCCCCCGGTGGGCGGGTTGGGGTCTCTCGGGTGGGGCGTGGTGTTGGGGGCGTTGTGGTTTCGTTGTTGCGGGGGCGGTTGGCGGTGGCGCGGTTCGGTGGTTCGGGGGTGCGGACCTCTCTGGGTTGGGCTGGTCGTGCGGGGGAGGGTTCGCGGGCGCCGCCGGGGGTGGGTTGCCTGGGTGGGGTGGGTTCCGGTTGTCGTGCCGGTTCGAGGCGGGCGGGTGGTGTTGCCGGTGCCGGTTGGGGTTCCGCGGGTTCGCGGGTGCCGATCTGCTGGCGGGGTGGCGCTTCTTCGTTGGGTGCCGGTTCGTCTCGGACTCGCGCCGGAGCGTTCGAATCCGTTGCCGCGTCCGGAGTTTCGCGTACGCGCTGCGTTTCGCCGAGAGATGGCTCGTCGGGGCGCGGTGCCGGGTTTGCGCTCGGCTCGTGCGGTGCCTGCCCACCCGGTTGTTCGGGTGCGCCGGCCTGCTGGTGGATCAGTCGGTCGATTGCGCCCGCCACCTCGGCGCGGCCGTTGTTGACGGCGGAGTTTATGGCTTCCGGGAGAGCGCTGTGCTGTTCGACTAGTCGGCCAATAGCGGCCGCAAGGTCCGCGCGGCCTTCTCGAACGGCGGCCGGCGGGATTTCTTTGGGATCCACTCGGGGTGCGGATACCGAGGATTGGGGCGGCTTCGCGGCCGCGCCGGGTGCGGCTTCGGATCGAGCCGGGGCGGCTTTCGCCGAGTCCGCTGATACTTGACGGCCCCCGTCCGAGCGTTGTTGCGGGATCGGCCGCTCGCTCGCCTGCTGCTGCGGAATGGCCGATTTTGCCTGCGGTGCTTCGGCTTTCGCCTGTGGCGCAGCCTCCTGCCGAGGTGCAACCGAGGATTTCGGAGCCGCCTCCGACTTTGCCGCGGGAGCTTTCGAAGCGGGTGCGGCCTCCTGGCGTGGGATGCCCTTCTGCGCCGCGGACTTCGACTGTGCGGCGGCCTCCTGCCGGGGTGCGCTCTTTGCCGCGCCGGGGGTTTCCGCCTGTCGCGCTCTGCTTTCCGGGCGCGTCGTGACAACCGGTTGATCGTCGCGGTTCTTGCTGGATGGCGTCCGTCCCTGCTTCCCGGACGGTTCCGGCGCGGACTTCGAGCCATTCGATGGCTCGCCCCGCCCTGCCGCGGGTGTTCCAGGTCCCGCCGGGCCACGCAACGCGTGCGGCATGCTGCCGAGGGCACCGCCCACGATGCCGGGCAGGATGTGATCCCATCCCAACTCGAGCTTTCCGGTGAAGGGCACGATCGCGGCCACCGCTGCCACCGCGCCCGCGCCGCCACCGGCTGCCGCTCCGACCAGCCGAACCGTGGTTCGTCCCGCGAAACCGTCGGTCGCTATGCGGCGTTCGAGTCCCATCATCGCGCGCCCGCCGACGTACTCGCCCGCCGCGCCCGCGGCGGCACCGGCGACCACGCCCAAACCGATTTGCTCCCAGTCGAAGTCGCCGGATTTGCGATTGTGCTGCATCATCTGCGCGACGTCGGCGCCCAGTGGGATGAGACCACCTTGGATCGCGCCCATGGTCGCTCCCTTGAACAGCACGACTTTCACGAATCGCGCCGCGGCGGCTCGGGCACCGTCGGCGCCGAGGTTGGCGATCAGATCGCGGAAGGCCGCGCGGACCGTGAGACGTGTGGCGGTGGTCGCGGCTGTGGCCTGCACCTGACCCACGCCGGGCACGAGCAGGTCCACCGTCAACTGGATCGCCAACGCGGCCAGTGATCCGACGATCACGTATTTGCCGAATTCGGTGTACAGCGCGTCGTGCAGGCACTGTTCACCGAGGCTGTGGCAGGCTTTCGCGGCTTCGCCGAGGTCGGCGTCGAGGTCGATGCCATGCTGCTTCAAGGCATTCGCTGTTTTGCCCTCGAGTACGGTGAGCGCGCGCCGCCGTGCCTCGCCCGTAGTGTGCGAGATCTTCGTTATCGCTTCGCCGAGCGCGATCCAGGCGTGGCCGAGTCGGCGCAGCGCGTCTTCGTCCCCCTTCGGCCAGGGACCGGCGACGGCGGCTACCACCCAAGAGGGAATCTCGGGCGGAATATTCAGGGTCACCGAGGATCAGAGGAGGTCGAATCCGGTTCACGGCGAATAGTTTCCGGAGTGGCCGCCGCGCCGACGATACCTCTGATCTCCTGCAGGCTCGGCGCGCCGGGAAACAGATCGGAGAGATCCGGCAGTCCGTGGGCGGCGTCGGCGATCGGCGCGATGATCTGCGCGCGTTGTTTTTCGGCGACCTGCGCCGCGGCGCGGGCCGCCTCGGTGATCGATCGAGCCAGTCGCTCGGGCGTGCCGGATCGCAGCGCGTTCTCGGCCAGCCGGGTATTGACCACGACGCCGTACGCGTCGACGGTGACCTCGACCAGTTGATCCGCCGACCACGCCGAGGATTGTGATGTCGACAGGCGCGCAACGACTTCCGGGATCGCGGCGGCTTGATCGTCGAGGCCGTCCAGCAGGGAGTTCACCATGCGCTTGAGCTCGGCGTTCGCGGAGGTCAGGTCTTCCATGCCGGGTTCTTCCATCGACTGTTTCCTTGAAGCTCGTCGCGAGTGGCACCGGATGCGCGAGGGAGATTCGACCACGGAGTGGTGGAACCCGAACCCTCATCGCGTACCGGCGGCGATTGCCACCCAGGTTCATCAGGGGTGTCTTGATCCGCTTTCGAGGTGGGATCGGATGGGTCGGCCGACACGGCCTCGGTCGGTACCTTGGTCTTCTCCGGCTGTTTTCGCTTCCCGCCTGGTGGTCTCGCGCCCGTACCGGTTGATCGGGGCGGCTGACCGCCGGAACCCGGTGCTCCGGCGGGCCGTTCGGATACTCGAGGGGCGGGACGGTTGGACGGAGCTGCGTTCGAACCACCGGTCTTCGCGCCGTCGGTGAAGACGGTGGGCTTGCTGTCTGCGGCGGGTACGCGAGATGGAGGTATTCGGTCCGGTGCTACGGACACCCGTTGCGCCGGTGCGGCCGATTCGGTCGTCCGGTGTCCGGCGGTCGATGCCGTCGGGGATGCAGCTGCCGCCGGGGCGGTAGCAGCAGGAAGGTTCGACGACGGGTTCGGCGCGGTGCTAGGCCCTGGAGACTGTGTCGCGGCTCCAGGTTGGCCGGATTGTGTTGGCGTACCGGCATTCTGGCCGTCGCTTCCGGTGTTCGGCAGTGCCGACGGTGCGAGGGTATGCGCTGCTTCGCGGGATGGGGTCGCACTGGGCTCCGGTGCAGCCGCGTGCTGGGTGGTACCGGGAGTCGATCGCTGACCCGGTGTGGTCGGCAGCTCTGCCGAAGGCGATGGGGCCGGGCTTTGACCGGGGGCCGCGGCCGGTGCATTGGTCATGGCGGGCAGTGACAGGGGATCGCGCTCCGGGCCCGAATTCGTCACGTGATTACGACTGTCGATATCGATGTCGTTGAAGTCATTGACGACTTTGCCCATGGTGCTTGCGGAGTACCGCAGCGATGCGACCAGGTTTTTCAGATTCGCGACCGTCTGGTTCGCGTCCGGGTGGTAGGTCTTCTCGAATTCCCGGCCGGGCGCATCATCACCCCAGCAGGGGCCTTCACCCGCGAGCGCGTTCTCCAGCTGTGCCAGCGCATTGGCCAACTCGACTCCCGCACCCGCGAAAACCCCTGCCTGGCCCGAGAATTCACCAGGTTCGAGCATGAACTTCGCGCTCATAGACCCGCCCTGATCACTCGATGCCGACCTACTCAGTTTCGGCTATTCCCAGCGTGGGGAAGATCGTTCGCGGGAGTTGCGGATGGTCCAATTCGGTTCGGCCGCAGACGCTTCCGGTCGTGGCCACCGAATGTCCGCGCGTAGTTATGAGCAGACTGGCGTCACTGTGACGAAAAGGTATCAGGGCGCCGGGTCGCTGGACTGCGGCTCGGTATGCCGTGACAGCACCTGATCGACCAACTCCGCGGCCGCGCGATTGGTCATCAGCCGCGCGATGGCGATATTGGTTTCGAAGTCGTTGCGATCGCCGGGACCCCGTTCCGATTGTTCGAACGGCTTACCGGCCAGGTGGAAGAACAGTTCGCTGGCGTAGCGATCCACGGCTTGATCGACATCGATCCGGAATCGCTCGACCAGGCTGAAAGCGGCCGATGCGGGGAGTCCGGCATCGATGAGCCGGGTCGCGAGATCGCAGCAGCGCGGATTGGCGAGCCGATAGGCCTCGAGCGGATCGGTGGTGGCCAATGCCTTATGCATGTACTCGGGCAGTTCCGGCGAGGGCGCCGGGGGAGCGGCCGGAGTGGGGGCCGAGTCATCGGGTTGGTCTGGGACACCGAGGATTTCGGCTAGTCCGTCGCCGCGGTCCCAGGCTTCCAGGAGTTCGCGAATGCCGTTGAGCTTCATGCCCCGGCTCAGCAGACGGCTGATGGTCTGTAGCCGACTCAGGTGGTTGACGTCGTAGTAGCCGATACGGCCGCGGACGTCGGGGGAGGGTAGCAGGCCGCGTTCGTGATACACACGGACGCTGCGCACGGTCGTATCGGCTACCCGTGCCAGTTCATCGATTGTGTATTCCACTGTGCCGATCATCCTCAGAATCCAGATCCGGGCTGGTGTGCGGTACCGAATGTATCGAGCCGCTACACAACGATGCAACATAACCGCACCTAAGTCAATGCGCCGTTACATAACGGCATAAACCTTGCGGGGGCAGACACATGTCGGTTAACGTGCCTCTACCGGCTACTACAGCCGCTTCCGGGGACTGCTGGATCAGCCCCGACGACCGCCCGATTAGTGGGACGCGACCGAATCGCGTTGTGCCCCCATGTTTTCCGGAGACGGCTATGAGCATCACCCACACCCGTGCCCTGAGCAGGGTTTCCCTCGCGCCGGCCAAGGTCGCCGCGACCCCCGCCCGTTCCAATCGCCCGCCCTGCGCGGACATTCCCAACGCCTGGGATCTCGACGTCGGCACGCCTGATTCCTGGCGGATGGCCGTGGAGATCTGCCAGAGCTGCCCGCTGCTGTCTCAATGTGAGTCGCTGGCACAGTCGTTCATCGAACGCGGGGACGCGCCCCGGGCCATGATCTGGGCCGGTATCGGCTACGACAACGCCGGCAAGGTGGTCGAGAATCTCGACAGGCATCGCATCGCGCCCGTCGATCGCAATCGGCCCATGCGGATCATCCGCAATGGTCAGGAACCGAATCGGGCCGAGCCCGCACTCCCCGCGCCGCGTCGGCACCTGGTGCTCGGCCAGCCGCTGCGGCCCACCGGCACCGCGTAGTTCTGTTCCGCTGATCGATTGGAAATCCTTGTGATGGTGGGTAATTCATGACCGTGCTGGCTCTGGAAGTGAGCGCCGCCGGATTCGCGGCCGGTCAGGTCGCCGATGACATCGGCGCGGATGAGATTCGGCGCGCGCCGATGCCTTCGGGCGCGCCCTGGGACAGCGCCCGTGAGCTGCTGCTCGAGGTGGCGGCGGGCACCGAGGTCACCGCCCTGGGCATTGCCTGCTCAGGGCCGGTGGATATGGCCGCGGGCGTGGTGGCATCGACTGAGATACCGCAGTGGCGAACAGGTTTCGCGATCGTGGACGCTGCCCGCAAGGTCTTCCCGAAGGCGAATGTGAGCGTGGCGCTGGACGGGGTCTGCCTGGCCCTGGCTGAGCGCAGCTTCGGCGCGGCCCAGGGCGTGATGGATTCGCTGGCCATCTCGGCCTCGGAGCAGCTCAGCGGTGGTATGACCGTGGGCGGCTTCGCGGTGGTGGGCCGGACCGGGAACGCGGGAAGCATCGCGCACACCCTGGTGCCGGGATTCGACGAGCCCTGTGAATGTGGTGGCCACGGCTGTACGCAAGCGGTGGCCGGCGGTACGGCGGTCCGGGCGTGGGCACGCGGACAGGGATGGTCCGGGGATTCCCTGGCCGAGCTGTTGACCGCCGCGCAGGAGGGTGACGGTATCGCGATCGCCGCTCTCGGACGGGCGGGAACCGCACTGGGCCGGGCGATTTCGTCGACGGCCGCACTGCTGGATCTGGATCTGGTGATCATCGGCGGGACTATGGCCACGGCAGGCCCGGCGCTGTGGAAACCGCTGGCCGAGGCGGTCGCGGACCATGCCAGGCTGGGCTATCTGGCCGGATTGCGAGTGGTGCCGTCGGCTCTGGGTGATCTCGGGGTACTCGCGGGTGCGGGCATTTTGGCCCTGGTCGGGGACCAGGCGTCGTAGGCTGCGCGCGGGGCGTCGCCGACGCCCCGCGTACAAGTTACCGGCTGGTTAACCATACGCACTGGTAGTTATCAGTATGAACTATCCATTGAATGTGCCGCTAGATAACGGTACATTGAACGGGTGGGATTTACTCCTGGATCATCGAATCCCGAGGCGAGGTCGGGGCAGGGCAGCGAAATACGAAGCGGCCCAACGATTCCCTGGATGTCGGCGGAGACCTTGGCCGCCGAGGCGCTCACGGTGGCCTCGGTCGGGAGTTCGGCGCGTGACTTCGCCGCCTGGCAGCGGGTCCTGCAACGGCAATTGGCGAAAACGCCTGCGCTGTACCAGGGTTTGACCCCCGCGGGCATCACCGATGCGGTGCACGCGGTGCGTCAGCGGGCCACCGAGTTCAAGATGACCGTCCCCAGTCGATCCGGCCCGCACGCGCTCTGGGCGCGGCCCGTGCTCGGGCCCGCCGGAGATGTGCACGGTGTGCAGCTCTGGATGGGTCCGGCCGCGGAATTCGCACCGGTTCCGCCCGCAGCGGCCGGGGCGATCTGGGATCTCGAATCCCAGACCCTCGCCCTGCCCAGCGGCATCACCGCCCTGACCGGCATCACCGCCGAAGAGTACGTGCCAAGGATGTCGATCGCCGAATTGTTCCAGCGGATTTCGGGATTCGACCGTCACGCCGAGGTGCTCGATCTGCTGTACGACCCGCACCCGGACACCAGACTGCAGTTCGACGCGACCGTCACCAGCGCTATGGGCCGAGCGGGCCGGTGGCGCTTCACCATTCGCGGGCGCGATGACGAGCGCTCCCGTGGCGCATGGTGGCTGATCGAGGACGTCACCTCCGATCAGCCGGCCACCCACCGACCCACATTGGAGAACATCGCACTGCGCGAAGCACACCGCCGCGCGGGCACCCATCTCGCCGTGGTGCATCTCGAACACGCCGGTATCGCGCACTGGCTGACCGATCCCGCCCCGTGGATCCGATGGGACTATCTCTTTCGCCCCGGCGATGTCTTCCATCCCGGCGATCAAGAGCAACTGTCCGAGCTCGGCAAGCAGGTTCGGGCCGGGTACACCGCCGGTGCGACGGTGCGCACCCTGGACTATCGCGGCGGGTACACCGGCAGTTCGCTACTGCTGTACCCCTATCCCGGGTACTCCAGCAGGCCGCTGGCAATTGTGCAATTCGTTTGTACCGGAGACTGTTCGCCGCTGCCCGAACCGCTGTGCGATACCGCCGGAATACCGATGACCGGAGTGCCGATCGGCTACGACGAACAATTGCGCTATCGGCTCACCGGTCGAATGGGTAGAAGGACGCATGTGTGAATTGGTTCCCAATGCTGGGAGTACCGTCGAGTAACGTTGCGCCACTTGCTCTCTACCATTTCGAAGGTGAGCGTATCGAGTGGTAGACGGGCAGATTCCGGTGAGGCACTGCTCCGCCGGATGGCCGCCCGGCGCCGCCGGGACAATATCGTCGTCGTATTACTCGCGGTGCTGGCGGTTTTCGGTGGCGGGCACGCGATAATCGACGCGTTCTCCGATCCGCCGCCTGGTCCGTCGGAGAATTCGACGGTATCGCTGATCGGCAGATCGCAACTGGCGGAGTCGTTCGCGCGCGATTTCATTGTCACATATCTGAGTGCCGCTGCCGGACAACAGGATCGCATCCTGGAATTTGTCGGTGGTGCCCAGCAGGCGACCCTGCCCACGACTGCTCGCCAGGTCAGCGATCCGAGCGTGGTCTATGTCAGTCGCGAACTGAGCAGTGGGGGAGTGGACGTGTGGGGCGTGACCGTCTCGGTCCGCCTGACCCGCAAACTCGGTGCGGCGGTGGATGATTCACCACGCCAGTGCTATCAGGTCTCGGTGGCGATGATCGAGGGCCGGATGCGGGCGCTGTCACTGCCCGCCGCGGTCGAGCCGCCCGCCCACGGACCCGATCTGGCGTTGAACTACGGCGCGACCTGCGCCGCGGACACTCCGCTGGCGCAGGTGGCCGCCGGATTCCTGCAGGCGCTGCTGACCGGGACGGGCGATATCGCCCGTTACACCACCCCGAATTCCGGTATCACCGCGTTGCGCCCGGCCCCGTTCACCGCGGCGGATACCGCCACCGTCAACTCCGACGATTCATCCTGCGGCGCCAACGGATCCACCGCGCGGGTGCTGGTGTCGGTGAACCCCAAGGCCGACGGCGCGGGTACCCCGACCCTGGCGTACCCGCTGACCATGATTCGCGAAGCCGGCCAGTGGCAGGTGAGCGCCGTGGATTCGGTTCCCGCGCTGCATCTTCCGCTCACCGCCGGTTCGATGCAGTCGCCCGGTGGCGGCGGGGCCGCGTCGACCACCACGACCACGGCCAAAGGGCCGGCGAGCGCGGCGCAAGTGCCGCAGGCAACACAGAACTGACCGGGAAAGGACTCCCCGCATGGGCACACAGCTCGGCAACATCCTCTATGGAGTGCTGCTCGTCTTCCGTTGGCTCGGCCTGATCATTCTGACCATCGCCAGCATGGGAATCCTCATTTCCGAGGCCACCAAGAACAAACTCTCGCCCGGTAAGGTCTTCGCGGTCACCGGGTCTGCGATCGTGGCGGCGGTGCTGTTCTGGATCCTGCCGACCATCATCAACTACGCCCGCGTCGATTCGGGCAGCGTGGTGCAGGACTTCCCGATCGGCAAGTACGGCCGATGAGTTCGGTGATCAAGGTCTTCACCCCGATCAAACGGGTGCCGACGGTGATCGGCAAGGCGCAGAACGGGCAGAAGCTGCCGTTCGGCCCGTACACGCTGCCGCAGATCGCGGCGGCGGCCGGACTGCTGGCGATCACCGCGGTGTGCTCGATGAGCTTTCCGATCAACCCGGCCGGCACGTTCGTGGCCGGGCTCGTCGTGACGGTGATCAGCGTGTTCGCGCTCGGCCTCATCCCGTACACCGGCGTCCGGTTGACCTCGCGGGTGCTGTGGGTCGGGCGACTGCTCACGCATCGAAAGCCGGTGTCCGCCTCCGGAATGCCGATCGACGCGGAGTCCGCGCGGCATACCCTGTTCATCGAGGAGTCCGTGGTGGTGATCTTCCCGGATGACCGGGTGGTGGAGCCGCGCCGCCCCGAGCCGGTGCCGAATCTCGGTGCGGGCGGCAGTTTGCTCGCGGCGATCGACGGCGGTCGCGCGCTGCTACCCGGCGGGCGCGGCTGATGGCCTTCGATCGCGACCTACAGCCGACCGTGGCGATCCGCGGGAACCTCCAGTTCACCCATTCGGGTCTGGTCACCGCGACCTACTTCATCACCCCGCTGGGGTACGGATTGCGTAAGGCCAGTGACAAATTCGATGTCAAGGCCGCGCATCACGCGCTGATCAACAGCCTGCCCAACGGGTCGCTGCTGCTGGGCATCCAGGCCGGGCTCAACACCCTCGACGTGCTCAGCAAGATGGTGGAGGGCGTCGACCTCGACGAGTCCGAGTCCTATGCGATCGAGGTCGTCGCGGCGTACGAGCGGGTTCGGGCGATCGGTCCGCAGACGCGAATCTTCCTGCTGTCCATGCCCGTCGGCTCGGCCAACCCGGGCATGTCGGGGTTGGCGCGGATGTGGCGCGGGGCGACCCCGGCGGACCTGTCCGGTGTCACCCGCGCCGATATCGAGGGCTATGAGGAGAAGGCCGCGGAGATCCTGTCTCGGATCGGCGGGGAGTTCGATCCGGTGCCGGTTCCGGCGGCACTGTTCCAATGGCTGTGGGAGCACTATCTTTCCCGGGGCGCGGCCGGAGATCCGGTGGCGCCCACCCGGGTCGGCGCGCTCGATGATGTGACGGCCGCGGTATTCCGCTCGGCCGCCCTGGACGAGGGCGCGCAGACCGACAGCGGTCGCCGTTTGCGGCCGTCGTTCGTGCCGGTGATCAAGGTGGTGCAACCCGATTTCGAGTTCCGCCCCTCCTATCAGGCGATGCTGACCCCGCACTCGTTTCCCTACGCGGGCATGACTTTTCCCGGTGGCAGCGAATTCCTCAACGTGATCGAGGGCCTGGGCGATGTCACCGTCGACTGGGGCATCCGGGTTTCGACCCGGCCCGCGGAGCAGGTGCTCAAGAACAACGAGACCAATCTGCGCCGCCTGGGCGAGCAGATGGATCAGCGCGATCAGGAAGTCTCGTTCGCGCAGAACACCCTGATGTCCAAGGCACAGATGCTGGGCGAGTACAACACCCATTTCGAGGTCAACGGTGGCGAGTCGGAGGTGTCCTTCACGACCGTCATCGCGGTCGGCGGCTCCTCGCGCGAGGCGACCATGGACGCGGTGAACCTGCTCAAACGCCGCTATCGCAGGTTTCAGGTCGAACTCACCGCACCGCTCGGCGCGCAGGTGGACCTGTGGTCGATGATGGTGCCGGGCAGTCCGCACCGGCGCGCGTTCGATGACTTCGCCCATATCGTGCCCTCGGATATGTGGGCCGGGTTCGTGCCGTTCACCAGCAGCCAGATCGGAGACGACAGCGGTCCGGTGATCGGGGTGAACCTGATGTCCGGGCATTTCGAGCCGATCCATTTCGGCATCATGGAGGCCGCGCTGCACGATCTGTCGGCGTCGTTCGCGGTCACCGGTGAGCTCGGTTCCGGCAAGTCGTATCTGCTCAAACTCATTGCGGCACTGGTCAATGACATGGGTGGGCAGTTCCTCGCGATTGACCGCAGTCAGGTGGGGGAGTGGGAACACTTCGCATCGGCTATCGACGACGCTGTAGTCATCGATCTGGCCAATCCCACTGTCTCCCTTGATCCTTTGCGCCTGTTCGATCCGCGGATCGCGGGCGAGCGCACCCTCGATTCGATTCTGCCGCTGCTGGACCTGTCACCGACCTCGGGTGCGGGCGCGGCGGCGAGTTCTCTGCTGACCCCGCGCGGTATCGCCGAGCATCGAATCCACTCACTGGTGGACCTGTTCCAGGTGGTGCTGCGCCTGCGCGATACCCCCGGAATCGGTGACGAGTACGCGGATCTGGCCTCGCGGCTGGGGACGGTCGCCGACCGGGTGCCGGTGCTGTTCAATCCGAAACTCGCGACGCTGCGACTGGACGCGGCCGCTACCGTGATTCGCAGTCATCAGGTGGCGCTGCCCTCGGCCGAGGAGTTGACCACACCGCATCTGTACAACCGGCTGCCGCTGACCAAACGACTCGGCACCGCGCTCTACGAACTTGTGGGAGTCGCGGCGCGCGAAGCGTTTCTGCGTGACAACGGCCGTTTCGGCCTGCTCATCGGCGATGAGGCGCACCACTTCACCCAGACCCAGGTCGGTGCGGCGGTCACCTCGGACTTCAGCCGTGACGGCCGAAAGCACTTGGCCGCCATCGGACTCGCCTCCCATGACCCGGCCACCGACTTCCAGGGCGCGGCACACAATCTGATTCCGAACCGCTTCGTCTTTCGCCAGCGCGATGAGGTGCTCGCACGCAACAGTCTCGAATGGCTGGGCGTCGATCTGGAGGAAGCGCCCTACCTGCTCCAGATTCTGCGCGAGGAGACCTCACCACCGATCGGTCCGGGGCGCCAGGTTCCCGAGGAACGCCGCGGCGAGATGTTCATGCGGGACGCACTCAACCGGATCGGGCGAGGCAAGATTCTCGGTCCGGCGCGGCCCGAGCGTGCCGCCGCCATCACCAGTACGCCGGGCTCGGCCCGGACGGCGATCGTGCAGGGGCGGATGGACTAGTGAGCACCGGTGCCGCACGACGTGATCGCAGCTTTCGTGGCCGCAGGCGCGATGCCGGGCAGGTCTGGGAGCTGCGGCACTGGCACCTGGGCGCGGTGGCGCGCCGGATCGGGGCGTGGGTGCGTGCGTCTCGGCGGCGCCATCGGACAGTGGTGATCGTCGGAATCATCCTGGGGTTCACCATCATTCCGGGCTGTATCGGTGCGGTGGCGATGGCGCAGAGCGGTTCCTCGGGTTCCTCGTCCGCTTCGGCCGCCAATGGTGCGCTGAGCTGGATGAACGTCCGTGATTCGGCGGGGGTGAGCCTGTCGAACTATTCGTTCGCCACCAATGAGGGCGGCATCCTGCATCCCTTCACCAGCGGACTGGCCTTGGCGATCAATCTCGAGTTCGCGGGCTGGATGGTCATCGTGGTGACCGGTATCTGGTTGATCGGATTCGTGCTCAGCTTCAAGTGGATGGATCTGTTCGCGGCACCGCTGCGCGCGATCGCTGAGGGATTCACCGAGCAGGTCAGCATTCCGATCGTGCTCATCACCGCCGCATCACTGGGCGCGTTCTGCGTCGCGTGGTTCGTCCTGCGCGGGTTTCACGCCAAAGCGGTCATGCAGGTGGTGACCATGCTCGCGGTAGCGATACTGGGCCCGGTATTCCTGGCCGATCCGCTCGCGGAGGTACTGTCCTCGGACGGCTGGCTGACCCAGGGTCGCGATCTGGGCATCACGGTCGCGGCCGGTCTCAATGGCGACAAGAGCCCGCAACCCAACGCGATCGTCGCCTCGATGCAGGAACAGCTGGCCGACAACTTCGCGCGAAAGCCGTTGCAGGTGTGGAACTTCGGTCATGTGATCGATGAACGCCCGGCCTGCGGTACCGCCTGGACCAACACCGTGTCCAGCGGCAACGACGATCGGATCAAGGACGCGATCCGCTCCTGCGGTGACAGCGAAGCATATGCCACCGCGAAGGATCCGACCGCCGGGCAATTCGGCGCGGGCCTGCTGCTGCTGATCTCCGGGACGCTGCTGCTGGCTTTCGGCGCGGTGCTCGCGGTCAAGATCGTCCGCTCGGCGCTGGACTCGGTCTATCACGCGTTCCTGGCCATATTCGGTTTCGCCGCAGGCGGATTCGTCTACGGCCCCACCCAGACCTTCCTGGTGCGCAGCGTGGTGCACTCGCTGTTCGCCGCGCTGCGGATGGCCGTGCAGGTGATCTTCCTCGGCATCTACGTGTTGTTCCTCGGCGATATCTTCAAGCACGCGCAGGGTCAGGTGATGGCGGTCTTCGTCATGGGCGCGATTCTCGAGATCATCGCCATCACCCAGCTCAAGCGCTTGGACGCGAGCCTGGACCGCGGCAATGACTGGGTGGCCAACCGGTTCTCGCAAACTCTGCACGGTGCCACCCAGGGCGGCGTCGGGGGCGGCGGTGCCGCCCTGGGCATGGGCAATGTCGGCGCGCACCGCCACGGTCTGGGAATCCTCAAGACCCTCGGCGCGGCCTCGGTGATCGGCAGTTCGCCCGTCACCGCGTGGATGCTGCATCGCCGTAATGGCATGATGCCCGACTCGAAACTGGAATACGCGGCGACCCTTGCGAACTGGGGTGCTCAGGCCGTGCCGGGGCTGGGTGGTCCGATGGGCTGGAACGTCCAGTCGATGCTGAGCCGACAGCTCTACGCGGATTCGGCCATGCGGGCGGCGATGAAGAACGGTGGTATCGATACGGTCCTGGGTGCCGCGGCCGCGATTCAGGGAGCCATCGACGTGGGCGCCGGTATCCCGGATTTGAACGGTGCGCTCCAGGGCGCGGGTTTCACCGATACCGCTCTCATCTCACGTGCGATCAAGTCGTGGAATATCGCCGAGAAGGACTCGGAGGGGAACGTGCTCTCCGACAAGCACCTGGCTCATGTGGCGGCCGCGTTGAACCGAGCGCAGAACACCACGAACCGATTGGTGCGCGGCGGAGGCAGATTCAAGCCGGGCGATGCCGATCAGGCCGCCGCGGACATCGCGACACTGCAGGCGTCGGCCTATCGACTCCGCCGGCGGCGGTCCGGTGGTGTCACCTTGGATGAGGGAAACGCCCTGCACCCGCAGTGGGATTTCGTCAACGACTACATGGACAGACCATCCCAGTCCAAGCTGATCGCTCTGGCGAATGTGATCAACGGGACGCAAGCGCCTTCGGAGACGGACACGAACCCGGACGCCGCGCGCCTCCGCAGGCATATGGCGGCGCTGTCCGATGCCGGCGTCGGACGCTATGACGCGGACCGAATGTGGGCGTGGATCGGCAATGAGCACGCGAAGCGGATCTCGGGCGCTGCGAACGCCCTGGCGCAGAATCCGGACGATCGGGAACTCATGCAGTCGGTCAGAAGGCAGGTGGCCGGAGCCCGTGACAGCGAAAGCTGGACACCGAGCGGTATGCGAACCCCGCTGCAGCAGTTTGCTCGGCCCCGTACCAGCCTTCCCGACGGCGACTGGTCGGCGATGGCCGGTGTGGCGGATCGGCTCCGACGGCATACCTAACCCGGTGAACCCACCCTTCCCAGAGAGAAGAGACGATGAGACTGCTTGCGGCCCTGGCGGTTCCCGCTGTGCTGGTCGTGCTCGTCCTCACCTTCCTGGTGGTGGTGTTCGGCGGGATCGACAGCGCGGTGGCGTCCGATTTCGATCGTCAGTGCGAGGTGGCCATCCCAAACCCGTCCGCGACCGTCACGGCCACGGTCACAGTGGCCGCGAGTCCGGTCGCCGCGCCGGTGTCGCCGTCGTTGACTGCGAATCCCTACGCGGAGTTGACTTTCGCGGCCGATGACACCTCGGTGACCGATCGGCAGCGGGCCTGTGCCAGTGCCATGCGGACCGCCGTCTATCAGCAGCGACCGCCGCTGAACACGCGCGCCACCGGTGCGGCGGCGCGATGCGCGGGAGAAACGATTGCCGCACTGGTGAATCGGAACAGCGGCGGGGCCGCCGGGGGCGCACAGGTCGAGCCCGCCGCGATCACCGCGGCCGTACTGCACCGGATCTCGGCCGCGACAGCGACGGGGTATTGCCAGCCGCTCACCGATGCGGAGGCGCAGTCCCTGAGCGCGGCCCGCTCCGGCCGCAATCCCGACCGCTGTCCACTCCCGGGTTCCGGAGAGGTACTGGTTCTGCCCGACAGTATTGCGGCCCAAAGCCTTTGCGGTGAACAGGTGGCCACCGGGGCGGAGTCTCCCGGCGATCTGGTGTTCTGGGACTATCGAGCCAACGCACCGACAAGGGTGGGCCTGGCCGTCGAGGCCGGGCAGAGCACGGGCGGGTCGATGGTCGTGGTGAGCTGGGATCCGAACTCGGGCAGGCTGCTGGAGCTCGCCATGCCCAGCGGATCGGGCGTGCGCGTCAAACGGGTGCTGGGAGACGCGACGTGACCGAAGCGGCAGAGGTATCGACCGAGTCGGAAGCCGTTGCGGCGGAACGAGAAACGCCGCCCGGCCCGATCACCCCGTGGAACCGGCGCGCGCCGGGTGCGACCTGGCCGCCGCCGATACCGGCGGGCGGTCCACCCCGGCCCGGTGCGGGCCAGCCCTCCGCAACCCCCGCCGTCGACGCGCTCGCGGCCGGTAACCCGCCGCGCACCACGCCCGCGGCGGCTCCGGCCGGGCCCGGTGCTCCCCAGGCTTCGTCCCCGGCTGGTACGGCGGCACCGCCCGCCGGTCCACCCGCTGCGGCAGCGGCGCCGGTCGGGGCACCCGCCGGGCCCGATGCCGCCGCGCGTCCGGATTCCGGTCGGGTGCACTCGGATTCGGGCGAGCGACAGCATGACGACGGTCCGCTGTCCAATATCGACACCAAGGCGCTGGCCTCGGCCGCGCCCATGCTGGCCATGCTGCCGATGATGCTCTCCTCGCTGCTCGGCGGCGCGGGCGGAGGTTCGGGATCCGGCGGCGGCGCACCGCAGAACGTCGCGGGCACAACGGATTCCGGACAACCTACCGGCGGTGGCACCGCTACCGCGGACGGCGCGGGCACATTATCGCCGCAGGCCCAGGACGCCATCAAGGCGCTGCGGCGGCTCCGCGACACCTACGGCCAGTCCAGCGGGACACCTTCCGGAACCGGCAAGAAGCCGGCGACCCCGGGAGTCACACCGGGTGCCGATCCGGGTAAGGGCGGGACGGCCGGCAATGGCACCGCGGCCGCGCTGTCCGCCGTGCAGCTCTATCAGCGCACCGCCGCAATCGCTTTCAATAATCTCGACAATCAGCTCGCGGGCTACCTGGGTGGTCTGGCCGGGCAGCACGGGATCAACAAGGCGGCACTCACCTCGTTGATCAAGGAGCTCGATATCGCTCTGATCAAACTCGGGACGGCGGCGTACACCCCCGCCGGGGCGCAGAAGGTGCACGACATTCTCACCGTCGCCCTGCGCCAGGGCCTGACCCTGGCGGGTGCGGGTCAGGTCAGTGCGGCCGATACCGCCGCCGCGATAGACGGTCTGACGGCCCAATACCTGTACAACATCACCGGGCACAACTATCCGGGGACCGGGGTGTCCGGGGGTGGGGTGTCGGCGGCAGTGCAGAAGGTGATCGCGGTGGCTACTGCCCAAGTCGGCAAACCATACGTGTGGGGCGCGGAAGGCCCCAACTCGTTCGACTGCTCGGGTCTCATGCAATACGCGGCCCGCGCCGCCGGGGTGAACATCCCCCGGGTCTCGCAAGATCAGTACCGTCAGTTGCCCAAAGTGAATCCCGCCGATATCCGGCCGGGCGACCTGATCTTCCCCGCCGGGCATTACAACGGCGGCAGCCCGACGCACGTCATGATGTACATCGGCAATGGCCGCTGCGTGGAAGCCCCGCGTACCGGGCTGAACGTCCGCATCGTCGCGCTCCCGTCGAGCTACGCCGCCAGTCGGTGGAGCTGAACCACCGACTGGCGGCGTGCCATCAGGCGTGATGCCAGGGCGAGAGTTGATTCGCGGTGTGCAGCGTGGAGATTCGGAATCCCGAGTTCACGAATTCCATTCGGATGCGGTCGATTTGAGCGGTGGTCGCCGCCGGATTGTGCAGCGCCTCGGAGTACGCGTGAGCCAGCGTCTGGTGCCGGAGCGCGAGTTGATTGCCGATGTGCAGACGCTTGTCGACCCCGGCCGCTCGCCATTGCGCGGGCGTGATCGCGGCCAGTTGATCCAGTGAGGCCCCCTGCATGACCCACCGCACGAACGGATCGTTGTCGTCCACGGCGTTGACCGGTGCCAAGGCGTGCCGGGCGAAGTTGTCCGCCGCCACCACGGCCTGACTTGCGATGGCGCTCTTGGGATCACCGTCCCTGAGATGGTTGTGGACGCCGAAGGTCGCCGCGACCGCCTTCTGCACCGCGGGCACACCGATCGGATCCACCATCATGCTGGCCTTCTGCGCCGCCAGTGCGCGTTCGGCATTGATCACCTGCTGATGCGTAGCGCCCGCCCAGAGCATGGCCGGAATCAGCATGGCGTCGGGAGCCTTGCTGTCGTACAACCCGTCCAGGATATTGGCAACCTGCAGATCGGTCTTGGGACCGTTGGTGCCGTCCGAGCGCAGTCCCGCCTTGTGAATCCAGTTGTCGCGCGCGGACTTGTTCCACTCGTGCGTCTCCAGGCTCATCGGCGAGGCCGCCATATTCTCCTTGTCCATCTTGCGGCGGCGCCGCGACAGCGGGTTCATCGGATTCACAACCCCGCCTGCCATCCAGGCCGCGGCCGGTGAGGCATTGAGGGTGTTGAGCATCGCGAGTTTGGGGATCAGTCCGATACCGCCGGAACCGCCCGCGCGTACCGTTCCCATCCCCATGCCGAGCGCGGTGCCACCGCCGGAACCGCCGCTCGCGGTGCGGGGCACACCGTTTTGGACCGCGAGCGCGAATCGGTTCGCGATCCAGTCATTGCCCTTGCCGATGCTGCTGCTCAGGTGTTTGAGCTGAGACAGTGCGATGACTTCGACCAGCCCGGCGGTGACCAGCACCGCCATCACATGTCCCTGCGCCTGTTCGAAGATATTGCCGATGAACACCATGTAGAAGCTCAGGAAAATGACGTACAGCGTCATTCGCGCCGCGGCGACGAAACCGTGAACCAGGCTGCGTACCAGGAAGTTCTGCGTCGGGCCGTAGATGAAGCCGCCGGCCGCGAAGCCAAGGATCGTCAGGAAGCCCTGATAGATCGAATCCAGCGCGGCTTTGATCACCCGGACCGCCAGGAACACCGCGAACAACAGCAGCAGGGTGCCGCAGATGAGCAGGATCAGGCCCGTGCCGACCTGACCCATGGTCGGATTGTCGGCCCGCGCGGCGGCGGTGCCGTCACCACATTCGCGCAGTCCCTTGCGAACTCGTCCGTCGTCACCGGCGGACACCCCGGTTGTCCATGCACTGCGGCACGCCGGTGCGCTATCCACCACATGCCCGAAGTTCCAGACCTGCAACGGACTTCGCGCGAAATTGTCGGCCAGTTTGCCCTGCAGAGTCGAGATGAGCCGTGCCGGATCGGGAGTGGCGTCGCCATTGAGTCCGGCGGCGACGGAGATGCCCAGATCCCGCCCCTGCGCCAGCAGCCCATCGGGCGAGAGCACCTCCGCGAGCGGATCGGCCAGGAACATCGGTCCCAGCGTGGCCACGGCCAGCATGGTCACCACCTGCGTGGTCGCCTTCGCGTGATAACCGCGCAGTGCGAACCAGGCGACACAGAACGCACCGAGCGTGGCGGCGGTGATGAGCATCATCGGCGTCGCGACGGTCTGCGTGAAGGCACGTGCCAGCCCGTGCAGCGCCGTTGAGAACAGGCTCAGCCATTGGAAACTCAGCGCGTAGCCGATCAACCAGATCGCGCTGATGACGATGACCATGTACCCGGTGAACTCCAGCCCGAGCAGGGTCCACAGCACGGTTGCGGCCGGGTCGAGTATGCCGCCGTGGTCGGTGACGAAGGAATAGTTCGCCAGTGGCACTCCTGAGGAGTCCCGCACATTCATCCAGCTGAGGCCGTCGATCCCGCCCCCGCTGCTCCCGGTCTCGTTCGCGGTGCCGCTCGCGCCCGCCGCCGCGCCTATCAGGCCGGGAAAGACGAAGAGCGCGAACAGGATCCAGAACATCCATCGAAGTCGTCGGCGCAGCCTGCGATCGGCACGGCACCGCCGCGTCCATGCGGCGGCACGGCGACAACAACCGTCCGATTCGGTGGAATTACGGGATTTCATCGACTTCCGGCGCGGCCGCTGTGACCGGCCGCGCGGCGAGCGCCTGGCCATGAGGTGGGAGATTACTCGAGAATCTCGAAACGATTCAATACGAATTACTCACCTACTGTTCACTGATCCTTAACGTGTCGTGCACCGCCTGGACGGACGGACCGAATTTCGCGAAACATGCGTTCACCGGCCATTTCTCAACATTGGGAAGCAGCGTCCTCGCTGGTCGAGCCCTTGCGCTAGGTTTGGGACGCCCGCCATGGCGTCGAATTGCCCGGCCACTGTTCCGATTCCGGCGCTGCTGACGACGACTCAATCCACACTGCGCGACTGTCGTATTTCGCGCGGCATGAGAGGACCGATATCGGTGGAGCAGTTTATCAGCGAATTACCTTGGCGTGGTTGGGGTCTCGATTTCGCCGAGGTGCGCCGCGGCGGCTGGCGGCCCAAGGCGTTCAACGAGTTCATCGTCAAGATTCACGGTCACTGCAACCTCGCATGCGATTACTGCTACGTCTACGAAATGGCCGACCAGAGCTGGCGTGAGAAGCCGAAGGCAATGTCGCGCAGCGTTTTTCGCGACACGTGCGAGATGATCAAAGATCACGCCGTCGGCTATGGGCTGCCTGCGGTCAACCTGGTGCTGCACGGCGGTGAGCCGCTGTTGGTCGGAACCAATGAGCTGGAGTACTTTGCCCGGACCGCCCGTGAGGTACTCGATCCGGTGGTGCGGCTCCGGCTCGCGGTGCAGACCAACGGTGTGCTGATCGACGAGGATGTGCTGCGCATCTGCGAACGCTGGAACGTCAGGATCGGTGTCAGCCTGGATGGCGCTGAGCCCGACCATGATCGGCATCGCTTCGACCGCGCCGGTCGCGGCAGTTACGCCCGGGTCGTGGCCGGATTGGAGCAGCTGCTGGCGCCCCGGCATCGGCAGTTGTTCTCGGGCCTGCTGTGCACCATCGACGTGGCGAACGATCCGGTGCGCACCTACGAGTCGATGCTGCTGTTCGAGCCGCCGCTCGTGGATTTCCTTTTGCCCCATGGGAACTGGACCACGCCACCACCGGAACGCGGCGTCGATCCGTCCCGCACCCCCTATGGCGATTGGCTGATCGCGGTTTTCGACAGGTGGTACGACGCGCCCGAGCGAGAGACCGGAGTCCGGCTCTTCGGCGACATCATCGATCTGCTGCTCGGTGGCCGCGCCACCTCCGAAGTTGTCGGCCTCGGCCCGATTCGGCTCGCGGTCGTCGAGACCGACGGTTCTCTCGAACAGGTCGACGAGCTGAAATCAGCCTTCGCGGGCGCGCCCCGAATTCCGGTGCGCGGCGAGGGCAACCCGCTCGATATGGCCATGTGGGATCCCTCGGTGATGGCTCGCCAGATCGGAGCCGCCGCCCTGAGCCCCACCTGCCTCGACTGTCCGATCCAAAAGATCTGTGGCGGTGGCCATTACGTACACCGCTACCGGGAAGCAGATGGCTTCCGCAATCCGTCGGTGTACTGCGCCGACCTGAAGAAACTCATCACCCATATCGAAGCCCGGGTACGCATCGACCTCGACGCGGTACCGGTGCCCACCGATTCGAAACCATTACAGGAGTTGGACCATGCCCGCCCCGGCACACCGGATCGATGACAGCGCAACGAGTCTGGACGCGAACCCGGGGCTGACGACTGAACTGTCCGCTGTGCACACGATCTTCCGGCGAGTACGCGATCTGGAACCTGATCCGGGCGGTGTCCGCGACCTGGTGTCGCGCTGGGATACGGGCGCTCCGCCCTGCGCGGAGTTGCCGAGCGCGACCGCCATTGCACAGCAACGGATTCCCGCCCGTTATCTCCGCTTATATCTGGCCGCGACGCCGGATCCCGGTTCCGACGCGGCGCAGGCGGAGGGATACACCGAGCTCGAGGGTGACCGTGCTTACCGCGCGGGCTATCTCTCCGAGGCGGTGGCGCTCTACAGCCGCGAACTGCGAGCCGATCCGCTGCGGCCCCAAGCGTGGGCCGGACTTCGTCTCGCGGCGTCGAAACTCTTCGGCGACAGCGACTTCGGCGTGCTGGACGCTCGGGCCGAAGTGGTCGCCCACCTCTACGCCGCCCTGGGTCCGGAGACCGAGATCCTCGCCCTGCTGCGCTGGTTGACGACGCCCGCGACGACAATTCCCACGGCTGGGAATCCCGGAGAATCGACACCGAACCAGAGCCCGGAACAGGCTCGGCCGCACGATCATTCCGCGGCAGACGGTCGCTGAGTTGAGGTGAGTGCATGGGCTTCGGAGGCTTCCTGAAGAGCGTCGCCGGCGCGGTGATCGTCGGTGGCGCGACGGCCGTCGGGTTCGGACTCGGCGGCGGTCCACTCACCGCCGGACTACTCGGTGGAGCCGCTCAAACCCTGTGGAGCCACTGGGGTGAGGGCAAAGGCTGGACCGAATCCCTGGCGACCGGAGCGGCGGTCGGCGTCCTGGGCGGAGGCGTCGGCGGCCTGCTGGGTGGAGCCGAAAGCGGACTCATCAAAGGCGGACTGAAGAACACCATCAAAGGTGTGAAGGACACGATCGAGGCCTATCGCGTGCCATCGAGTGTGCTGAAGATGGGCGAGCGCCGCGAATACGCGATGGTCGGCAATGTGCTGCGGCCGAAAGTGGGAACCATCGCGTCCGGTGCGACCGCCGGTTACGCGAGTTACTGGGCAGGAAACAGAGATTCGGGTGGTGGTGCGCCCGGCGGCGGTGGGCAATCGGGGCCGAAGGAAATTCCGATCATCGCGATCTCGTGACACCTATGTCCGCGCAATAGCTGTTCAGGATGGTGCGATGTGGGAACCAACATCGAAAAAATCTTCATGCCCGATACCAACGCGATGCGGTTGCAGAACTTCGGTGAGCAGTACTACGTCGCGCCCGTGCTGGAACAGGGCTACCGCACCCTGCCCAAAACCTTTGCGACGACCTTCAACAGTTTCGGCGTCGAGCCCGCGACCCCTCCGCCGACCAAATCCGATCCGCCGCGGATCGAGACGCCCGCCCTGTCGGGATTGCAGAGTACGGGTATCGCGAACTATCAGGATCTGCTGTCGAGGCTGCGCACCTCGTTCACCAATCTGAAAGCGGCGAACGCCGTTATCGCACCGGTCGTGAAGGATACGGCGGCCACCGGCGATGCGGCGCAGGACAACATCAACACGATCATCCTCGGTATGAAGGAGAGCGCGAAGCAGGTCCCACCCGGGACCACGACCGAAAACCAGTGGGTCATGACACTCATCACCCAGGTCACCGATGATCTCACCGCGGTCGTCAGCGACGCCAAGGAGAAGCTGCAACAGCAGAAGGGTGAGATCGACGCGGCCGCGAAAACGATCGCGGACCAGAAGGATCTGATCGCCAAGTTGCAGGCGCAGGTCGACGGGAAGGCCGGTGACCCGCCGCCCGCCGGTACGCCACCGGGCACCACCGGCAACCCCTACACGCCACCGCCTTTCGATTCCGGATCGCTGATCGACGGCTTGCTCCCCAAGCCGAACGATGGCTCCACCCCGCCGGTGGTGACCCCGACACCGGATCCGACGAAGCCACCCGGCAGCGACGGGACCACGCCGCCCGGTTCCACTCCCGATCCGTCCACCGATCCGAGTGGCGACCTGCCGACTCCCACACCGCAGAACCCTGCCCCGCCCGACACGTCGAGCCAATACCCGAACATGGCCTCGCCCGCGGGCATGGGTGGTATGGGCAGCGGTATGGATCCGATGAGCATGATGCTGCCCTCGCTGATGAGCGCCATGCAGAACCCGATGAACGATCGGTATCAGGCCGATCCGGATCGCTACAACGAGGATCCCTACGATCGGTACCCGCAGAACGCGGTTCCGGTGCAAGCGTCCCCGGCCGCTGTCACGCCGCAGGCCCCGGCCACCACGCCACCCTCGACGACCACCACACCGCCCGCGACGACGGACAAGCCCGCCAACCCGGCACCGCCCGCCGCGGCGGCGCCCGCGCCGGATGCCGATGGGGGAGTGGACTATCCGTTCCCGGACGGCAAGACCCAGCGGGTGTCGGTCATCGTGGCCAAGGCCCTGGACAAGGCGTTCGGCAACAAGAAGGGCACCGACGCCCAGGCCGCGTACGCGGACACCTCGGCGAAGTGGTCCGACAACAAGCAGATCGGCGATCGGGTCGATCCGAGCCAGCTCATGACCGGCGACGTCGGCATCTGGGAGAACCCGGATCTGGTGGCCATCGTGCGTGCCATGGGCTCGGACGCCGAGGCATCGCTCGACGTCATCGTGAACGGGGAACTGCGCAGGTATCCGGACCAGGTCTCGGAGACCTCGGGCGAGCTGGGCAAGTTCGTGGGCTGGGCGCATCCGCGCGGTATCGAGATCACCGGGACCAGCGCCAAGCACGGTGACGGTCCGGTGCCCGGAATCGGTGCTCCCGCAGCGCCATTGCCGGTGGTCGCGGCTCCGGCGAGCTGATCGAGCGGTGGTGGAAGGAGATCCGATATGGCAATGAACGTCGACCCCCAGGAGCTGATCGCGGCCGCCTCCACCCTGTGGGGGCTGGTGCAGCGAGCTCATGCGGAGCTGCCGACCGGGTGGGTGACGCCCGCGGGTGCCGATCTGCCCTCCACCGTGGCGTCCGCCTTTCACACCGCGCACGCGGAGTCGGAGTTCAACAACCTGATCGGCATCGCGAATAAGGCCGCCCCCCACGCGCACGAGATCGGTGCCGCCGCAGTCGACTACACGCTCGCCGATGATCAAGGAGGACGAACGATCGCCGGGGCCGGAGCCGAGACGGTCAGCAATCCAGTGCCCCGGATGCCGCCGTTCGCGCCGCGCGTGGCACCGCTTCCCCCGTCGCCCGCCGGCGCGCCCGCGGTCGATCCGCTCACCTTCGCGCAACAGTTGCGCGCGGGACCGGGTCCGGGTCCGGCCCGGGCGTTCGCCAGCTCCATCCGGCAGTATCTGGACGGACCCCATCGCGATGCGGTCACCGGATTCCAGAGTCTGCTGCCGGTCATGAACAACTGGACACCCGTCGGGACGGCGGTAGCCGAGCACCTGGACTCCTTCGGACGTCAACTCGACGAAATCGGCAGCAGCATGGGCACTCTCGCCGCCAATGTCGACGAATACGCCACTGCCTTCCAGGCTGCCAAGGACCGGCATCCGACGCCGCAGGAGATTCTGGCGACTCGTAAGCGCCTATTGACCGCCATGCGCTCGAAGGACGAGGTCGCACTGGCGCAGGCGCTGGCCGAATTCAATGAGCAGAACGGGATTTCGACACAGACGCACGCCGACTACACCGGCCATGTCGGCAAGACGCTGCCCGCACCCGGTGGCACCGGCAAGCCTGGGACCGGCACGCCGGGCGATACCACCGGCGGTGCCGGGAACAAGGGCACGGGCAACGGTCAGGGCGATCAGAGCAGCAGCATGCTGATGTCGATGCTGCCGTCGCTGCTGAGCAGTCTGACCAACTCGGCAAGTTCACTGTCGCAGAACAATTCGACCTTGGGCGATGATCCGGACGGCGAGCTCGACTATCCGGGCGATTACCCCTCGGACCAATTGCCGGAACTGCCGTCCTTCACCGGTGGTGGCGGCAGTCCGGGCGGCGGTGATCCCGGATCGCCGAGCGTTCCCGACTTGACCGCCTACAACGTCGCCCAGATGCCGGGTGTCAGCGCACCCGCGACGCTCGGCAACTCCGGCCTGCCCCGTACCCCCGTCATCGAGGCGCTGCCGAACCAGTCCGCGGGCAATCCCGCTGCGCGCGCGGGCAGTTCGCCGTACATGCCCTATATGCCGATGGGCGGGGGCATGGGCGGGGCGGGTGGTCCGGGCGGCGGGGGCAATGATCGCTCTCGCGTGGTGGCCTGGCATCCGGACCGGCTCATGTACGTCGACGACACACCGCATACCGACGCGGTGATCGGTGAGAAGCCGACCATCGCCCCGACCGTGACACCCCCGACGCCGACCCATACCAATGGGGCGCCGACCAATTCCGGAGGCTCCGTATGACCGATATCCATCCCGATGTGCAGGCCGCTCTGGACGCCGCGCGCGACCTGCGCCACCGCATCGCCGATCTGCGGGAGCGGATCAACGGCATTCGCGCGCGGCGGCCCTCGCCCAGTGGTGCGGTGGTCCCGGAGGTCGATGCCATGGGTCGCCTCACAGACCTCTATTTCGCACCTGGGACCACCTCGCGCTTCGGCAATGCCGAATTGGTCGCCGAGATCATGGCCGCCATCGCCGAGAGCACCGCCGATGCCGGACGCCAGTATCAGGTCATCATGGATGTCGAGCCGTGGCCGGAAACGGTCACCGCGGATGCCCCGGCGAGCAAATCGGCATGACCGGCGCGGACATCGAACCCGATATCGACATCGAACCGGCGGTCACCGTCGCCGACACCGTGCAGTGGTTGCACGATGAGGGCCTGGCCCGGCTGGCAGTGATCGGCGGAACCGCACCCAGCCCCATCATGGCCTTCACCGTGGAGGTCGCCACCGGCACCGTCACCGCGTTTCCGGCGGCGGTCACCGGACCGGGTACCGATGTGCTGACCCTGCCCGCCGACGATCTGCCGCCGCCGGCCGGGACCGCGAAACGCCTTGTCGTGGTGGGCCTTACGGCCACGGAATCGGTGCTGGTGCTGGACCTGGCCGCCCTTCCGGCCCTGGGCATCCACGCCGATCGCCCGGAGACGACCGCGCGGGCCTGGGTGGCGCAGCTGCTGCTCGATCCGGAGATCACCATCACCACCAACAGCGCCGATTTGGCGGTCCCGGCCGGAAATCGCTGCCGGTTCACTTTCATTCCGGGTGGCGGCACCCTGCTCATGGTGGATGACAAGCGACCGCCGCTGACCACCGTGACCCTCAATCCGGCCGGTGACGGTACCGAACAACTCGATGTGGCCGAGGACGGCTCCGCGGAACTGTATCTGGGCAATCGCTTCTGGCAGCTGCGCCATGTGCTCGGCATCGGCGATCTGACCTGGGCCGCGCTCACCGCCCAGCTCGAACCGGCGGAATGACAACCGAATTCGCCACCGACAGACCAACGACAGGAGCGACCATGGACGACGATTTCGACTACGACCCGGCACCACCGCAGGCCCCGGACTGGCGCACCATGACCCACGAGGTCTTCAATCCCGATCACACCGCCGGCGCGGCCTGCAATCGGGACGGCGAGATCGTCGGACTGCACATCACCGATGAGGCCCGCGAGAACGGCGACACCTGGCTGGCCGCGGAGATTCTGCGGCTGGCTCGGCTGGCGCATCTGAAATCACGGGTGGCACTGCGTGCGGAAATGGAGTTCAACGGCACCCTGCCGCACACCATCGACTCCTTCGACCTGCCGACCGAAGCCTCCTACCGCGCCGCCGAGGCCGCCGAATTCGGCACGGCCCGGCGCTGATTCGGGAACAGGAGCCAATCGTGAGGCATCAGCTCGATATCGACGAGCCCATCGAGATCATCGCCGCAGCCGGGCGCGTTACGGCGGCGGCCACGGCGGTCACCGGCCGCGCGACCGCCGCGCTCGGCGAGCTGGCGCCCGTGGGCTCGCCGCACTGCACCCTCGACCACGCCCTGCTGGGCGTGCTGCACTGGGTCAAGTCCAGCTGCACCACCGCCGCCACCTCGGACGGCACCGGCGCCACCGCCGCACACCGATTCGTCGTGCAGGCGGCGACCGCACTCGATACCGCCGACGAACACGGCCGCGCCACCGTGCACGACTCCGGCGACCGAATCTGACCACCCCCGATGCGGCCGCACACCGAGAACCCGTACTGGAACGCCATTGTCGGCGACAACTGGCCCGGGATCGAGGACGACGCTTGGCGCACACTGGAATCCGCCGCGCGCAGGGGCGCGGCGGAAATGGATGTCACCGGGTTCGATCAGGCGCGCCGCACCTTCGACGAGCACATTCGGGTCAGTGCCGCGCTGCAACCGGTGCAGGACGCGCTCCGGGTCGAACAGCGCAGGCTCTGGGCACTGGCCGACGCCATGAATCTGGCGGCCGAACTCTTCGGGGATATGGCCGAGCTGGTTCGCCGGACCTGTGCGCGCATCCTCGACATCGTCGACTCCGCCGTGGCGGGCATCAACGCGGTGCCTCGTGAGCAGGACGAGACCGATGCCGAACGTGACGATCGGATCGCGCGCGTCGACCGGATCATTCGCAATGCCCGTGACGAGGTAGCAGCGGTGATGGCGCGCGCCACGCAACAGGCTGGGCCGCAAGGGTTTCCGGAACTATCCGCCATTGCCGATCTGCTCGGCCTGCCTGGTATGGGCGAGGTCGGGCCGGGATGGCAGCCGCACGGGACGCCGCCGCGCGGCACCTCCCGGCCCGGGCCGAAGCGTCCGCCCGGAACCGACCGCCACCGGCCCGGATCGACTGTCCCGCATCCGCATTCGGACAAGGTTCCGCTCCCGCCCGGAATGCCCCCAGGGGGCGGCCCCATTCCGATCGGCCTGCCGGTGATTCCGCCGGACGCGGATATGCCCGTCGATCGTCCCGACGGTACGCCGCCCGAGGGAGCGGTCGCGCCGGACTCGGACCGGCGCGACCGCTCGCCCGCGCCCTTCGAACCCGGTCCGAATCAGGGTGGTGGCGCGAACGGTGGCGGTGACGGCTATGGGAGCGGTGCACCGGTGTATCAGTCGCCCGCAGCCCAGCCGGGGATGCCGGGCATGTTCCCGGGAATCTCGGGCGGTGCTCCGGGTGGTGTTGCACCGCAACATTATTCGTCTGATGATTCCGCGGATTCGGGCGGCGCCACGCCGCGCGCCGAGTCGGACTCGGCGAGCACCGACTCCCACACCGCATCTGATTCCGCGCCCGCCGACCACCCCACGCCGGACAGCACCGCGGAATCGGCAGGGGGCGTGCCGGATTCGCGCGCTGACGCGGAACCCGGCCGATCTCCGGGCGCGGACCCGTTGACCGACAGCACACTGAACGCGGGAACGTCCACGCCCGGTGCGCCGATTCCCGTCGGCGGCCCGATGCCGTTCATGGCAGCCGGTCCCGTCGCCTCGGCGGGGCCCTCGGGGGTTCCGGGGGCGTCGGTGGCATCGCAGGGAGTCGTTCCGGCACAGGGGGCGAACGCGCCATCGAACGCGCCGCAGCCCGGTACCGGCGTCGGTACGGGCGCACCTCCGTCATCGGCGAACAACCCGCCTCGAACGACGGTCACCCCCGGCACCGCCGGACCACCGCCGGCCCCGGGCAGCGGTGCGGTGTCCGCACCCGCGGCGGACCATCCCGCGCGCAACCGCACCGGCCGTCCGGAGGACCGGGATGGATCGGAACCCACCGCACCCCAGCATGACCCGGCCGCGTTCCACACGGCGGTCGGCGCGGCGATGGCTGCCGCTGCCGCGCCCTCCTTCGTCCTGGGCGATCGGGTGGACGGGGACGCGGCACTCGCCCGCACCCTGCTGCGCAGCATTCTGGCCGTGGTGGACTGTTCGCCGATCGCGCCCGCCTGGGCGGTGGCGGTGGCCCGGCACGCGAGCGGTATCAGCGCTTTCGTGACCTCCAACGAGGGCCGCGGCTGGCTCCCCGCCGGGTTGTATCTGCCGCGCACCGTCTCCACCCCCTGGGTCTGGCAGGCGGCCCGCGACGCCGCCTGGGAGGGTGTGGCCGATCCCGCACGCGTGCTGATCGAATTCGGCCGGGCCTGGGGCCGGACCTCCGGGGCCGAGGTCTCGGCCGTGGCCTCATCGCTGCCGATCGATCCGATACTGCGTTCCACCCTGCCCTCGGTGCGATTCGAGGGCGAGGTCGGTCCGGCGCCGGAATTGAATCTCGGTACGCCCGCACCGGATCGGCGCGATCGACTCGAGGTGGCCGCCTCGCCACGCCTGCTCGATCGGGTCGCCGCCGTGCAGGAGCCGACGATCGCGCTGCGCAGCGCCGAACTCGCGCGCGACGCGCACACCCGGGTGACCCGGGCGATACCGGATCCCGTGCACGCCATGGGGACACCGGAGCTGCGCCGGCGCATTCTCACCGCGCTGCGCAATCGCACGCCGGTGGCGAACGACTGGTGGGAGGAATTGCGTGATGCCGATGATCTGCTCGCCGCGAGCATGGTGGAACGGCGGCTCGATGTCAGTCGAGTACCACTGGGGGAGTTGCGTTTCGACGAGAACGGCGGATCCGCGATATTGCGCGATATGCAGCTGCAGCGCCGCTGCGACGAACTGGTGCTGCTGCTGGCCGAGACACCCGATCGGCAGTGCTTGCGTGACGCGGTCTACGTGCACGCGCATCTCACCGAACATCCGCTCATCGCCTCGGCGGGTGCGGCCCAGAGTCCACCGCGGGTCAGCAGTTGAGCGCCGGTGAGAGTCGCCGGTGGCAGGCCCCGGCCCATCGGGGCCTGCCACCGGACTCGCCGAATGGACTGTGGCGAACCGCGGTTCGCGGACTTCAGACAGAACCTTAGAGACTTCCCATGGGTGGGAAGGCTCGACAATTGTCGAATCGCCGAGGGCGGAAGGGAGTTCGATTCAACGTGGCCGACAGAGTGCACATCGATCCTGCGGTTCTCCGCCAACTCGCGGTGCAGCACCGCAAGGTCGGCGATGACACCGTGGAATGGGCGAAGCCGCCCTCGGATTGGCTCGAAGCCTTTCCGCACACCTACGGCACCATCGCCAGCCCCGTCCTCGACGCGCTGACGCGGTACTACAACGCCAGACAGCAGGCGGGCAACGCCCTTGCCGCACAGCACTATCGGACCGCTGACGAACTGAATGCCTCCGCCGACGCGTATGAGGCCGCCGATCACGACAGCGCGACCGCGGTCCACCAGGCCGGGGACAACCTCGGCCACCGAGGAACGCCGGCACCGGTACCCGCGCCCACCCAGCCTGGCGCGCAGACGCCGGGCGATCCGTCCAATACCGGTCCCGGGCAGCGGGTTCCGGGCGGCAACGACACGAACGCACCGGGCGGGCAGGACACCTCGCCGATCGCCGCCCCGGGTACCACCACCGGCGGCACCCCCGCGCCCGCCGGTATGCCCGGCGGCGCGCAGGCCACCCCCGGGACCTCCGGAGCGCCGTTCGCACCGGCCGCCTCGGCGACCGATCCGGGCTCGTCCAACACCACCGGACGCGATGTGCTGTCCGGAACCCCCGCGAACGCACCACAACCCGGTGCGGTCACCGCGCCCACCGGAACCGGTATGGCACCCATCCTCAGCGGCTCCGGTGGCGACTCGGGGCAGAACACCACCACCCCGGGAACGGGCGTGCCCGCCGACGCCGTGCCGACGCTCGTCCCGACCCCGTTCGCGGCGGCGGTCGCCGCGGCCAAGGATCGGGAAACCGGTCCGGCCAATGTGGTGAACGAGGCCGTCAACGAGGATCTGGTCATCGCCCGCACCCTGCTCGCGGCGGTGCTGGCGGCCGTCGACGAGCCGATCATCGGCTTGGCCTGGGCGGTCTCGGTCATGCGCGGTCCCACCGGGATCGGCGTCTTCATCACCAGCAACGAGGGCCGCGGCTGGCTGCCCGCCGGTCTCTACCTGCCGCGTGAGGTCTCGACCCCGTGGCTGTGGGACGAAATGGTCGGCACCGAACAGACCTGGCCGTGGGAGGGCGTCGCCGATCCCGCGCGCGTGCTCGCGGAGTTCGCGCGCGCCTGGGGCGCCACCACCGAATCCAGCCTGACCGCCCTGGTGTCGTCCGGCTCGATCGATTCCAGCCTGCGCGCACAGCTACCCGATACGGCCGTGGAGGGCATGGTCCCGCCCGCCTACGACGTCGATCTGCGCACGGCCGGACCCGGCACCGCCGACCGACTGGCCCTCGCGGCCTCCATACCCGCCCTGGAAAGCGTTGGGGCGGTCGCTGATTCGGCTATCCATCGGCGGCGCACCGAACTCGCGGAACAGGCACACGCCGAGGTCGGCCGCACCACCGCAACCCCGGCCGAGGCGGTCACGGCCCGTGCGCTGCGCACCCGCGTGCTGGCCCTGCTGCACGACAACCAGCAGGTACCCGCACAACTGTGGCAGGAATTGCGCGACGCCGACGATCTACTGGCGGCCAGCATGCTCTCCCGCCGAGTCGACGCGGGCCGAGTCGGCCTGGGCCAGCTCCGCATCGAAGACCAAGCGGAAGCCCTGCGCGCCATGGTATTCGAACGCCGCTGCACCGAACTGACCCTCTTACTCGCGGACCAGCCCACCCGCCAGGGCCTCCGAGACGCGGTCTACGCCCACGAACAAATCCTGGGCCACCCGCTCTTCGCCGCCATGCCCGTCGCAGCGACAACCACCGCCGCAGAACAGGTCACGACGGTCGACACCATCAGCACCCGGGTCGCCCCGCCCGCCGTCAGCGCGGGCCCGCCCAGCGGGGTCACGGTGGCTCCAGCCGAGGATCGGGTAAACGGATAAGGGGCAGTGTATGTATCAGGAGTCCCGGGCCACCCGGGACTCCTGATGATATGCGCCGGAGGGTGCCGCGCACCGCGCCTACGCAGGCTCAGGCGGCGTTCCAGATAGGTGTGCCGTAGACGTTGAGTTTGTCGATGCCGTCCCCGGCCGAGCAGCTCAGTCCCACCACCGAATAGCGCCATCCGGCGCCGATCGAAGCGGCCGCCGAAGTCAGAGCGTCCACGGCTCTCGTGCTGCCGTGGTGGCGGGCAGCTAGCTCGTGCACGAGCGCGGTCAGGTCGCCGCCACGGTGCGGACCGAGATGCAGTGCGAAAATCGGAACATCACCGCGCCGACCACAGCAGATCACGATCGGGAACTGATGCAGGGTGGCGGCATCCGCACCACATCGAACCACCTCGGACAGCACTTCCCACGCTGGATTTCCGAAATGGCTCACAACTTTCATGGGCGTGGCGATATCGCCGTACCGAGCTCTGAGATAGATCTTGTGGGTGCGGACGCCATGCTTGTCGATTTCGATTGCGGCGAAATACGGTTCGACGAAACCGTCGCGCGCGGGGACCGATATCGATTCGGCGAACTCGGGGAAGGCGGCGCACAACCGGGGCAGCGCGCCCGGTGCGGTCAGCAGGCTACCGTACAGCTTGAGACCCAACGCGCCATCGGCACCGCCGAGGTGATGTGCCACCCCGAGCCACGTGGCAAAACCGTGCCGCGCGGAGACCTCGGCTGGATTCGGATACAGCGCGGTGACGAAGGATCGCAGCGTAGTCGTTACCGCCACAGCGTTATTCGGCATCGATCCGGCGAGCGCGTCGATAGCGGCGAGCTGTGCGCCGAGGCGTAACTCGAAGTCCGCGTGCCTGGTCCCGGTTTCCACCACATAGCGCAGAGCCGGCGTCACCCGTCCATGACCGCCGGTCACACTGGCTTCGAACGGAATTCCGGTGACGGACAGCGTGCTCGTGGGGAATCCGTCGGCGGCCCGCCCGCTGAGCTGCCCACCGCAAACGCGATCGAGTATGGCGCGGATCGACTCCGGACGGCGTTCCAGCCCCAGCATATCGGCCGCGGCGACCAGGAAGTCGCCCGCGGCTGCGGCCGGTTCCACCCTCAGATCTCCCCGCTGGGACCCGTCGGCGGGGTGGTCGCCGGGACCACCCCGGGTGCCGCCGGTGCGGAGACCTTGGGCGGGTCAGCGGGTTTCGTATCGGGCGGGACCTGCCCGGCGGTGTCAAGATCGGCTCCGGTGGGATGGAAGTACCCCTGGAACTCACCGAACTCGGCACGCAGCCCGGCCGGCATGTTGTTCGGGTCGAACCGAACCAGGTGGCCGTCCTCGACCGGACCTAGTTGACCGTTGATGATGATCTGCGGACCGTTATCGGTCATCACAACCAGGGCGCTGTGATTCGCCCACTGGACGACGTCACCGGTATGCAGTTCTCCGGCGACGACCTGCTTCCAGGGCGTGCCGGGAGTGGATGCGCCGGGCGTGCCGTCGTACGCGGCACGCGCATCGCACAGGTTCGGGTTGTTGATCTCCTTGTTCATGGCGTCGGCGATCACCGGAGACACCGCTTGGGTCCCATTCAGGCCCGGAATCGTCATGTCCACCAAAGGCTTCGCGCCATTGGCCGCAGGCGGCGGAGTCGTCGGGGTGGCCGTGACCGTCGGTTGCCCGGGCGCTCCCGGGGCCGCGGGTGCTCCGGGGGTAGTGCTGCCGGGGGCGCTGGGATTCTGCTCGGGGCGGCGACGTCGTTCGTCCCTGTCGTTCTGGTTTGCGCCGGGGTCCTGATTCTTGTTCTGCTGCGCCATGGCCATCATCATCATCAGCGTGCTCGGATCCATGCCCGAGCCGCCGCCGCTGCTGCCGCCCGTGTTTCCACCCGAATAACCTCCGGTATTCGCGCCGGCGGTCGTGCCCGGGGTGTACACGGCGGGAGTGGCGGTCGCACCCTGTTCGATGCGGTCGATAGCCGCATCGATCTTGTCGACAGCCGGATTCGTGGCGGTATCGGTTGGGGTCGTGGTGCTATCGACCGGAGTGGTCGCGGGGTTCGTCGGATCCGCGCTCGGATCGGCTGTGGTTTTGCCACCCGGGCCCGCCCCGAGCGCATCGTTGAAGAGGGCGCTGTAGTCGGTGTTCGGCGTGGTGGGTCCCGGTGTGGGGGTGGTATCCGGCCCGGGGCCGGGGCCCGGCGTAGCAGCCGGGCCAGGTCCCGGTCCGGGTGTTGCCGGTGTGTGTGGTGGTGCGGGCTTGTCGGGAGGAGGCGGGAGTTTCTCGGCGTCCTTCAGAAACTCCTTGGCTGCCTCGGCGTACTTCTCATCCCACCTCGTGGCGAGGTCTTTGAGGGGCTTGACATAGTACTGCTGCTCCGCCTGCGGGGTCAGAAAGAACTTGTCCTTGTCCGCTTCCGGGGTCTTGTAGAGATCATTGTTCGCTGTATTCCGCTCGAACCAGACCTCTGTGGTCGGATCATCATGCGGGTGCGGGATCTTCTTGATCAACTTGTCGCCGTCACGCGACCACCCTTCCAATACGGTACCGAGTATCTTCTGGGCCTCTCCAACCATTCCTACCAGGTCGGTGAAGAGCTTCTTTCCCTTTATTTCGGTATCGAATGTCGCGTCGGTGGCAATTTTGTGCTGGTTGTTATAGTCCGTCTGGCGCGCGTCCAGCTTTCCTTTGAGGGCTTCATGCGCCGCTCTGATATCCGACCAGCCATCCACGGTCGTTGATCGCTGGTCGCCGACCAGTACCGGAGAGAACTCGGGCGGAGCCGTCTTCGGAGTGTGCAGTCCAAGCGAGTCGAGATCCCATTGCATGGTGAATTGGGTGTCCTGCACCAGGGCCGCTAATTGCGCACTGCCGCCGTCCGGCGGTTGCAGTGTCACCAATACGATATGTTTCCCGAAATCCGGAATGCCGGTCGCTGGGTCATGTTTGCCGAACACCGGTTTGTCGGCATCGGCTTCCGCCTTCTGCTTGGCATCGATTACCGGCTTCGGATAATCGTGCTGTACCGCGGTGAGGAGATTGGCGTAGTTGGGGTCGTCCCTGATTTCCTTGGGTACCTTGTTGAAGAGGCTAGTCTTCAAGTTGTAGTACCCGTTGTCGCTCTTGTAGTCCAACTGGGTCCAGGCGTACGCGAGCTCTTCCGAGTTCATGCCATTGAGTTTCTTGGCGGCGTCCGCAGCCTGTTTCTCGGTGAATCCCCAAGGATCGGATCCCCAGTTCCAGGGCATGGCGCCCTCATGGGAATCGCAATCGTTCTTCATCTGCTTGACGATGTCGTCGATCTTCGGCTTGTCCACGGGTGGCACCATCAGCCGGTCCTCTCCATTTCGGAGGCAAGGGAGCGCGCCGATTCATCTGGCATCAGCGGATGATCGGCGATCTGGTCACTGGTATAGAGCATGTCCCGCAGTGTTTGGTGCGTCGGTGCGACGAGGGTCGACAACCGCAGCAATTCGTCGACTCGGCGTGCGATGAACGCCTCATGCGAGGTAATCGCTCCGTCATGTCCGCGGGCCCGGGTTTGCCGGGCACGCGCCAACGCCAGGCACGTGGTCTGAATCTCCGCATCGGACAGCAGTTCCGCCCGTCGTTGTGATTCATCGGATCCGCCCGCCGTTAGCCGGTCGACGAGTCCGCCACCGGGCCGGGAGAAGTCGGCGTCGGCGTCCGCCGCCGATACCCGATCGATGGTGGCGGTGTCGGGGGCGAGAGTTGTGCGCAGGGCTGCGGGGATGTCCGTGGATGACGCCAGCGCGCTGATGCGAAGGTATGAGCCGTCCTGCCCGGCGATCGCGACGAACTCATGGAGCGTATGTGCAGGGTCATCATTTCCGACCAGTGCCGAGGCGGTCCGCAGATCGGCGTCGCGGAAGTCGAAATACCATCGCCACGGGACGATGACCTCGGCGGGGAGGTACAAGCCCGGCGGCAGCCAGCCGCGTCCCGCCGTGGAGGTCAACAGCAGAACAGGTCCCCTGCGGGACACCGCGACCGCGGTCGCCCACTCGACGTCGGGTTCCGAATCACCAACTGCGGCAAGGACAGCAGCGAGCAAGGTGCGCGCGAGCGTCAGGTCGTCGTGCACCGTATCGCCCACCACGAGTGAGGGGCGCGGCTTGTCTCGCCCAGCGTGCGCCGATGCGTTGAGTGGACCGGACGGCAGCGGTCCGGGCGGCGGCCCACTCGACGACGCTCCGGGCGTGAATACCCGTTGATTCGGGGTCATAGCCGGTGTGTTGAGTCCGCCGATCTGCCGTGAGGCGGTTCCAGGTGCGGCCGTGCGCGGCTGCTGGGTGGCGGCGGCCGCGATACCGGTCCCCGCCGGGAGGACCCCGGGCCGCATCGCGGCGCCAGGCCCGGCCGCGGTCGCGGGCAATGGGAATCCCGTGGGCGAAATGGATCCGGTGGGAGCGGCCGGAACGCCGGCAGCGAGTGGTGCACCCGCCGACGCCAGACTGACGGGCGGTGCGGCGCCCGGACTCTGCGGCAAGTTCGACGCAGTCGTCAGTGGAGCGACGGGTGCGCTCTGGCCGGGGACGGTCGGAGTGGAGGTAACCGGCTGTCCGGGTGGGACCTGGTTGACCAGCGACGGTTGAATTGTCATCGGAGCCGGGAGGGCGGTGTCGGGCGTGCCCGTTCCGTGCTGACCACCGTGCGCGGTGTCGAAGCCCTTGCCGCCGGCATGACCGATCTGCTGTCGGCCATGGTCATCATGTTGTTCGAGTTCCTCTGCGGCCCTCAGCAATTGATCGCGAGTCTGCTCGTTTCTGCGGGCCAAGCGTTCGGCCTTCTCGTGCCGGTCGTTGTAGTAGTCGACCAGTGCCCCGTACATCGGATCGGCGATGGTGCCGTGGGTGTCGGGGAACTCGTCGAGCCAAGCCTGCGGGATCGTGCCCCATTTGCGCAGGTCCGCCGCGAGCAAATTGTGCTGTTCCGCGGATCTGCGGAGATCATCGGGCTCGACGGCGAGATAGTCGGCCATACTCGGTTATCCCTCCCTCCCATTTTGTCCGAATCATTCGTCCGACTTCCCGAACTGGGGATCCCTGAAGCTGCTGCCTCCGTTGGCCCGCCAGTCCCGCATGACCTCGGCGAGTGGGCGCGGCAGCAGTGCCGGATCGTTCATGGTGAGGTGGTACCTGCGTTTCGCGTCGGCGGTGCTCTCGGTGATGGCGGCCATGAGTTCCGCGACCAGCTGGACACTGTCGAATCTGTCGCAGGTGCCGGGCGCCAGGTATAGATCGCGGAGGCGGCCGCGGGTATCGACTTCGGGAATGATCAGCCCGGAGGGGGAGGGACGGCGAGCGACGATTTCCTCGGCCCGTTCCTGCATGGCATCCATGCGGTGTCGCAATTCCCGCTTCATCGCGAGTCCCGCACGCACGTCGGGGTGAAGTTCTCTCATCGGTCCTCGTTCGTCGGCGGACTGCTCCTCAGCATGCGTCACCGCGCGGAGGGCGGCCTCCCAGTCGTGGGAAGGTTTGGGCCGGAACAAGAATGGGATAGCTTGCCGCGCAAGCTATCCCATCGAGGTCATGCTCCCGCGGAACCCGTACGCGGAGGGGGAGGCGGCGGTGGCGGGGGAGGCGGACCACCCGGTGGGGAATCCGCACCCGCCACGGGTATGGTGGCCCCGGCCGGTTGCCCGGTCGCGCCGGGATCGCCACCGGGGACGGGTGCACCGGGCCCACCCGGAGGTGCGCCACCTGGAGCCGGGGCTCCGGGAGCGGCGGGGGCCGTCGCGCCAGGTGGCGGAACACCGGGGGAGTTGGGCGCACCGGCTCCGGGAGGTGGCGGACCGTCCGGATGCTGGCGGTCGTCGTGCCGGTCGTCCTTGTTGTTCATCTTGTCGACCAGCTGTAGGGCAGAGGGCAGCAGGCTGGCGCCCAGCATCGGAATCATCATGAGCGCCTGCATGATTCCGGAACCACCGTCGCCTCCGCCTCCGCCTCCGCTACCGCTCGCGCCCGGCTGCTGTTGCTGTCCGCCGCCGGGGTTCCCACCCTGCTGGTTTCCGCCGCCGGAGTTCCCGCCGGGATTTCCGCCCTGATTGCCCCCGCCGGACATCTGCAGATTGTCCTGAGCGACTTTGGTGACCAGTTTGTACACGTCGTCGACCGTGGTGGCGATCCGGTCCATCAGTTCCATCTCGTCGGTGGGCTGCAGCTTGGCCGCGGTCTTGCGGTTCAGCGCGGTCACCAGTTCTGCGACCAGATGTTTGATCCTGGCCAGCACACGGTCCTTGTCGGCCGACATCACATTGGCCACATCGAGGACCTTGTCATCCATGCTCAACAGCGCGGCCTGGCGGGCATCGACCGCGTCGAGGGTCTTGCGATACTGCTCATTGGCCTTGCCCTCGCCAAGGTTCTTGTAGACGACCGAGGTCAGGAGGTCGTCGACCTTGGGAGGCGGGAAGGTCGTTCCGCGACCGAGCAGGTCGACCGCGGTCTGGAGTGCGGCCTCGGCCATGGCGATGAAGCTCTTGAGCGCGGGCGAGGCGCCCGAGGGGACGGGCAGGTGCGGAATCGTCCAGTAGTGCTTGCCGATTCCCGAAGGCCGCGTATCCCGGCCGGTCTTGGCGGGAAGGGTGCGCGCCGCGATCGGCGTGCCGAGGTCATCGGTGTCGGCGGGCAGGGTCCGGGCGCCGTCCGAGGTAGCGGGCAGGGTCCGAGCGTCATTCGTCGCGCCCGGCAGGGTGAAGATGTTCGCCGGGCTCGCCGTGGTTTCCCCGTCGGTCGTGTCCGCCATATACGTCGCTTCCGTCGTCATCGCCGCTGGCACCCGCCTCCCTGTTGATCTGACTCATTGTCCGGTGTTCCCCGAGGTGGGAATGCGCGCGACGGCCGGTCATGCATAGTCGACGGACGGCTTCGGCCGATCCGCAACCGCGTGCTGTCCGGAATCGCCTGGGCAGCGCGAGGATCGGGAATACGACGGACGCTCGGTGAGGCACGAAGGCGGGTGGCGCGAATGGCGACGGTTCTGGCCGATGACCTGAGCGGGGTGCTGAAGTCATTGCTCGGTCTGTACGGAGAGGGTGCGCCCGATCCCGTGCAGATGGCGAATCCGGTTGTGCTCGACCGTGATACGAGTGATCACGCGGGGTTCGGAGTCACCGGATACTCCGGTGCTCGCGGTATGCACGTATCGATCGCGGACTCGCACGAGAGCAAGGACAGTGTGGTGCGGCAGGCGGTCGCGGCGTCCGGGGGAAATACCTCCGACGGCCGCAATCACCTCACCCATCAGATCTCCGATCTGCAATCGCGCATCCAGGCCATCGCCGGAATCCGCGATACCCGATTCAGTGGTCCGGCACTGCTGGACGCGGTACAGACCACCATTACCAAGGCCACCCAGCAGGTCGACCGGGATACCATCGCCGCGCGTAAGCTCGCCGCGCAGATCATGCCTCCCGCCGCGCCGAAAGCCATAACCAATTGGTCGGATTCGCCTCGGCGCGGGCGACCGCGACCGCGACTACGCACGCGACGGCGCCCGCGCGTCTCCGGTAACGGCACCGCGGGCAGCAATGCCGTGCTCGCGGCGAGCAATTGGCTCGGCACCCGATATGTCTGGGGTGGTGGCGGCGCGGGCGGGCCCAGTGGCGGCGGCTTCGACTGCTCGGGTTTGACCCAGTACGCCATCGCTCAGGCTTCGCAGGGCCAGGTGATCTTGCCCCGCACCACCTATGAGCAGATCCACAGCGGCGTCCGCATTCCGGTGTCCGAGGCCCGGCCCGGTGATCTGGTCTTCCCCTCCGGTTCATTCAGCTCGCGGGGCCCCGAGCATGTGCAGTTGGCCGCCGGGAACGGCATGGTCATCGAGGCGCCCTACACCGGGTCGACGGTCAAATGGTCGCGAATGTCGAGCCAGGCCGTCGTCGTGCGCGTGCTCTGAGTCGCGGTAGGCGGACATGGCCATCGAGATTCCGCACGAGGTGGCGCTGTTCCTCAATTACGCGGGTGTCCCGTACCCGGACATCAACGAGGATCAGGTCCGTGAATTAGCCACGCACGTAAGGAATTTCGCGAGCAAGGTGCGCGGCACCCACGATGCCGCGACCGGTGCGATCAAGGAGATGAACGGCGTCTGGTCCGGCTACTCCTACGAGCAGCTGCTCACGGTCTGGGCCCGCATGAGCGCGACCCATATGGCCGAGCTCGATCGTGCCTGCAAGGTCGTGGCGGTTGCGCTGAACACCGCCGCCGACGTGATCGTCGTGACCAAGGTGGCGGTGCTGGGCGAGCTGGCCGCCATGGCCACGACCTATCTCGCCGCCATGGCAGGAACTTTCGCCACGGGTGGTCTCTCCGCCGTTGTGGCACAGTCGCTTCCGGCTATGGCGAGCAAACTCGTCTCGGTCATGGAACAGGTGCTGATCGCCTATATCCTCGCCGAGGTACTCGGCAAGGCGATCGAACCGCTGGGTGATCTCATCGAGCGCATGGTCGGTGGCGCACTGCACGCCGCCGTGGTGGACATGCTGGATCTGCCTCCGTCGCCGAGCAGTTCGACGACCCAGCCGATGCGGATCGAGCCGGATGAGGTGCTGCGCTACGCGGATCTGCTCGATTCCTACGCCGACGAAATGCTCTCGCATGCCAAGGATTTCGCCGATCGGGTGGGCGGATTGGATTTCACCACCGCCAGCGGCCGGGACCTGGAGGACGCCGCGGGCGATCCCGGTCCCAATTCGCTGGCGGGCACGGTTCCACACGTGCCCGGCTCGACGCCCGCGTCCGATCTACCCACGCGGCCGATGCCCCAGGAATACCCTGCGGCGCGGTTCGAATCCGGCGTACGCACCCCGTCCGATACCGGCCGACCCGTCGAACCGAGCCGGGCCCCATCGGAGTCGAGTGCGAGGCCGACTCTGCCCGCGAACGCTCCCGGAGTGAATCCCGCGACTCGTCCCGGGGTGAGTACGTCGGCGCCCGAGCGAGTTTCGGCAGGAAGCAATCCATACGTATCCGCCCCGAAGTCGGCTGCGCCGGTGGCACCTTCGCCGATGTCCCAGCCGAGTAGCTCGCCATGGCGGGAGAATTCCGGAACCCCTCGGGAACCGTCTGTCATCGAATCGTCTCCGAGCTCCGACGCGCGCGCCAATCAATCGACGGCGGCGGTACCGAGCGCCGAACCCATCGAGAGCCCCGGTGCGGCAACGTCTTCCGGCGCTGTGCCGAGCTCGTCGCAAGTCACCGTCCCCACCCCCTCCTCGGCCGAGGAACGAATGATCCTCGGCCCGGATCCCACCGCCGACACGTTGGCGGCGGGCGGTCAGGACCGCGAATCAGCCGTGCGCCAACCGGATCCGATGGGTTCGGGCGTCCCGGCGAACCTTCGTCAGGGCACCAATCCCTGGGGCGGCCCCTTGCCCCGCAGGCGATCAGCGCGAGCGGCCCGTGCTGCACAGCGGGAGCGGCCCACTATCGCGGCATCGGACTCGCGGACGCCCGAGCGCGGTATAGCGGCGACGCCCGAGCGTGGTGTCGTTCCGGCCGCCGATCGTGGCGTTACCGCTACACCCTGGTCGAAACGAGTGCGCGACTCCGACTCCGCTACAAAGGTTTTCACCCCCGAGGCGTCCTCGCCCGCGCCACCGGTCCCGGCACCGCTTCGGCCGCGGAAGGCCAGGGCTCGCCGCGACGATCCTGCGGGCGGCCCTGATATGCCTCAGGATCGGGCCTCCGAGCGACGAGGCGAGCGCTGAGCCGTCAGATCTCCGCCCGGCCGGTGCTCCCGTGCACATCGGTGCCCTGCCCGGACACCCTGGCAATCCAGGTCCCGGCCGGTGGGGTCGCGGCGCGTATCAGTGCAGGCGGCGCGGGTGCGGAGGGTTTGGGCGCGGTCAGCCGTCGAGCCCGGCGTGCCAACACCGCCATACCCGCGACCAGCATCCATCCCAGCGCCCCCGTACCGAAGATCGACACCAGCACCCCGGAGGCCAGCGCGCCCGCGGCGGTGCCGCCGTGCGATATGAGCTTGCTGGCTCCGAAGATTCGGCCGATCAGCTCTTCGGGGTAGACCCGCACTCGGTACAGGGTCAGTGGAACGTTGACCATGGTTCCGACGAATCCCACACCCATCCAGCAGATGCCGAGGACCAACGGATTCGAGGTGATCGCGATCGGCACGGCCAGCAGCGTCCAGGCCCACAGCGAGGCCGTCAGCACCCGCTGCGGATCGAGACGATTGCCGAATCGCGCGGCGGGCACCGCGCTCAGCAGACCGCCGATGCCGGTCGCTCCGAGGACGACACCGACGGTCCACGTCGCGTGACCGCCGTGCTTCACCGAGAGCGTGATCAGCAGTATGAGGACCTGGATGATGCCGTTGGATACCGCCAGGATGATCATGGAATCGCGCGCGAAGGGATCCTGGGCGAGATGCCGCATGCCGATCCGGACCTGATCCCAGTCCCAGATCCGGGTGGCTTTCGCGGGAGCGGGTGTGGCTTGGTCTCGACTGCGAATTCTGGACAGGGTCCACAGGCAATAGAGGTAGGAAGCGGCATTGGCGAGAAAGGGCAGCCCGCGTGCGATGCCGAGCAGTGCTCCACCGAGCGATCGGCCCATCATATTGGCGATCGGTTGCTCGGCCTCCAGGAATGCGAACGCGGCGGGGCGCTCTTCCTCGCTGACGACGTCCCGAATCAGTACCAGCTCAGCGGTATTGAAGAAGACATACGCTGTGCCTTCGGTGAAGGCCGCGATGGCGAGGAAGAACGCCAGGCCCGGCGGCCGCGCGACGATGACGGCAGCGGCGAGCAGGGTGGCCGCCAAACCCATACGCTGGCACAGGATCAGGGTCTGCCTGCGATCCCAGAGGTCGGCAGCGACCCCTGCGGGAATCTCGAATACCAGCCCCGGCGCGGCGATCGCGAAGGCCACCAGACTCGCCGCGATCGGCGAATCGGTGAGTAACAGCGTCAGCAGCGGGTAGGCGATGCGTGCACCCTGCAACCCGACATGGGAGATGGCGTTGCCCGACCACAGCAGCAGGAAGTCCCGGTTTCGCAGGACGGTCGCACCGGTCATTCGGAATCGCTTCTGTGTGAATGGAATTGGTCGGCGACAGCTAGAGGATGCGAGCGGCCACAGCCTTTGTCAGGCGCAGCAGACCACGTCTGGCGCGTAACCCGGCCACCGCGGCCGAGACCACGGTGATGGCAAAGGCGATCAACGCGGTGGATGTCAATCCGGCCACGCGGAGCTGTGATTCCTTGCCGGGCCAGGGATACTCGGTGGTGCCGCGCAGCGCGCCGATCGCCAAGCCGAGCTGTGCACTCAGATCCTTGCTCATCGACACCGCCAATTGCACCTTCGGGATGGCGGCGTTGAGGTGGTAGAGGTCCGCTGCGACGAAGATCGCCGCGGCCAATGCCGCTATGGCAGTGAGTGTTTCGGTCGCCGAACTGCGGTACCGGCTGGCCCTGATCGCCGCCACCACGGTGATGACGATGGCAACGGACGCGAGTACCGCCCAGGTGTTGCTGATGATCCCGACCGGTGGCGGAGACTGGGACCACAGATTCAGGTGTCTGGTCGTGCGGCGCAGGCGGCCGAAAGCGTTGACGACGCCGAATCCGTCCCAACCGGTGGCCGTCAGCCACGGCTTGAACATCAGGTAGAAGACCGCGGAATTCGCCAGCGCCACTGCGATATACGGCCAACCTTCACTCAGCGGCCGGGTCGCTGTGCGTTTCGGATCGGGCCCGTGCTGCGCCCCTGTCGACGGCGACGGAGTCGATTGCACCATCGGTCCAACCTAAGCCGTGCCGACGGGGTGGTGTCGCCATCGCTGGGGAGAGTCGGAGTCCGGATGGCTTGCGGGCCTGGAACTTTCGTCGACGATCCGGCAATAGCTCATCAGAAATGGGCGCAGCAGGGCGCGCATGAAGTCCGGACCATCGGCGGCGGTCACCAGCGGAACGGTCGCCGGTGTCTCGATGCCTTCGCGGTACCAGTGCAGTGCCAAGGGGCACGCGCTGCCATTGCACAGCCGGAGTTCCACCGAACCCTTTGCGTTGAGCCGGAATTCAGCGACGCGATACCACTCGTTCAGTCCCAGTTCGTAGATCGAGACCAAGGTGGGGATGTGATGTGCGGGACTGCTGGGGATCATCTGATTTCCTCACTCCCTTTCCATCATTGGATCTCCGACTAGGCCGTATCGGCCAGCGCGGGCGCTTCCCCGGCGTGGGAAGTCACCGAACGCGCCACATCGGGCATCCTGCGAACAGCGGGTGAGATACCCCCATGCGGTTGCGATGGCGCGAATTGGCCCTCAGCTGACGCTTTCTGGTACCTGAATGCCCCTCGTCCCGGTCGTAGAGTCGATGCACACTTCGCCGACGGGTTAAGAAAATGAGCCCGGGGTCACACGGCGGCATGATCCGGAATCAATCGGCTCGGAGATTCGATGAGGTTAGTCAGCACGACCCGGATTCGGCAGACTGCGCTGCCGGTCGAGCGGCAGTGTCGTTCGACGCCCACGGGAAAGGGCGGGTGCCATGCTGATTCAGAGTAGTCGTTGTCGCACTTTCGAATACGCGGTCACCACACCGTCGGCCTGTGCGGTCGGGGTGGCCGAGGGCGAGGTCGGCAAGGCACACAAATTCAGCGAATGCCTGGTGGTCTCGATCGCGCTCGAACACGGCGATCTGCTACTCGGCGCTGCAGCGGCCAAGTTGGTGCGCAAGCTTATTGCGCGGACGGAGGCGACCTCGGTCGTCATCGACGGCTATCTACGACCACCCCGCAGAGATGAGCGCGTGGCGACGGGGACCGAATTGCTCACCGATCTGGCGGATTCGCTCGATCTGCTCGCCGAGGTCACCGAACGGCTCACGCACAGCGGCGAGCAGGTGCACACCGTGCCCTTCGGCTGGCGCACCGGTGCGCGGGCCGAGGTTTCGGGCGGAGCGCACGCGCAGCACAGCATTCGGCTGAACGCCGCCGATCCCGATACCGGTGGTGGTGTAGTGGCGGCGCTCGATGTTCCTGCCGCACAACGTTTTCGCCCGATGAGCGGATCGGTGTTCAGTCCGACCTGCGCGTAGAGTTTTCCGGATCGGCCGGTGGTGTCCCAGACCACCGGCCGTCCGTGGAGCAGGTTGTCGTGGGGAGGGATTTTCGACAAACCATGTCCGAGGCGGCTGGCATACCCGGATCGCGGGGGCTCCAGCCACTGGTTCGATACCAACCCGATGAGGGGCAGGGTGGTATCGATCCATCATGCCGTCAATCAACGGCACAACGAATGTTGGCATATTTCAACGGGTTTCGGTGACCATCGATTCCCCGTCGTGGGAAGCGCGAGGTGATCGTGGGCAAACGCCGCACGGGTATTCCCAATGATGGGAAATGTCCTGGCGGCCTTCGCCTCTAACCTTCGTGCAGACGAAATCGGTGGAAGGGAAGTCCGAGTTGTCAGCGGCCGAGGACGCGTTCTACACAGGGGTTCAAAGTCTCGGATTGGTTTCCGGGGGAGTGCGCAACGACCAGCACGCGCTGGCGGCATTCCATGCGGCGACCGACCTCGATCCGGATATGTGCGATGCCTGGCTCGGGCTGGCCATGGCCGGGGAAATCTCTGGGGAAGTCATCTACGGGGCCTACCGCTCCGTTCACAATCTGTACCGCGATCAGCAGCGCGCGGGACTGCCCGACCGATCACTGTGGTGCCAGGTCGAAATCGGCATGTATGGGCTGCGAGTGGCGATGTCCGACCGCGATCAGATCGCGCTCGCACAGGCCTGTAAATACGCCGAGGGCGGTGAATGGGATGAGGCCACGGCCATTCTCGATCAGCTGCCCCCCGACGATGTCGCCGACTTCGTGCGGCTCTCACTGTATTTCCGGACTCATCGCTGGCCGGACGTCATCGAGTTCCGGGCGAGCAAACCGGTCATCGATGACAACCTGCTCGATATCGCCGCCGAATTGATGACCGCGCAGGCCCTCGCGCACCTGGGCCGCTTCGGCGAGGCATTGCCCCGGGCGCAGCGCATCGTGGAGGACAGCTCCTCGGGCAGTCTGTCCTATATCTGGGCCGATGCGCACTTCCTGCTCGGAATGGTGTTGCGGCACAGCGGCGACCACGAGGCCGCGGATCGAATCCTCAAGGGATTGCAGGGATCCGCGCTGTGGTCCCAGCACGAGGACTGGCAGCGCGCTGTCGCCGACAAGAACTATCGTTTCGAAATCACCACCGCGGACGTCATTTCCACCCGCACGGACCGGTGGGATCGGCGCACCGGTGACGATCCGGCCGAGGTTGCGGCATCCGCCGCGCGAGACGAACGCGAATCGCTGCTCACCGAAGCCTCGGATCTGCTGCTGGCCCAGATCGGCATGGATTCGGTCAAGGAGCAGGTGGATCGGCTCAAGTCCGGGGTGTTGATGGATCAGGTGCGCGCCAAACGCGGTCTGGCCGTCGACTCCCGGTCGCACCACCTGATCTTCTCCGGTCCGCCCGGCACCGGTAAGACCACCATCGCCCGCGTCATCGCCAAGATCTTCGCCGGCCTCGGCGTGGTCGAGAACGCGGATGTGGTCGAGGTATCCCGCAACGATATGGTCGGCACCCACCTCGGGCACACCGCACCCAAGACCAATGCGCTGATCGACTCCGCACTCGGCGGAGTGCTGTTCATCGACGAGGCGTACACCCTGATTCAGGAAGGGCTCTCCGGCGGAGACGCTTTCGGCAAGGAAGCGGTCGACACCCTGCTGGCCCGGATGGAGAACGACCGCGACAAGCTCGTGGTCATCATCGCGGGGTATGAGGATCAGATCGATCGGTTCCTGGCCTCCAACGACGGCCTGGCCTCGCGCTTCACCAAACGCATCCGTTTCGCCAGCTATGACGCGGATGAGTTGGTGCGCATCGCCGAACACATCGCCCAGCACAAGGATTCGATCCTGTCCGGCGATGCCAAGCACACCCTGCACGATCGCTGCGAACGTTTGTCGGGGCAGGCTCGTAATGGCCGTCGTCTGATCGACCTGGCCGGTAACGGCCGGTTCGTGCGCAATGTGGTGGAAGCCGCCGAGGCCGAACGCGATTACCGCTTCACTCGCGAGAACGCCAATGTCGCGGCCATGACCGATGAAGAACTCATGACCATCTCCGAATCGGATATCACCGCGGCTCTGGAAGGGCTGGCACCGGCCGCCACCCACTGACCGCCGACGGAAGGAAATACACGACGGTGGCTCGCTTCCGGGTGGTGACCAAACACCAGATCTCCGGCTGGCGCTTCCTGTTCCGGCGCATCGAACACGCGCTGGTCCGGCGAGACGCCTCGATGATCGACGATCCGCAGCGCGGGCGTTCCACCGCGCTGTCCATCGGCATCGCGATGGCCTGCGTGGTCATCGCCGGATCGGCGGTCCTGGCCTTCTTCAAACCGGCCAAGTCCATTGGGGACTCGCGCATCGTCGCCGAAAAGGGCAGCGGCGCACTGTATGTGCGGGTCGGCGGGCGGTTGCACCCGGCGCTGAATCTCACCTCGGCCCGCCTGGTGATCGGCGCGGCCGAGAATCCGGTGCAGGTGTCCAAGGAGGAACTCGCCAAGCTCCCGCGCGGCCCGATCGTAGGCATCGCGGGTGCGCCCAATGCCATCTCCGACAACAATGATCGCGATTCGTCGTGGGCGGTATGCGACAGCACCGCCACCGGTGCGGCCGGTCCGACCGATCCGAGCACCGGACTGCCCACCACCAGTCGATCCCCGGTGCGCACCGTCGCGATCGGCAGTCGGCTCACCGTCGACAACGATGCCATCCGCCCGCTCGGGGACACCCAGGCCCGGCTGCTGCGCGAGGGGTCCGTCACCTGGCTGGTGTACCGCGACCACGATCGCGGAATCGTGCGGGCGGCAATCAATCTCGCCGATTCTCCGGTGACCCTGGCGCTGGGGATCGATGCCACCGCACCGGTGCTCCCGGCCTCATCCGGACTGCTCAAGTCCATCCCGGAGGCGCCACCGCTCCGGGTGCCGGTGGTACCGGGCGCCGGACAGGCCATCACCCTGCCCTCGGGGCTCTCGGTCCCGGTCGGTTCGGTGCTCTCGGTCTCCACCACCGATCGCGGCGCGGCCTACTACCTGGTCTCGCAATCGGGTGTGGTGCAGGTCAGTCCGGTACTCGCGGCCATGGTGCGCAACGCCGATTCGCACGGCGCGGTCTCGGCCATCGCCGTCGGCCCGGATGTGGTCGCCACCAATCTGCGTCCCGGCGGCTGGCCCGGCACCCTGACCTATCCCACCGCAGCGGTGCACATCGCCGATCCCGAACGCGACGGCACCACCTGCTACCACTGGTCCCGCGCGGCCGCCGATCCGAACGCGTCGACCGAACTGCTGGTCGGACGGCAACTGCCACTCGCGGCCGAAGAGCTCACTCGCACAGTCCCGCTCGTCACCGCGAACGGTTCGCACGGTGTCACCGCCGATGCCGCCTACCTGCCCCGGGACACCGGAAGCTTCGTGCGTGTCACCGGCATGGACCCGGCCTCACCACTGCGCGAGGCGCTGTTCTGGGTATCGGACAGCGGTGTGCGCTACGGCATCGACGCCCGCATCACCGGCTCCACCGACCCCACCCTGACCGCGCTCGCACTCCGCAATCCCATTCCCGCCCCGTGGAATATCGTCTCGCTCTTCGCGGTCGGCCCAACCCTGTCCCAACGTGACGCACGCATTCAGCACGACGGCATCGCCGTCGATCGCGCCGCCGCGCCCCTGCCTGGAGGACAACCGTGACCACCACGCGCCGTTTCGTCCGCCCCGCCCGTATGGTGCGCGGGCCCAAGGCGCCGGCGGTGGCCGAACTGCGCCTGCAACCGCCCACCGAACTGCCGAAACCCGTTCCGCCGTCCCGGCTCAAGATGATCATGCCGATCGTCATGATGGCGGGCATGGGCGGCATGATGGTCATGATGTTCCGCGGCGGCGGGGCCATGAATCCCATGGCGATGATGTTCCCGCTCATGATGGTGGTGTCCATGTTCGGCACCCTCGGCGGAAGTCTCGGCGGCAATGGTTCCGGCGGTGCGGCGGGACTGAACGAAGAGCGCAAGGACTATCTGCGCAGCATCGGCGAGCACCGGAAATCGGTGCGCGCCACCGAAACCGAACTGCAAACCTATCTCGCGCACACCCATCCCGGACCAGACAGTGTCGCCCGTTTGATCGGCGGTCAGCGCATGTGGGAGGTGCAGGTGGCCAGCCCGCAGTTCCTGCGTGTGCGGGTGGGACGGGGGCGCATCGCCAATCAGGTCCGGGTCATCGTGCCCGAGGCCGCGCCGCTGGCCGACCTGGATCCGGTCGGCGTGGTCGAGGTGACGCGTTTCGCCAAGGCGTACTCCACGGTCGGCGGTATGCCGGTCGCGATCAATCTGCTGTCCGCGCCGGAAATCGGGCTGGACGGTGATGCGGCCGCGGTGGCGGGTCTGGTGCGCGCCATGCTCGCGGAAACCGTTGTGCTGCACGGACCGGACCAGGTCGGCATCGCCGCGGTGCTGCCCGATCCGGACGCGCCGGAGTGGGCGTGGCTCAAATGGCTGCCGCATACCCAGCACCCCAGTGACAAGGACGCCATCGGCTCGAGCCGGATGGTGTATCGCTCGGTCGCCGAGCTCCGGGCCAAGGTGCTGGTGGGGCTCAACCGCGGTCCCTTCTCGGCCAATAGCCAACCGTCGCTGGAGCGTAAGCACTTTCTGCTGATCGTCGGGGTCGGCGGTGCGGCGAACGAACGCGATATATCCGGTATCGACGGCTGCACCTGGCTGCGACTCGGCATCGCCGAACAGCCTTTGCCCCGCGCGCTGCGATTCAGCGTGGACGAGGACCGTTCGCTGTACGAGATGTCCGCGCGGGGTAAGCGCCGGGTGGGCAGGGCCGACGCCATGTCGGTCAGCGCCTGCACCGCCTTGGCCCGCAGCCTCGCCCCGTATCGGCTCTCCACCGTGGTCGAAGCCGTTGCCGCGGAACAGGCGGGCGGCACCAGCTGGGAAGACATGGTCGGCATCACCGATCCCGGTGATATCCAGGTCGATCGCTCCTGGCGAGTCATCCGCGATATCGACCGGTCCAGGTTGAACGTGCCGTTCGGTTACGATCCGGCGGGGAGCCTGGTCCACCTCGACATCAAGGAATCCGCCGAGGAGGGTATGGGCCCGCACGGTATGTGCATCGGCGCGACCGGCTCGGGTAAATCCGAATTCCTGCGCACGCTGGTGCTTTCGGCCGTGGCCACGCACTCACCGGATCTGCTGAACCTGCTGCTGGTCGACTTCAAGGGCGGTGCGACCTTCCTGGGCTTCGATCGCCTCTCCCATGTGACCGCGGTGGTCACCAATATGGAGGAGGAGGCCGATCTCGTCACCCGTATGGAAGACGTGATCAATGGCGAAATGGCACGGCGGCAACGCATTCTGCGCGATGCGGGCAACTTCGCCAGCGTCGCGGACTATGAGCGCGCCCGGGAACAGGGCGCACAGCTCGAGCCCATGCCGACGCTGCTGATCATCCTCGACGAATTCGCCGAACTGCTCGAACAGCACCCCTCGTTCTCCAAGCTGTTCGTCGCCATCGGCCGCCTGGGCCGGTCGCTGCGCATCCACCTGCTGCTGGCCTCGCAGAAGGTGCCCTCGAGCCGGATGGGTGAGCTGGAAGCGCACCTGTCCTATCGAATCGCGTTGCGCACCAATCAGACCAGCGATTCGCGCGATGCCATCGGCACCGCTGATGCCTACCACCTGCCCAAGAAGCCCGGCGCGGGATACCTGCGCGTCGGCGCGGGTGATCTCCAGCGCTTCCAGGCGGCCTATGTCGGTTCGCCCTATTTCGCACCGATGCAGGCCGCCGCGTCCAGCACCCAGCGCGCTCGGCGCGCGGGCGGCGGCTATCGGATGCCGCAACGCTTCACCGCGGCCGCGATCGCCGAAACCCAAAGCGCGGTCATCGAACCCGTGCGCGCACCGGAGCCCGAGGTCATCGACGTCGAACCGGTGACGGTGATGGAGACGGTGCTCCAGCAGCTCGCCGGGCATGGCCGACCCGCGCATCAGATGTGGTTGCCGCCGTTGAACGTCGCGCCCACCCTCGATCGGCTCACCCGGAACGCGGTCCCGGGCAGTCTGCAATTGCCCTGGGCGATCGTGGACCAGCCGCGCCTGCAACGCCAGGACGTGTGGACGGTGGACCTGTCCGGGGCGGGCGGTCACGTCGCTGTCGTCGGCGGACCGCAGTCGGGCAAATCGACCGCGGTACAGAGCCTGGTGCTCTCGGCGGCGCTCACCCACACCCCCGAACAGGTGCAGTTCTACTGCCTGGACTTCTCCGGCGGTCTGGCCGGACTGCGCAACCTGCCGCATGTGGGCTCGATCGCCTCGATCCGCGATGTCGACCGGGTCCGGCGCACCTTCGCGCTGCTGACCAATCTGATCGCGCATCGGCAGAACGTGTTCGGCGAGCTGGGCATCGACTCGATGCGCGAATTCCGCCGCCGTCGCACCTCGGATCGAGAATCGGCTCAGCTCAACGCCTATGGCGACATCCACGGTGATGTCTTCCTGGTGATCGACGGCTGGGATATCGGGTTCTCGCACAGCGGACCGTATTTCGACGAGTACCAGCCGGTGGTGGAATCGATTGCGCTGCAGGGCCTCAACTACGGCGTGCATCTGGTGCTCACCAGTTCGCGCTGGGCGGCCATTCGATCATCGGTGAAGGATCTGCTGCAGACCCGGCTGGAAATGCGACTCGGTGACCTGACCGACACCGTCTTCACCGCGCAGCGACTGATCGTGGCCGCCATTCCCGCGAATCGGCCGGGGCGCTGCATCTCCACCGACGCGCTGCACATGCTCACCGCGCTGCCGCGCATCGACGGGGTGTCCGAGGTGGAGTCCGCGGGTGCGGGATTGACCGCCGCGATCGACGCGCTCAACCAGAAGTACGTCGGCCGCCACGCACCGGAAGTGAAACTGCTGCCCGCGCACATCACCCTGGACGAGGTCACCGCCGCACTGCCCGCGCCGGTCACACTCGCACAGCGGCTGGTGGTCCCGTTCGGCCTGCGCGAATCCGATTTGACCCCCGCGGCAATCGATTTCGGTGTCTCGACCCACCTGGTGGTGCTCGGGTCCTCGGGGTGTGGCAAGTCGACGGTGCTCGGCTCGCTGCTGGATTCGATACACCGCCAGTTCACCCCCGAACAGGCGCGCGTTCTGCTGATCGACTATCGCCGACAGCATATGGACGCCATTCCGGAGGAACATCTTGTCGGATACCTCACCAGCGAACGGGATCTGATCGACAACCTGCCCGGTTTCGCCGCCCGGATGCGGGAACGCCGCGCACCCGATGGAGTCACCACACAGCAGTTGCGGGACCGCTCCTGGTGGTCCGGGCCGGAGATCTTCGTGGTCGTCGACGACTACCACATGGTCGCGCAGCGTGGACAGATGAATCCGCTCGACGCGCTCAAGGATCTGATCGTCGACGGCCGCGACACCGGCCTGCACCTGATCGCGGCCCGCAATATCGCGCAGGCCGATACCGCCATGTACGACAACATTCTCGGGCAGATGAAGAATCTGAACTCGTCGGGTCTCATAATGGACGGCTCGAAATTGGATGGCATCCTCATCGGCGACGTGAAGGCCACCAAACAACCTGCGGGCCGAGGCATATTCGTCGAACCCCTGCACGCCCGTCGTGACCTGGTGCAAGCGGCGGTGCCCACACCCCGGGAGTGAGCGCGGGGCCCGGATCGGCCGCCGAGGACAGTGAAATTCAACTCGTATTCCCATGGGTGGGAATGCAATAGCGTTTCTCATGTACCTCTCCATTCGAGCAATCGAATAGTCGCAAGGAGACGATCCATGTTCGTCGAAGTCGCACACGAAGAGCTCCCCGGCATCGGTGGGCAACTCCAGACCATTCACGCGGGCCTGTCCTCGGTTGTCGGCACCCAGTTGCACCGGGCGGTACCGCTACCGGCCGGCACCGACTCGGTGAGCATGTTCGCGGCGAACAAGATCATCGCCCAGACCGCACGGCATCTCGCGGTCACCGTGCCCGGACTCACGCACCTGATGGCGGGCGCCGAGATGATCTACCCGGTCAGTGCCACCTACGGCGGTGCCGACGGAGCGGGCGGAGCCGCCGTCGATTGGGCGGGTGCGGGGTTCAGCAAGTAGCCCCCACACCGGGTTCGGAGTAATGCCATGTTCCCTTTGGGTGATTTCGCTGCGCTACCGCCGGAAGTGAACTCCGCCCGCCTGTTCGGGGGCCCGGGGCCGGAGGAGATGCTGGCGGCCGCGGCCGCCTACAGCGCCATCGCGGAAGGTTTCCACACCGCCGCCGCGGCGGCGGACGGCAGCATGGGCCAGATGGAAGTGGTGTGGCAGGGCCCCTCGTCGGACAAGGCGCAGCGGGCATTTCGCAACCACTCCACCTGGCTGCGCACCGAGGGCGATGCCGCGGCCGCCACCGCGGGCATCGCCACCTCGGTCGCCGCTGCCAACACCCTGGCCCTGGCCACCATGCCGACCGTTCCCGAGATCGAGGCGGTGCAGGCGGCCATCGCTGCGGCGAGTGCCGCCAGTACCAACAGCATGGGACTGGGTCTGGCGACGGTGGTCGCACTCGAGGCCGTCTACCTGGGCATGTGGGCGCAGGCAGCGGGGTCGATGGCGACCTATGCCGGATCGACGACGGCCTTGGTCGCCGGACTGCCGCCGCCTTCCCAGGCGCCACCGATCGTGTCCGGTCCGCCCGGCGGGGCTCCGCCGGGCGGACCCGGAATGGATTCCGGTGGGCCGGTCGGCAAGTCGGGGGACGGCGGGCATCCCGGTATCGACAATCCGGCCGGACCGCCAGGTTCGGATCCGCCCGGTGGCCCGCCGACCAACGGTGGTCAACCGGGTGGTGACCCCGGTAATCCGGGCGAGCCCGGTAATCCGGGTCAACCCGGTAATCCAGGGCAGCCCGGCGGTGACCCGGGCAATCCGGGCCAACCGCCCGGCCAGACCCCGGCTCCCCAAGCGCAGCAACCGGTTTCGCAATTGCCGACGATGCCGACCGACGGTTACGGAGGCGGTGAGGAATCCCTGTCCCCGAACGGCGGACTACCGGGCACCTCACCGAATTCCACCACCCTGGCCGGACTCAACGGCGGAATCGGGAGTCTGGTCGCACTCGGTATGACACCGGGCGGATTCGGTGCCTTACCAGGGAGCTCCACCGGATTCCGGATGCCGACGAACTGGTCCACGATGGGGACCAAAGCGTTCGGTATGGGAACGAAAGCCCCTGCCACCCAACCTGTTTCGGCACGTACCGCGCCGCGCGGTGTCACCGCACCCAAGGCTCGGCGGCGGCGCGAGAAGGATGAACGCAAGCCCTCGAAGGCATTCGCACCCGGTGAGTCTCAGGATGTGCCGACCCTCGAGGAACCGCCCGCCATCGGGGTCATCGAATACCTGGACGGCGACGGGCAGCGGGAATCACTCTCCGAGCAGATTCTCGCGCTCGGGGATCCCGAGCCCGAATCCGAGCCCGAGGACAATTCCGATTCGGTTTTCGAATTTGTCCCCCAGATACGTCCTCGGTGAATTGCCGGGGTCGAAACCTGAATCCGATAATGAAAGGAATGTAAATGTCGATCTATACGGGCGAACCGGAGAAGCTGCATCAGGTCGGAGTGAGCACCGAAGGCTGCCACCTCGAGCTGGAGGGATACCTTTCGGCGCTGACGAACGTCCAGGACGAACTGCACGCCGCGGTCGTCAGTAAGGGCGCCGGGTCGGCGATCTACGTTGCCCTCGGCGACGCGCACCAAAAGGGAAAGTCGTTGTCCAGCACCTTGAACGAGATCGTCACCGAGCTGCGCAGCACCGGCGTCAAGATCGAGAGCTCGGACCTGGACGGCGCCAGCATGATGAACTCCGCCGCGGTCGCGCACGACGGTGGCGGCGGCTGGTCCGGCAGCTCCGCGGCGAGCCTCCCCCCCAAGATCAGCGCTTTCTGATCATCAACTTCACCAGAAGGGTTGAATGGCAATGAAATACGACTTCCACGCGGTTGATACGCACCACACCAAGCTCGGCAGCATCATTCAGGGCATGGAGGACAACCTCATTCAGATCGACAATCTGAAGAAGGACCTCATGAACAGCTTCGCGGGTGCCGGTGCGACCGGATACGAAACCGTCATGGCCCAGCTGGACTCGAAAACCAAGGAATACCACGCGAGTTTGGCCTCCGTGCGCGGAGCCATCGCCAAGGTTGCCGGTTCGCAGGGTCTCATGCAGGTCACCGACACCAACAACGGCAATCGTTTCAACGCTATCGGCGCATAAGCGGTTCCGTCGCATTGAACAATGATCCCGTCGCTATCGATCTGAATGTCGATGCCGCACTGCTGCTGAAGACCATGGTCGACATCGACTCGTATCCGATGGTGCTGGCGGTAATGCCGAATATCGAGCACATCGAGGACCGGGACCGGGTCAACGCCTTCGTCGCCGCGCAGCTCGCCGAGGCGGGCATCATCGGCGACGAAGGCGTACACCCGGTGGTCGCGCACTGGCTGCACTGCCTGGCTCGCCCGGACGTGGAACTCGCCGTGCGCATCATCGATCGCGGTGTCCCCGGCGAACCACCGGGGATGCTGCGAATGTCCTTGGTACGCAGCGCCGAAACCCATGTGCTCGCCGTGCGGTACGACGACCACCTGGTCATCCAATCGGTATTCACCGAGGGTGAACGCATCGACGCGGTGGCAGCCGCGCTGATCGCCGCCCTGGGTCCGGCCCCCGTGCCGGACTTCGCACCGCTGAGCGCGACCCACGACGACTTCGTCGCCGTACCCGCCGACGCGGAGTCCCGCCGCCCGGCACTACTACAGCTCGGGGCGGACGGCCGCACCGCGACCGTGCTCACCCGGGCGCTCGACGAGGTGGTCCGGCGCGCGGAAGTCCTGATGATCGAGTACCACGATGGCGTCATAGCCACCCCCGAACTGTGTATGACCGTGCTGGACACCCATTCCGGCCGGATCGCCGTCGTGCCGGACCGGGACCTGAACGGAACGCTGCGGACCACCTACCGGCCCGGGGACGACGTGAATCTGCGCGCCGGAATTCGGACGCTGGTCGATCTGCTACCCGGCGGAAGTTGGTTCCGGACCAGCCGAACGTGATTGTCCCTCTGGGATTTTCGAGAGGATGAGGGAAATGAACAGAGCACCGAGCAGCAGCGGTGAGACGACCGGATCCGTGCGCGCTCGGGGCGGTTACGACGCCTACTTCGGGGCACAGGAACAGACCGATACCGGCAGTACCTGGCGCTCCACAGTCGCGGGCCGCAGCCAGCAACCTGTACCGCCTCCTCCAGGTCGGGCACTGCCATCCGAACCCGATGAGGCCGAATCATTCGACACCGCAACGGGTTCCACACCCGATCCGCGCGCCGCCGCGTCCGATCCGGCACCGCGCACACCGGCCGCTGAATCCGGACCGCTCTTCGGAGGCGACATCGCCCAGGGCTATGGCAGCAGTGCACCGCGCCAGAGCTCCGGCAGCGAACCGATCTCGACGTTCGGCAGTACACCGCGTCCGCCGTCGGGCGAGGCCACGCCGACCTACGGCGATGTGCCGCGGCCGGCTTCGGCGAGCGAATCAGCCGCAGGTTACGGTGGCGCGGCGCGACCGGCCTCGGGGAGCGAAGTGGCGCCGGGATATGGCAGCGGTCCGGGTGCCACGAACACTACGTTCGCGCCGCCTGTCGCGCCGCCGAGCCTCGATTTCCACTCCGCCTCAACACCATCTGCGCCATCCGCGCCGCCCGAACCGGCCGGTTCCAGCGTGCCTGCGGCGCCGGGCGGGGCCACGTTCTCGACCGCGCCGACAGCACCGGCCGGACACGCCTCGGCCACGCCCGGGTTCGCCGCGACCGCACACTCGGCGCAGGCCCATGCGCCGAGCGCCGCGCCCGCTCGACCCGATCCCACTTCCACTGCCGCCGTTCAGCATTCACTCCAGCAGGCCGCTCCGCCGGCCACCCGGACGACCCAGCACAACAGCGCCGCCGGTTATCAGGCCCTGCCGATCTCGCTGACCTCCAATGAACTGCTCGCCGATATCGCGGCCAGTCGTCAGGCGCAGCTTCGCTCGACCACCGGCATGCGTGGCGCGCTGAACAAGGTCGGTTTCAATCTCGGCCTGTCGCCGACCGAGCTGCGCACCGAGGAGCGCCACGCCCGCATCCGCCGTCAGCTCGGCACCGCCTATCAGGTCGCGGTGCTGAATGTGAAGGGCGGTGTCGGCCGGACCACCACCGTTGCCGCGCTCGGCGCGACCTTCGCCGCGCTGCGTCCGGACCGCGTCGCCGCCATCGACGCCAACCCTGATTTCGGTGATCTGGCCGCGCGCACCAGCCGCCATCCGTTCGGCTTGACCCTGCGCGATCTGGCACAGGAACGGCACCTCGATGCTTTTTCGGCGGTGCAGTCCTTCGCCTCGATCACCAATTCGGATCTGGCCGTGGTGGCCTCGCCGTGGTCGCCCGCGGCCATGGAACCGCTCGCCGGTTCGGAGTATCTGGCCGCCACCGACACCTTGCGCAAGCACTACAACCTGCTGATCGTCGATTGCGGCACAGGAGTTCTCGGCTCGGCCGCGAACGCGGTGCTGGAGTCCAGTGATTCGGTTGTACTGGTCACCCCGGCCACCGTGCGCGGGGTGACCGGCGCGGTCGCGACCCTGGAATGGCTGAACGCGCACGGGCAGTACCGCCTGGCCGCCAATTCCACCATCGCGATCGTGCTGCAGCATCCGTCCAAACCGGTGGTGGAGGTCGCGCGCATCGAGGAGTTGTTCGCCACCGCGCAGCGACCCACCTTCGTCATTCCCTACGACCCGCACCTGGCCGAGGGCGGCGAGATCGATCTGCGGCTGCTGGACAAGGAGACCGCGCTGGCCTTCGAAGAACTCGCGGCCACCGTCGCCGACGGATTTCCGGACAACATGATGGCCGGGTACGGCCGCACCGAACGAGGAGGACGGCAGTGAGCGCCCCGTCTGCCGTGGCCGCGCCGCCCGCAGCCGCACAGCAGCCCGCAGAGGTCGCCCGTGCGCGGGTGGCGATCATGGTCGCCTCCTACCAGGTCGACGTGGTGCTGCCGACCAAGTTCAGCATCGAGACCTTCATGGACGATCTGCTGTCGGTGCTGGCCGCCGGCGTCGACGATCCGACCGTGGATTTCACTGCCGCGAACGGACATTGGACCCTGGCCCGTCCCGGTAAATCGGCGTTGCCGCGCTGGAGCACGCTGGCCGAACACGATATAGCCGACGGCGCGCTGTTGCTGCTCACCACCACAGAATCGGCCGAGGCGTTCGATCCGCTGGTGGAGGACATCACCGATGCGCTGGCCCGGGTCAATGAGCGCGAGTTCGCCGAATTCGACGCCAAGACAGCGGCATTGACGGGCATGTCGGCGTTCGGTGCGGGTGCGCTGGTGATCACCGCGCTGCTGTACTGGTCGTGGACGCGCACCGGTTCGGTGCTGTGGTGCGCGCTGCCCGCGCTGATTCTGGGCGCACTGTGCCTATTCGCGGCGACCGCCCTGGAGAATCGCTATCGCGAACCCCGGCTCGGTTTCGGCGCGACCCTGACCGCGATACCGCTGCTCGCCGTCGGCGCCGCCATGCTGGTCCCGCTGCCCTACGGACAGCACGGCTCCTTCCAGGCGACGAATCTGGCCACCGGTGCGGCAGTGGCCACCCTGGTCGCGATCCTTCGGCTGCGTTCGATGCGCCTCGGGTTGCCGGCCTTGCTCGCGACTGCGGTGCTCGGGTCGCTGCTCACCGTCGCCGCGGGGGCCGAGACCGCCCTTGATCTTTCGTCCCGTCAACTCGCCGGAGCGGCGGTGCTGGCCGGATTGCTGCTGCTCACCGCCGCACCCCGGCTGGCCGTACTGGTCGCCCGCATTCGTCCGCCGGATCTGCCCGATCCGGGCCGCGAGGTCAACCACAGCACGCTGACCGATATCTTCGATGCCGAGACCGCGGGCCCCGGTGATGAGGAACAGCCTGCGGCACAGCGCAATCGGGCCACGCTATCGCTGGAAGCCCGGGCCCGGTTGGCGGTCAACGGTTTACGTGGTCTCATTGTGGCCGCCTCGCTGCTGCTCGCCGGTTCGGCGGTGCTCTCGGCCGTGGAGAGCCCCGGCGGCATCCGCGAGATCATCTTGGCCGCAGCGGTTTCCGGTGTTCTGGTGATGCGGTCCCGCTGGTATCCGGACCGAGTGCAGGCGATCGCCCTGATCGCCGCCGCCACCGCTACCGTGGTCGGCGTCGGTGCCGTGCTGGTCGACGCCTACGCGACCGCGCCCGCACGCATGGCGGTCGTGCTCGTGATCGCCGCGATGGCGACCGCGGGAGCCGTCTCGGGGGCACGACTGCCCGCGGTACGGCTGTCACCGGTGGTGCGGCGCATCATCGATTTGATCGAATACACGCTCATTCTCGCCGTGCCGGTACTCGCCTGCTGGATCATGGGCATCTACACCGCGATGCGAGGACTGTGATGAGGTTCGTCGGCGCGTTCGCGCTGATCGCGGCGGTGCTCGCGCTGGCCCCGGTGGCCGCGCCGGCGATCGCCGTGCAACCACCCGAAGTAATCGGGACGCCACCGGCCGATGACGCGCCGGGCCCGGAGTTCCCCACCAAACAGGACAAGGGCTGTGTCGCGGTCGGTGTACTGCCCAATAGTGATCCGTCGCAGGTGCCGCCACCCGAGCGTGCGCTGGACCTGCGCCGGGTTCGGGCACTGAGCACCGGGACCGGTGTCACCGTCGCCGTCATCGATACCGGGGTCGGCCCGAACTCTCGGCTGCCCAACCTGGTCGGTGGCGGTGACTATGTGCAGGCCGGTGGTGACGGACTGACCGACTGCGACGCGCACGGCACGCTCATCGCCGGAATAATCGGCGCCGCAGCCGATCCGGCGGACGGCTTCGCCGGTGTGGCACCCGACGCGCGCCTGATCTCGATCCGCTATCGCTCCGGGGCGTTCACCCAGGACGGAATCGTGAATTTCGATGCCGCGCAGAAGCTCTCGATACAGACCCGGGTGCTGGCGCGGGCGATCACCCATGCGGCCAATCTGGGTGCGCAGGTGATCACCGTCGCATTGCCGGTATGCGCGCCCGCCGGACTCGGGGTGGATCATGCCGCGCTGGCGGCGGCGGTCAACTACGCCACGCGCTTCAAAGGCGCACTCATCGTGGCCGGTGCCGGTGATACCGGAAGTGGCTGTGAACAGAATCCCGATATCGATCCCGGGCGTCCCACCGATCCACGCAATTGGGCCGGGGTCAAGACCATCTCCAGCCCGGGCTGGTACGCCACCGACGTGCTGACCGTGGGTTTCACCACCGCGACCGGCGACACCATGGGCGAATCACTCACCGGCCCTTGGGTATCGGTCGCTGCGCCCGGCACCGGCATCGAATCGCTCGGTCCCGGTGGCGGCGATCTGATCAACGGCGTCGGCGAACCCGGCAAGCTCTCCGCGGTCGGCGGCGCGTCCTTCGCGGCCGCGTACGCCAGCGGAGTCGCGGCCCTGCTGCGCTCGCGCTACCCCAATGAATCCCCGGCCGAGATCGCCGCGCGCCTGCAAGCCAGCGCGCACGCCCCAGCACGCGGCATCGACAATGTCGTCGGCGCGGGCCTGATCGATCCGCTCGCCGCACTGAGCTATCGCACCGCACCGATCGCGCCGGCCGGACTGTATCGCGGTGCGGTACTGGAGCTTCCGACTCCGCCGCGCGCCAAGGATCAGCGCCCCGGTATCACCGCGATCTGCGTGATCGTCGCGGCAGTGCTGCTGGGCGTCGGCTCGAACGCGGCCTACGGCATGTTCCGGAGGAAACGGTGAGCGATTCACGTTTCGGGGTCGGCGGTATCGGCCGGGGGCCGCTGGCGGTCCTGGTCATCGTCGGCGGTCCGGCGCTGGCCGCGCTGTCGGCGCATACGCCGTGGTGGGTCGGTGCGATCGTGCTCTCGGTCGCGCTGACCGTGACCATGCTGCGGGTGCGCTCGCGTGCCCCCGTGGACTGGCTGCTGATCTGGGCTGATTATCGATTCGGCCGGACCGGCCGGGCGGAGCGCCGCGTCTCGGAGACCGAGGTGGTCGATATCGACACCGCCGCCGGTCCGTGTGGAATTCGCTTGGGCGAGAACACTTTGGTGGCGATGGTTCAGCTCGCGCCCAATCTCGATCTGCCGACCATCATCACCGAGCAGACCGTGTACACCGAGGACACGCTCCCGGTCGGGCTGCTACTGCCGCTGCTCGAGCAGTACGGCATCACCGTGGACATCGATATCGTGACCACCGGCCGCCGCGCCCGCCCGACCGGGGACTACAGCATGTTGTACGACCAGTTGATCGGCTCACATCCGGTGATCGGTGAACGCCTTACCTGGCTGGTGGTCCGGCTGGATCAGCATCGCAATCTGGCGACGCTGACCCAGCGCGGTCCGGTCGCGGTGTCGGGTCCGCGTGCCTTGGCCGCGGCCACGCATCGGATCTCCACGCGCCTGCGTGAGCGCGGCATCATCGCCCAGGTGCTGCCCGCCGCCGCCGTCCGTGAGGCAACCGTGTTGTTGCACACCGGGGTTCGACTGCCGGAGCTGCGTGAGGAATGGGATCACCTCGGTGTCGGTTCCTCCGGTCGCCGGGTGGCGAGCTTCATCGTCGACTGGACGCGCCTGGGCGATGACGTGCTCGACGACTGCTGGAGCTGGAATCGTGGTTGGACCACGGTGGTGATCGGACTCTCCAAGGGCGAGGACGGTCCGCGCGGGCTGGTCCGGTTCGTCGGTCCGGAGCCCGAAGGCACCCTGCCCGAATATCTGCGGCCCATGTCGGGTCGCCAATCCGAGGCATTCCTGGCGACGCTGCCCGGCGAGGGGTCGGTGCGTGAGCTGCCCCTGGCCGATCGTGGCGGTGACCACGCCCCGGCGGAGGTGCTCGCCGAACTGGTGGTGCCGATCGGTCCGAACGGTCAGATCCTGGGCGCGATCAGCGGTCAGCCGCAGCACACGCTCGCACTGCCGCTGTTCGATGCGGCCCGCTATCACCCGCGCCGGCGCACCGTCGATATCCGTGCGGCACTGCCGGTGGCGCAGCAGATCGTCTTGCGCGCCATGGTGGTCGGGGCCAGCGTCGAGGTGCACTCTTCGCGCCCGCAGGCCTGGCTGCCGCTGGTCAACGCGGTCGGCGATCCGAATTCGCTACGGCTGGCGGCTGAACCCGGTGCGCGCGAACAGGATCCGAACAGCCCGCCGGTAACCCTCGAGGTGTTCGATCAGATGTCGCCGCGCGGTTCGGCGGCCAACGCCATGGTCACCATCGGCGATCCGGGCACCCGCCCGCGTCGATCGGTGGATCTGGCCATCGAACAGGTCGACGACGGAACCGTCGAGGTCGGCATCCCGATGCGCACAGTGCGGGTGGATCTGATCGAACCGCGCGGCGAGACCAGATATTTCGAACAGCCGCCGAATCCGCTGAGCCCGGGGCCGGAAACCGCGGGTGCGCCGACGCCCGCGGGTACACCGGTCCCGGTGCCCGGGTCATGAAATCCGGGTCAATCAAACCGGGTCCATCAAATGAAATGAGGTGGGGCAGTAATGTCTTTGGGCGTGGTTACCGATTCGCAGCCGTACGAAGGTGATGGCCGGACGCTCGGCGAGGACGAGGAGCAGAGTCCACGGCAGGCCGCGGCGGCGATATTCTCCAGCCGATTGTCGGCGCTGATCTCCGAATCGATGGTGTCGACCGAGGATGGCGCCACTCGATCGCTGACCCTGTATTCGCTCGCACAGCATCTGGAGCTGGCGTATCCGGATGTGCCTGTCTCCCAATCGGGTTTGTACCGGCTCATTCACGGGGACGCCATTCCCCGGCTCGATCTGATCATCGCGCTGGCCCGGGTATTCGATGTGCCGCCGGAATACTTCGTCACCGGGGAAAGAAGTCGCTGAACTCGCGAATTGTCTTCTCGCTGGCGGGAATAGCCTCGAGTCGAATCCGCGCCGGGCCTGGATACGATCCGAGACATGCCCGACAAGGACCCGGGAGATGTTTTTCTCCAGCACCGGGAAGCGGTCCTGGAAGCGTTGTTGTCCGATCCGGCGCTCGGATGGACCGGCACACCCGCCGCGGAGGATCCTCCGCTCGGCGAATTCGATGACGACTTCGACGTCCCCACGCCCGCGGTGCCGGACACCCCGCCCGCACCCGCTACCGGCAGCGGGCCGAAGGCCAGCGAACGCATCCTCGCGCTGCTGAACGGGCAGACCGCCAACACCGAATTCGAATGGTCTGATTACTCGCCCCCGGCGGAGAAGCCCCCGGCGATGCCCGCCGCGGAAGAGGCCGCCGAGCAGCTCACCGCATCCACCGGCGCACGCTCATCGGCTGCCAAGTTCGCCGATCCCATCCGGGAGCTGGCGCTCAAGGCCCGTAACCCCAAGGTGGCCTTGGCAATCGGCGGTGTGCTGGTATTGATCGTGGTGCTCGCCCTGGTGACCTCAGGCGGTGAGCCGGAGAAGACCAGCAATCGCACGGTCCTTGCGACCGCCACCGGACCGGCGACTCCGGCTCCGGCCCAGCCCACCACGACCGCCCCCGCGGGCGGGGTTCCGATCCAGGTCAAATCCGCGCAGTCGCATTGCCCGCCGGGCGGCACCCCCGCGATGGACGCGTTCGCCGGCACCGGCAAGGCGTGGTCCTGCCCGCGCGCCTACAAGGTCGACGGCCAGATCCTGGTCATCGATCTGGGTCGCTCCTACCAGGTCGATTCCATCGGCATCGTGCCCGGCTGGGACGCCATCGGTTCCGACGGCGGTGACCAATGGGCGAAATACCGTACGGCGAGCCGGATTTCATACAAATTCGATGATGCCAATGCCACCACCTACACCCAGCAGACCCTGGATCAACGGGCACTGGTGGTCACCAAGGTGAGCCCGGTCATCAGTGCGACCAAGATCGTGGTGACGGTCCTGGAATCCAAAGGCGATCCGACCGTGAATTCGATCGCCCTGTCCTCGATAGTGGTTACCGGACATTGAGCGTTCTCGATCAGATCTGCGACTACTGCTCCCACCGTAGCCAGGCGGGGACCACGGGCTGCTCCAACTGCGGTGCGCCGCTGGCCAAGGCGGCGGCGCCCATCGCGGCCGCGGTGTCCGGATTCTCCGGTGATCCGTTGGCGCTGCTCGGCCCGGTCGCCGCGAGCGCGGACAAGCTCATAGGCCCAGCGGGCAAGTCCATCGAGGGCGCGGTCAAGGGTGCGGCGAAGTCGGCGCTCAGCGAAGCGGGAATGCGTCTGCCGCAATGGATCGCGGCGCTGGTGGGTGTGATCGCGATGGCGGCCGCGGTCTTCTTCCTGGTGAACTCGTGCGGCCCGGAATTGCGCTCCGGATGGACCAGCCCGACGCGGACACTGCCGCAGACCTTGCTCTCGGCCTCGACCTGTTCCGGGCCGGCGGAGGATGAGCAATGCGTGATCGCAGCCGGAAATCCCTTGCTGTCGGCCGGGATCGGCGGCGGCCGGGAGTTGGCCTATGCCGCGCGCGTGGTTTCGCCCCAGCAACTCTCCAATGATGTGCTGCGGTGGCGATCCGCCGGTGCGACGGTGGTCGCCGACGGCACGACCTTCATCGCCATCAGCCCGACGTGGAATATCTGGTATGCCGATTCCCAGTCGGGCCTGCGGCTCGAGACGGGTGCGTTACCCAATGCCGCGGCCGCCCGCGCGTTCCTGATGCGGTCCGGGCTGCTCGGCTGACCGGTCTTCTCACTGCTGGATATTGGCTACATTAGTTAATGCGCCGTTGTTTAACGGCACATTGAACAGGTGCTGTGACCGTAGGGTGCGGCTCGAATCTCGGGAAGGGTGCGGTCGATGGTGGCAACCACGCTGCAGATGCTTTCGTGGCAGAAGCTCCGCGAAGATCCAGCAGACCTCGAGGCGGTTTACTTCCGATGGATACGCCCGGACGCGACGATCGCCATGGTGACCGATCGCGCCGGACAGATCGTGCGCCGGCACCTGGAACTGGCCGAAACGCGCCGTCCCGGAACGACTGTCACTCGCGTCTACCGTCCCGGTGACGAGAGCGAACTCGGCGCCGCAATTCAAATCGTCAATGACGATATGCCGCTGCTGGTCGACTCGGTGTCGTCGATGCTGCGCCGCCTGGGCGTGACGGTCAGTGAGGTCATCCATCCGGTATTCGATGTGCTGCGCGACAATCGGGGTCGCCTGCGCGCCGTCGCGCCGGGCAATAGCGCTCAGCACGAGGTCGGTGATCACACCATCGCCGAGTCCTGGATCCACGTGCAGCTCGGGCCCGAGGTCGACGTCGCACTGCTGGACCGCATCGAGAGCACCCTGCCCGGCCTGCTCGCCATGATTCGGGGCGTGGCCCGCGACACCGCGGCCATGGCCACCACGCTCGCGAGTGTTGCGAGCGATCTCGAACGCGCCGCGGCCCGCGCCGACGACGCCGAGATCACCGATAACGCGCGGCTGCTGCACTGGCTCGATGAGAGTCGGTTCACCCTGCTCGGATACGGATATCACAGCACCGCAACCGATTCCGAGGGCCAGCCCGAACTGCTGCGTCGCGCCGGGCTCGGGCTGCTGCACGATCGGATCGCCTCGGACCTGGATATTCCCGCCGCGCTGTCGGGTTCGCCGATGCTGCGGCTGTCCAACGGCTCCCTGGACCGGGTGCTGCCCGGATCCCCGGACGGTTACGTCATCAGTGTCGCGGACCTGGGGGACGGGTCCGATCAGTCGCTGCGCGGCACTCACGTCTTCATCGGAACCTTCACCGTCACAGGACAACACGAGAACATCCTGGACATCCCGGTGATCTCGCGGCGGGTGCGCCAGGTGATGGAATGGGCGGGCTTCGGCCTGAATTCCTTCTCCGGCCAGGAGCTGCTCGAACTGTTGCAGACCTTCCCGCGCGCCGAGCTGTTCGCCACCGACGCCCGCCGCCTGTTCGAAACCGTCTCCGGCGTCATGGATTTGGGTCTGCGACGGCAGGTGCGGCTATTCCTGCGGCCCGACCCGCGCGGTGAAGCGGTGTACTGCCTGGTGTATCTGCCTCGCGACCGCTACTCGACCGAGGTGCGGCTGCGCATGCGCGACGTGCTGCGCCTGGAATTCGGGGCCGAACAGATCGACTACTCGGCACGCGCGACCGAGTCCGAGTTGGCCGTCGTGTATTTCACCGTGCACCGGCCCGCCGGAGCTGCAGCGGTCGATGTCTCCGAACAGAACCGCGCTCGGATTCAGGAGCTGCTGTTCGCCACCACTCGCACCTGGTCCGATCTGCTGGTCGCCGAGGCGGCACGCGGTTCGGAGGTGCCACCCGAGGTGGCCGCCGACTATGCGTCCGCGCTGCCCGCCACCTATCGGCAGGAGTTCCCGCCCGCGCGCGGTCTGACCGATCTGCGCCGGCTGCGCGCGCTGGCCGAGGGGGCGATCGATACCCAGCTGTACCGTCAGCCCACCGCGAAGGCGGGGGAGTGGCGTTTCACGCTGTACGTGCACGGCGAAGAGGTTTCGCTGAGCCGGGTGCTGCCCATGCTGCACAGTCTCGGCGTGGAAGTCCTGGACGAGCACCCGTATCCGCTGGAGCTGGCCGACGGCTCGCGCCGCTGGATCTACGATTTCGGATTGCGCGTACCGGTCGCGATCGGTGCGCCGGATCCACTGCCCGGCAATGACATTCGCGAGCGCTTCGCCGACGCCGTCACCGCCATGTGGTTCGGTGCGGTCGAGGTCGACGGGCTCAATGAACTGGTGCTGCGCGCGGGCCTGGACTGGCGGCAGATCGCGTTCCTGCGCGCCTATGCTCGCTACCTCCAGCAGGCGGGCTTCGCGTATTCCTTCGGCAATATCACCCGGGTGCTGCAGAGCCATCCGCTCATCGCGCGTTCGTTCAGCGAATTGTTCGAGGTGCGTTTCGATCCCGACGGTGCGGGCGAACTCGCCGCCGCCCGGGCGTCCGCCCTCGAAGAGGAATTGAGCGCCGAGATCGACGCGGTGGTCAGCCTGGACACCGACCGGATACTGCGTGCGATCCTCGATCTCATCCGAGCTACGCTGCGCACCAGCTACTTTCGGACCGACAAGACCGCGGGCGATCGAGACTACGTGTCGTTCAAGTTCGATCCGCGTCGCATCACCGTACTGCCCGAGCCGCGACCGCAATTCGAGATCTTCGTGTACTCGCCCCGGGTCGAAGGCGTGCACCTGCGGTTCGGTGCGGTGGCGCGCGGCGGGTTGCGCTGGTCCGATCGCCTCGGGGATTTCCGCACCGAGATCCTGGGCCTGGCCAAGACACAGGCGGTGAAGAACGCGGTCATCGTGCCGGTCGGGGCCAAGGGCGGATTCGTGGTGAAACGCCCGCCCGTCGCCACCGGTGACGCGGTCGCCGATCGACAGGCGTTGCAGCAGGAGGGAATTCGCTGCTACCGCACTTTCATCTCCGGACTGCTGGACCTGACCGACAATATCGACCGCACTTCGGGGGAAACCGTGCCCCCGCAACGGGTGGTGCGCCGCGATGCGGACGACACCTATCTGGTGGTCGCGGCCGATAAGGGCACCGCCACCTTCTCCGATATCGCGAATGAGGTTGCCCAGCAATACGATTTCTGGCTGGGTGACGCGTTCGCCTCCGGTGGTTCGGTGGGTTATGACCACAAGGCCATGGGCATCACCGCTCGCGGCGCGTGGGAATCGGTGAAGCGGCATTTCGCCGAAATGGATATCGACACCCAGACAACGGATTTCACCGTCGTCGGTGTCGGTGATATGAGCGGTGACGTATTCGGCAACGGCATGCTGCTGTCCCGGCATATCCGGCTGATCGCCGCCTTCGATCATCGGCACATCTTCCTGGATCCGAACCCGGACGCGGCCGCGTCGTTCGCCGAGCGCGAGCGCATGTTCGCGCTGCCGCGCTCATCCTGGGCGGATTACGATCGTTCGCTGATCAGCACGGGCGGTGGGGTTTTCGATCGCACCGTGAAGGCGATCCCGATCACCGCCGCCGTGCGCACGGCACTCGCCCTGGATCCCGGAGTCGCCATGCTCTCCCCGCTCGAACTCATCCGCGCCATTGTGAAGGCTCCGGTGCAACTGCTCTGGAACGGCGGTATCGGCACGTACATCAAGTCCGCCGCCGAGACCAATGCCGAGGTGGGCGACAAGTCCAATGACGCGGTCCGGGTGAACGCGAATGAACTGCGCGTCAACGTGATCGGTGAGGGCGGCAATCTCGGCATCACCGCGCTGGGCCGCATCGAATTCAGCGACGGCGGTGGTAAGTGCAATACCGACGCGGTCGACAACTCGGCAGGTGTGGATTGCTCGGACCACGAGGTCAATATCAAGGTGCTGCTCGACAGCGTGGTCGCCGCGGGCGAGCTGTCGCTGACCGAACGCAACCTGCTGCTGGCCTCGATGACCGAGGAGGTCGCCGAACTCGTTCTGCGGGACAATATCTCGCAGAACTTCCGGCTCGGCATTTCCCGTGCGCACGCCCCGCAGATGGCCGCGGTACACCGTCGCCTGCTCACCAAGCTCGAATCCGGTGGGCTGGACCGCTCCCTGGAAACGCTGCCTTCCGATAAGGAGATGCGTCGCCGCATCGACGCGGGCACCGGGCTGACCTCGCCCGAATTGGCGAATCTGCTTGCGCACGTGAAGCTCTCGCTCAAGAGCGAACTGCTGGCGGGTGGCCTGCCCGACCATCCGGCCTTCGCCGCCATCCTGCCCGGCTACTTCCCGGAGCCGCTGCGCGAACGATTCGGCGCTGCCCTGCAACGTCACCCGCTGCGTCGCGAGATCATCGCCACCACGGTGGTCAATCGGGTGGTCGACCACGGCGGCATCACCTACGTGTTCCGTTTGGCCGAGGAAATGGGTGTCACGACCGAAGACGCCGTGCGCGCCTTCACCGCTGTCGCCGAAATCTTCGACCTGCACGAACTCTGGCACCGCATCCGGACCACCCCGATGTCCACCGAAGTCCGCGACGATCTCGAACTCGAGACCAAACGCACCCTCGACCGGGCCTCGCGCTGGCTGCTGACCAACCGTCCGCAACCCATCGCTATCGGCGCCGATATCGCCCGCTACCGCCTGGGCGTGCGCGCTCTGAGCCCGCTCGTCCCCACCTGGCAGCCCGGCCGCATAGCCGAAACTCTGCAGGTCCGATCCCAGGAGGCGATCACCCGCGGCGCTCCCCGGGACCTGGCCGAACAGGTCTACCTGCTGATCCATCGCTACCCGCTGCTGGATGTCATCGATATCGCCGAACTCGCCGATCGTGATGCGCGAGATGTGGTTTCGCTCTACTACGCCCTCGACCAGCACTTCGATATCCAACGTCTGTTGGACGCGGTGGTGAGCCTCGAGCGCACCGACCGCTGGCGCACCCTGGCCCGCCTGGCAGTCCGTGACGACCTCTACGACTCGCTGCGCGCCCTGACCCTCGACGTACTCACCACCGCCGCAACGGAAGACAGCACCGAAGACAAAATCGCCTACTGGGAATCCATCAACCGCTCCCGCCTGGTGCGCGCCCGCGCCGCCCTCGCCGAGATCTTCGCCACCGGCACCCTGGACATGGCCACCCTCTCGGTGGCCGCCCGCCAGGTCCGCGGCATGTCCGGCGGCGCGGACTCGGTCCCCACCACCACCGCCTCCCTAGAGTGAGTGACACGGTCCGAGCCGGGAAACCGGCTCGGACCGTGAATCATCTTGCTGGGGAGATCATTTCGGTTTCCGGCACTATCGGCCGAAGAGCCGCTCGATGACGACCGCGACCCCGTCCTCGTCATTGGACACGGTATGGCGTGCCACCGCTGCCAGCACCCGTGCGTGGGCATTACCCATCGCGTACCCGGTCCCGGCCCAATTCAAGATCGTGAGATCGTTCGGCATATCACCGAAGGCATGAACATCGGCGGCATCGATACCGCGTTCGGCGCACAGTGCGGCAAGCGTCCCCGCTTTGGTGACGCCCGGCGCACTGATCTCCAGCAGCCCCGGCCCGCCGGAGTGCGTGAACTGCGCCAGCCCCGGCGCTGCTTCCTCGGCCACGGCCAGCAGGAAGTCCGCGTCATACCGCTCCGAGTGCGCAAGGAGCTTCACGATCGGAGTCGTGAGCGTCCACAGATCGGCCAGCGCCCGCACGGGCGACTCGAACCCGGGAAGCTCCGCGAACCGCATCCGATAGCGCGGCTCATAAATCACCGAACCACCTGTCTCAACAGCGAATCCGACCTCTTTGATCACCCTCGCGACCGCCCCCGCCACCGCCTCGGCCGCATCAACCGACAGCACCCTAGACTCGACCACGGTGCGAGAGGCGATGTCATACACCACCGCCCCGTTGCTACACACCGCTGTTCCGCTCAACCCGGTCACCTCGGCGAGCGCATCGACATAACGCGTCGGGCGAGCGGTAACAACCACCACCTCCACCCCGGCATCAGCAGCAGTCCGCAACGCATCCAGCGTGCGCCGCGAGATAGTCCCATCCCCGCGCAACAGCGTGCCATCAAGATCGGTAGCAATAAGCCGAGGCAGCGTCATCGACCCACTCTAAGGACCTGTCCCCGCCGAGGCGACGCAAATTTCGGCGCCGATGCTGCGCCGAGCCCTTCGCCGCTGAGCGACACCACCTATGGCACGCTCGCACCATGGACGATCCACTCGCATTCGACAACGAACGGATGGTCCACCTGGATCGCGGCACCTATCAATGGGTGAGTGTGAAGACCTTCCGGATAACCGCAGACCACCCGGCACACGACCTCCTCTCCGCCCTCATCCACCATCCCCAGTACCGCGACAACTACGCCGGCGGCGGCCCCGACGACCAATCCACCCCAAACCTGCACGGTCCCTACCTACTCGACCGAATCCATCCCGACACCTTCACCCGCATCACTCCATCCGCCGCACAGGATCTGTTGCAGCAGTGGGCAACCCGCGCGTGCGGAACCGTATCGCCCGCAGTCCAATCCGACCTGAACCAATGGCTGTACTCAACCCTGCCGGGCAGCACCGTATTCGAACTGCCCAACATGCGCCCGACGGCCGAACATGACTGGGGCTGGGTTGTCGGAGCCATCAACGGCTTTCACGAACTGGTCACCATCAACCAATCGAGCCGCGTGCTGACTCTGATCGTCGCCTCCGACGACTGACCGCCTCGTCTATACCTGGACGTCGAGAGCCACCGAGCTACAGCCGGAAAATCCCGTGCTGCTGGGTCGGCATTGCTCCTATGATGCGGCCCTATGCTGTCCCGTCCCGAGTTCATCACCGATGAGGCGATCGCGCAGGCGGTCGCTGCGCAGTGGTTGCCCGAAATCACCGATACCAGCTACCTGCCGTGGGGTTTCGGCGCACATCACTGGCGGGTGATCAGCGGGGGCACAACCGTATTCGTCACATTGGACCAATTGGCGCCTCGGCATACGGCGGCATCTCTCGAGGCTGCGTACGCCGGGGCCGCTGCCTTGGCTACGGCCGGTCTGGCCGCGGTGTGTGCTCCGATTCCCGCCCGGACCGGTCAATTCACCGTTGATTTCGGGCACGGTGCGCTCAGTGTGACGCCTTGGCTGCAGGGTTGCAGTCCTACTGAGGAGGAGGCTCGTGAGCCTCGGCATGTTCGCGACGTTGTTCTCGCACTGAGTGAGCTGCATCGCGCTGCTCCACCCGAGGGCCTGAGGTCATGGGTGCCGCAGGTGGCCCCGGGTTTCGCCGACGAGTTGCAGGCGCGCACCGCCGAGCCCTGGACAAGTGGCCCGCTGGCTGACCAGGCCCGCCTCGCTCTCGTTGCGCACATCGACGCAACCCGGCACTGGACCGACCGCTACCTGGACCTGGCGCAAACGGCACTCGCCCAGCAGGATTCCTGGGTCCCCACCCACGGTGAACCGCACAACGACAACCAGGTCGTAACCGCCGAGGGCATCCGATTCGTCGACTGGGAGTCACTGGCTCTCGCCCCGCCCGAACGCGACTACGCGGACCTGCTCACCGCATCACCCGACCTGCACCCAGACCCTGCGATGGTGGAACTGTTCGCCCTCGACTGGCGCCTTTCCGAAATCGCCGAGTACACACGCTGGTTCGCCGCCCCGCACACCGGCACCGAAGACGACCACACCGCTCTAGCAGGTCTATTCGAAGAATTGGGATATGCCGACTGACCTGTTCGATGCGGTCCGAGTCTCAGCAGGTCGTGAAGTACTTCTTCAACGTGTCCGGGGCGCCGTCGGATTTGGCCTTGGACCAGCAGACATTGTGGGGGAAGCGAACATAGTCGCGCCACGGACCACGGTTGTGCGGGCGACGACTCGCTGGCTGTCACCCGGCACATCCCACGAGATCACCGCCCACAAATCCTCGCAGACACTGACCTGTGTGGTCGCGGACCGAAGTTGCTGGTCTACGTTGAGATCGTGCACGAAAGTCTGTGCTGCACAAGTAGGTACGGGCGCCGGATCCTGAAACCGCAAGCGCCCGTTCACCTTCTGCCCCGCCGACTCTACGAACAGGGTGTGCATCCCCTCCGGAACCGGGTTGGTCCCCTTCGGCGCGTCCATGCCGAACCGATAGCACCCCACCGGCATATCCTCGAATACCGCCTGCCCGGCCAAATCGGTGACCCCATCCCAGCTCCCCACCTCGGACGCACCCTCGGGCAGATCCCGCTTGCCCACATCGCACGGCTCGTAGCGCCGAATATGCACCGGCACATAGGGAATCGCCGTTCCTCGAGGGGTCACCGTCTGCAACACCACGGTCCCGGTCTTCGCCCCTACGGGTTGCGCCTTCGAAGGAGCGCTCGCCCCCGACCCGCCCCGATCAGGCTCGCACCCCGAGATGGCCACCATCATCCCGATCGCCAAGGCAGCCTGAGCGATTCCCATCCCGCGGATTCTCATACTCATAACATCGCGTCATCTCGACCATGATTAACCGGGCCGCTGCCGCCAGATCTGGGGGGTTTCACATCTCGAACGAAATCTGCTATCACCGCGAAGGAGCCATGAATGTCCGAGACCATCAATGCGTTTCGCATCGACATCCCCCAAACCAGACTTGACGACCTGAGCCTGCGTTTGGCGCGAACTCGCTGGCCCGAGTCGCAACCGGTGTCGGACTGGTCGCAGGGCGTCCCGCTGGACACCATGATCGGCCTGTGCCGCTACTGGATGGACGAATACGACTGGCGTGCCACCGAGCGCAGGCTCAACCGGATCTCACAGTTTCGCACCATCATCGACGGCCTGCCGATCCACTTCCTCCACGTGCGCTCCCTCGACCCGAAAGCCACGCCGGTGGTGCTCACCCATGGCTGGCCCGGTTCGTTCCTGGAATTCGAGCGCCTGATTCCACTGCTCACCAGCCCGCCCGACGGTGAGCCAGCGTTCCATGTCGTGGTTCCCTCACTACCCGGATACGCCTTCAGCGGTAAGCCCACAACCACCGGCTGGGGCATCGATCGCATCGCGCGCGCCTGGTGCGAATTGATGACCCGGCTGGAATATCCGCGGTTCCTCGCCGCCGGCAGCGACTGGGGCACCAGCATCTCCACCAAAATCGCCCTCCAGCAACCACACCGGTTGACCGGCCTCCATCTCGTACCGCCGCTCGCCCCACCCGATCACACCGTGTCTCTCACCGACGCAGAACAAGCCGCACTCGCCGACCTGGAAGAACGCACCCGCACCGGCTCCGGTTACTCGGCCATGCACAGCACCCGACCGCAGACCCTGGGGTACGGCCTGACCGACTCACCCGCCGCCCTCGCCGCATGGATCGCGGAAAAGCTGTACACCTGGACCGATGCTCCCGGCCTGACCCGCGACCAGATCCTCGACAACATCACCCTCTACTGGCTCACCGGCACCGCCACATCCTCGATGCGGTTGTACTGGGAGAGCATCGCCGAGGTGAGCCAATGGTTCACCGCCGCTGTCGACGACACGATCGACGTGCCCACCGGCTGCAGCATCTACCCCAAAGAAGTCCCACGCCCCTCCCACCGCTGGGCAGCCCGCCGATTCACCAACATCGTGCACTGGAGCGAACCGGCCGCCGGTGGACACTTCGCCGCATGGGAACAACCCGACCTCTTCGCCGTCGACCTACGAGCGACCGCCGCCGCCATCCTCGCCGCTGCACGCTAGACCGGTGGTGAGCTGCCCGTCACGCTCTGTTTCCACAATCCTGATCGCACCGATCAGGTGACCGGGATACCCAGTACCGACAGATCCGCGTCGTCGGCCTGCGAGTAGTAGTTGTAGCCGTAAACGGTTAGCTCAGTGGGTGATTCGATCTTCGATGCCCGCAGTCCGATCACCACCTGCTCGGCGAACTCTCGATACGTGCCGGTGTACCTGGGATGGCGCGATGGCAGGCGAAATTCCCAGACCGGGCCCCAGGCTTCGTCGTGTTCAGTCCATCCGTGCGCGGCCAGGCCCTCGTTGATCTCGGGGGCGTAACGTGTCTCATCGTTGCGGAGAGATTCCACGTACAAGACGCCTTGTTCGTCGACGAACTGGGCACCGCCACGATCGCAGTGAATTACCGCCATGGTGCCGACGGGACTGCCCTCCAGCAGCGCGACGATGTTCTCGGCGAACCGTTCCCACTCGGTCATAGCCCGACGCCGCTCTTCGGCCCGGTGCCGCAGTTCGGCCAGCCGGCGCGGGCCGTGCTCGGAATCACCGCCCAGCCTGCTCAGCGAGCCCTCGCCGACAACCGACAGGAGCGGACTGGCTGCTGCCACCAAATCCGCGTTCTGCCGCCAATACTCGGCGTCGAGAAACCCGACCGCGTGATTGTCGCCGCGGGTATCGAGGCTCACCATGACCAAACCCTCCGGCCGGCAATGTTCGCCGATGAGCTCGAGGAGCCGCTCGATGCCGTCGGCGGAGTCCAGGAACGGAAGTTCACCGACAAAGTCGCAGTACCAACCCCAATCCATCTCGCTCGGGTAGCTCGCCAGCGCCCGAATATGATTCAGGATCGCGTCGTGACAGTCATCCAAGAGCACGAAGGTAAGAATGTCGTTGACCCACAACAGGTTCGCCAACCCGTCGGTGTCATGGTCGGGCAACTCGATGCCGGGGGCGAGCAGCTGGATAACCGCACACTCAGCGGCATCCCATTTGGTATCGAACGACATGAAATCCCTTAACTGGAAACAACTCTGCAGTGTGCCCACCGAAACGGACTCACACCGCGTCACGCTACATCGCGACTACGACAACCTGATCACCCGCAACCCAAGCGCCACCACAATGTTCTTGCCCAACAGCACGCCGTTCTCTGTGTGAGTGCAGCGGCATTTAACGATCGTCAGCGGCCAAGACGATGAATTGTCACTCGATGCACCAATTCCGGAGGGCCAAATCGATTGCGCGCGTGAGTCGTTCGAAGCTTCGGTCAACCGGGCGGGGCATGGCGAACCCGCCCGAGAGTTCGAGTGATACGAAGCCGTGCAGCGTACTGCGCAGGTAGCGGGCCGCGTCGACGGCATCATCGCCCTCGATGCCGTAGCCGGCGAAGATGTCGTAGAGAGTCGACAGGATTTCCCGCATCGCCTGGGCGGCTTGGTCGTCCTCGGGTGCCGGAGCGCGCAAAATGCTTGCGTAGCATCCGGGATGGGATTGGGCGAAGGCTCGGTAGCCGCGGGCGGTGGCGCGAACTGCGTCGGATCCAGACTTGCCGGTGGCCGCTTGCCGCAGGGTGCTGCCGAGCTCGGTCAGCATCCGCAGGGTCAGCAGTCGCTGCAGGCCGTCGAGGCTGTTGATGTGCTTGTATAGGCTCGGTTGGGCGATCCCGAATCGTCTGGCGATTTCGGTGAGGGTGAGTCGCTCGAACCCCACCTCGTCGGCCAGGCGTATCGCCTCGGCCACGATCACGTCGGGCGACAGGCCCGCCCTAGGCATGAGTTACCTGGCTGATCAGCTGACCGATGGCGGCGGCCGTTTCCTTCGGGGCCTGGGCCTGGGGGAAGTGGCCGATTCCGGGGATCATCACTACCTCGGCGCGCAGCTGTCGGCCGATCCACTCGGCCTCAGCAGCCGGGTCCTGCCAATCCACGTCCGCCGCGCCCATGACGATGACCGCCGGTGTTTTGACCTTGCTCAGCCGCTGCTCGGCCGGGGCGTGCGAAGTGCGCCCGGTATGCACGAACGCCGCCCAGTGCCCCGGTCGGCGCATGTTCTGCCGGACCCGAGTCTTGTGTTCGGCATAGTCCACCGGCTTCGCGCCAGGCAGCCACTTCGGGTAGTAGGTCATGAATGCGGCTGGTCCCCAAGGCTTTACCAAGAGGATCCGCATCAGCAGTTTCATGAAGGGGCCAACCTGTGGATCGCGAACCATCGGCCCGAGCAGCGCCAGACCGCGCACCTTCTCCGACGCTTCGACCGCGACGATGACGCCTGCCCCCGCACCCATCGAGTTCCCGACGATGAAGACCGGTTCGCCGAGTTCGTCGATGAGTGCTCGCAGGTCGGTGGCCAGCGCGGCATCGTCGTAGGAGGTGAAGGTGGCGTCGCTGTCGCCGTGTCCGCGGATATCCATGGTCACCACGCGACAGCCCTGCGCGGCTAGTAGAGGCACGAGATGCCGGTAGCTCTGGCGTAGTTCACTCCACGCGGGCACGCAAATGACGAAAGGGCCTGCGGTGCCGGTGATGTCGTACGCGATACGGCCCTCGGGTCGTTGCAGAAAGCTATATATCATAGCTAAAAAGCTAGATGCTATAGCCAAGGCTGGCAAGACTTCGTGATTGATTTGTGGTGCACGTTCTGAAATCTGCTGTGCTGCAGAGCTATCAGCTAGCTGCGCGCAATTCGAGATCGAGAGGCGACCGCGGGTCCCCGCCGCGAGGGGCGAGTTCAGGCTGTGGGCCGCACGAAGTCGTAGTTGATGTAATCGCCGACTGGTTCGTAGCCCAGTGCCTGGTAGATCTTGTTCGAGGTTGGGTTGGCGACGTCGGCGTTCAGGCACGGGCGCGATCCTTCGGCGAGGATTTCGCTCGAGACGTGTGAGGTCAGCGCGCTCGCGTAGCCGTGTCCGCGCGTTAGCCGTGGGGTGTAGACCGGCCCGAGGCGCGTCATGCCGAAGAGCGTGACCGAATGGCCGGCCAGGCTGACCGGTTGGCCATCGTGTTCCCAAAGCCACCAGCGCCCGGCTCGTATGCGCGCGTCCACGTCATTGTGGGTCATTGGGGGTTCGGCTATCTCCGTTGCGAACTCGTCGGTCCAGCGCAGGCACAGGGCGAGGTCGTCAGCTGTGCCACGGCGTGGCCGTCCCGGCGCGTATGCGGGCCGGAGTGTGTCGAGTTGGTAGGAACGAATGCTGTTGTTCGCTCGAAACTCGTTGCCCCGCAGCGCTGTCCATTGTCGCGCGAATTCCGCGGCTGACTCGGGAGGCCCGAACACACCCGGTGCGTCCGGGATCACTGGACCAAGTGCCGTAACTGCCATTTCGATTGCGGCGAAGGGCAATTCGGTTGCCAGGATGCGCCGACCCGGTGTCCGCATCAGCGCGCCGACAACCACCGCGTCAGCGCGCACCACCGCGAAGAAGGACGGGGAGGGATGAACCACGAGGCCGGTGACCCGATCCTGCACATTCGACAGGATCAACGTGTGGCGCACCGGATCACGCATCAGAGACTCGAACGCCGCATCCTTGAATTGCTTTGGGTCGCTGGTTACTTCGACCGTATAGCGCGTCATTGCTCGACCGTACCGATAGCGTCCGGCTCGCGTCCGCTTCGGTCGATGTCTCTCGCGGAACGACGCGGTCAGCCCGCAGCGGGCGGACCCGAATTGTCGGTGCCGGGGAATGTCATCTTCGTCCAGGTCGCGGTCCGGGTGAACCCGAGCCGCTCGTAAACAGCCTGCGCCGGATTGGTTTCGGTGACGGCCAGCCCCAGTGCCGTCAGGCCCGCGCTGCTCGCGCGGGCGATCGCGCAGCGGAGCAGGAGAGTGCCCAGTCCGGTGTACGCGGGCCCGGGCTGCCGGAAGGCCTCCGAAATCCATGGGCCTCCGAGCGGCGGCTCGCCCTCGTAGTCCTGGACCAGGACCGCGGCGACGGCCCGATCGCCGTCCCATGCCACGATGCTGCACGGAAGCATCGGGCCTATGAGTGTCCCGTCGTAGAGCCCGTCCAGGGCTTGCAAAGCGTCATCGTCGTAGTCGGGATGGCTCGGTGGATATGCCGCCAGCAATGCCTCGTGCAAAGCGGCGGGCTTGGTCTCACCGGCGGGAACGACGCGCAGCCCGGCGGGCAGTTCCGGTTCGGGCTCGGGTGGGGGCAGTGGCAGCGTGTAGGTGTGGAAGACGCGGATGGTCTGTGCTCCCGCGTCCACGAGTGCGGACCCGAATGCGCCTTCGGCGGTACCGCCCCAACCTGCGAGGGACCGCACGACGGCGTCGGCTGCGGCATCACTGGAATACCCTGGCGCGCAGACTATTTCATCGGCCCAGGGCTTGCCGTCGTGTTCGTCTCGTTCGAAGAATGCGCACGGGACTCCGCGGTCATCGAGAACCGGCTCGCTCGAACTCATCGTGATCCCTTCCACTCCAGAACTGCCGCTACCTCGATACATCCAACAGCAAGCTGATCAACCCAGCCCAGCCGATTCGCTGAAACGGTTGGTACGCAGGTTCTCTGATTGCCGAGATTTCTGTATCGCCCCGCGAGAGGCCACTACTTCGGCGCGGCTGACCACGCAGAACAGCGGCATTCTCGTACAGTCCTGACCTAGGACCGACGCGTCGACCGAGGAAGTCCCCGTTCGGCCGCTGAACCCTTCCAGGGTGGAGGCGTTCAGTGACGGCGTCATGGCAATCGCCATCACCTTGCTGGTCATCGAAATCCGCCTGCCGGAGAGCCAGGACGATCTGCTGAAGCAACTCCTGGGGTTGTGGCCGAGTTACCTCGCCTACCTGGGATCGTTCGCCACCATCGGGGTGATCTGGTTGACTCACCACGCCTTCTTCGCCCGCATCCGGCAGGTGAATGGCCCGCTCCAGGTCGGCAATCTGCTGGTCCTGCTCTGTGTGGCGTTCCTGCCATTTCCCACAACGGTATTGGCGCATCATCTCGAGGATGGCGGTCGGAATGCCGGTGTCGCCACCGCTTTCTACTTCCTTACCGCCGCGGTTCAGGCGGGCGCGTGGGTTGTCATGTGGTCAGCTGTGCGCCGGGATCCGACGCTGCTGCGGCCCGGCTACCCGGCCACTGTGGCCCGGACCGAGACCCGCCAGGCGGCAATCGGATTCGTGGCGCTCGCCGCGATCGCCGTGATCGGGCTGTTCGTGCCTATCGCCGCGCTGACCTTCTACCTGGTCGCAGTGGTGGGCTATGCCCTACCCGCGATGGCTTGGCCGCGTCATACGCGCAGCCGGGCGGGTCGCGCCTCGGACTGATCCGCTGCCCGGCCGACAGCCGGATTCAGCAAAACAAATACTCGAACATATGTTCTATCCTGGGGTAGTCTGTCACGCGTGAACACACATTCGATCGCGCTGGCGCCGGATGCTCCGGCACCGGGATGGCCGGACCTGACCGATGTCGACCTGCTGCGCACCCTCGTCGAAACCGAACGCCGCCGAAAGCGGCTCGATGCCGCCATGCGCGCCGCGGTCGCCGAAGCCCAGCGCCGCGGCCTCGCCGCCGACACCGGCTACCGCGACACCGTGGATCTATTGACCGATCTGCTTCGAATCAGCGCCAACGAAGCCCGCCGCCGCATCGAATGCGCCGCACCGCAGGCCCGCTCACGTTCCAGAAAAGTGTGGAAGGTCCTGGCAGCCGCAAGCTGAGCCAGTGCCCGGTCTTGCTCGAGGACGACCGACGTAGTGGTCATCGTTCGAAGTGCGTTAGCAGAAGTCGAGCCACCACCAACCGCCCCCCAATTCCATTGTGGGGCAAATGGGTTCGCCGAACCCGTCGTAGGGTCCGGGCTCGGGCGTTCCGACGAAATGCCCGTAACCGAAAGCGTCGTCGGGGATCCCGATGTAGTCGGGCACGAACCGCACCGGATGTCCACCGCTGGTGCCGATCACCGCCACCCGGCAGTTCGCCGAAACGAAACACAGGTGCTCGGGCAACTCGACACCGTAGTACTCGATCTTCCGATCCTGTGGTAGCTCCATCGCCGCGATAGCGCTGAATGCGGGTCTCTCGAGCCAAAACCGGGTCCACGCATTGGCTTCCGTATTGAAGAACAGAAAAATCGGCCCGCCCAGCCCGATCAACGTCAGTACCGCGGTTGCCGCCAGCGTCCCCCGTCGCCCACTGCGCGCGGCCAGATACAGCGCCAGCACGAAGAAGGTCAGGACTGTCGCGAATATCGCCAGCAACAACGGAAAGGCGAAGATCCAGAACTTCGTGACTATCCACCCGCGATGCAGCATCACGCCCAGCGCAATCACTGCTAAAAGCAAGGCGCACAATGGAATAGCGGAAGATCGATGATTCTTGACGAACATCACAGCAACCTATAACGGCGATGTGCAGGCTCCGCGCCGGAATTGTGAGGATCCTGTGCGGGCTCGCATTGGCGCTCAGCGGCACCGAGTCCCGCAGCCCTGTCCAGCTAGGGATTTTCGCGGATGGTGGCGGCGAGGGAGCCGAGCAGGGTGAGGGCGTGGCTGCTGGGGGAGTCGGGGGCGGCGTGATAGACGACGAGGGTTTGGCCGGGGGTGGAACGGACGTCGAAGGTTTGCATTGTCAAGGTGAGGGGGCCGACGTCGCGGTGGTGGAAGTTCTTGCTCTGCATGGACTTTCCGCGAGCGTCGTGCGTGGTCCACAGGCGCGTGAATTCCGGGCTGCGGGAGCGTAATTCGTTGAGCACCTGCTGGATTCGTGAGTCGTCGGGGGCTTCGCCGTGGCCGAAACGGAATCCGGCCACCGCGTTTCGAGCCACGTCGTGCCAGGCCGTATAGAACTGTCGCGCAACGGGATCGGTGAAGACGATGTGCATGAGGTTGCGCGAGTGGGTCCAGTCGTGGAAGAGCGCGTCGGCGATCGCGTTGGAGGCCAGGACATCACAGGCGCGGTTGTAGACGATGGCGGGATTGTCCGGCCACGCCGTCATGAGTTGCCGCAGGCTCGGGTCGACGCGGTCGGGTGCGGCGGAGGTGCGGGTGCGCGGGGCTAGACCGGCCAGGCGGAACAGGTGCTGCCGACCATCGGCGTCGAGCCGCAAAGCGGAGGACAGCGCATCGACCACCTGCGCCGACGGGCCGCGCTCACGGCCCTGTTCGAGCCGGACGTAGTAGTCGACGCTGACCCCGACCAGCAGTGCTATTTCCTCACGCCGCAAACCGGGCACCCGACGCGGCCCTAGTGACGGAAGGCCAACCCGCTCGGGCCGTAATTGCGCACGGCGGGCGCGCAGGTAGTCGCCGAGCTCGGTGGGTGCCATAACAGTCATGGTAGGTCGCGCCCATGTGGTGAACCTGGGTGCGTTACTCCCAGGAGAACGCTGTCCTGTCACCGCGGCTCCAGCGACGCCACTGTTGTCGGCATGACTACTGAACAGAAGACAGTGCTGGTCACCGGTGCCAGCAGCGGAATCGGCGAAGCGATCGCCGCCCGGCTGGCGGAGGCGGGACATCACGTCGTCGTGGGTGCCCGGCGTCTCGACCGCCTGCACGCACTTGCCGAACGCACCGACGGCGACCTGCACCCGATGCGGCTCGACGTCACCGATCCGGCGGACGTCACCGCATTCGTCGCGGCCGCACACCAGCGGACCGGACGGGTCGATGTGCTGGTCAACAACGCCGGGGTAATGCCGCTGTCCAGGCTCGACTCACTGCTGGTCGACGAATGGAACCGGATGATCGACGTGAACATTCGTGGCTTGCTGCACGGAATCGGTTCGGCCCTACCGTATTTCACCGCGCAGGGAACGGGGCACTTCGTCACGATCGCGAGTGTTGGTGCGCACGAGGTCGTTCCGACCGGTGCGGTGTACAGCGGCACCAAGTACGCCGCCTGGGCGATCACCGAAGGACTGCGGCAGGAGTGCGATCCCTCGGTGCGAGTTACGACCATCTCACCCGGGGTGGTCACCTCCGAATTGGCGGACTCCATCACCGAACCCGGTGCGGCACAGGCGATGCGCGCGTACCGGGCACACGCCATCACCCCGGACGCGATAGCCGCGGCGGTCGCGTATGCCATCGATCAGCCCGCCGACGTCGACGTGAACGAGATCATTCTGCGGCCGACCCGGCAGCGGTGACGAGCCGATGAAAATCCACGCGGAGGGGTGACAGCCGAGCGGAGTGAGTGTACAGTCACTCACATAGTGATCGAGCAGTCACTCACCCGGCTGGCTCGCAAGAGGAAACACCGATCAGAAGGTTGAAAACGATGATCTACCACGGCAATCGCTTCACCGTTAAGCCCGGAGTCCCCGCCGACAAGCTTGAAGAAGCCCTGGAAAGCCTGCGCAATCAGGGCCGCCAGATCCCATCGGTTCGGCACTTCATCGTCGGCCCCGACCACGGCGGCGAATACGACTACGGCGCGGTGTACATCATCGACGACCTCGATGGCTACTGGGAATACCTCATCCACCCGTCCCACCTGCACACCGACCGCATCGGCCTCCCCCTCGTCGACAAATTCGTATCCTTCGACATCGCAGACGACCCAGACCCCGAACTCGGCGCGAAAATCGCCGCCCTACACCAGCGCCGCTACGACAACTACCCCGAAGTCACCCAACTGGTTTCGGATCTCGGCGAATACCACGGCAGCGCGGCCCCGGGCCGGCATGGGAACAACTAGGCTCACATTGCCGGCCGCGCCGACCATGGAAATGGGGGCAGGCATTTGAAATTCCAGCGCTTCTGATGTGCGTAGGGTGACAGCCACATCAAGAAGCGCGAGGAGCACCCATGAAAGCCACTGCCAGCCAACGCATTCTCGTAGCGGCCGCCGGATGCCTGCTCGCCGTCGCAACGGCCGGTACCGCAGCCGCCGCCCCGTTGACCCTGCAACCCGCCGCCGACGAACCCTCGGCACCGGCCATTGCCTCCGGCGATGGATCCTTCGACGCCCTCGCCCACGGCGACGTCGGGTTCTCGGTGAGCCAGGGCTCCAGCCAGGTGTTCTTCAAGCTACTTCCCCTGGTGGCCTGCGACCTCCTCGGCTCGAGCACCCCATTCATCTGCGGCTACAAGTAGTGAGATCGGGCCGAAGGTTTGCTGCTGAGTTGACCGTGGAATACCAACGGGCAGAGCATGATCCAGCTCTCGGGTAGCCAAGGAAAATGCGGAGCGGATTGTCGCGCTCGGAACTAGATTCGGAGTGTGGACGACGAGGATGACTGGCAGTATTCGCTTGCAGATCTGTTCGACTCGTTGGGATTGCCCAGCGGTGCTGAGGATATCGAGCAGTTTGTCACCAGGCATTCGATTCTGAAGCGGACCATTCGCCTGTCCGATGCTCATTTCTGGACTCCGAATCAGCGAGACCTCTTCTGGGTTCTTCGGGAGGACGGACACTACGACCAAGCCCTCGATGAGTTGGATGAACTGCTGCGGCGAGCCTGACGCGAGGAAGCGCGCCTCCGATCGACCTTGATACCGGTGCGGTCACGACTCCTGGGCGGCCGCGCGTTCTGGCGCTAGCGTGGAGAGTTCACGGCGTGCATGCGCCGGGGTATGGTCCAAGGGGGTTCGTTATGTCCGACAACACTTCTCGCACAGCGCGATTACGACAGTTGCTGCGGCGTGGGTCCGACGGCGGCGCGGGGACGCCCATCGATGAGTCCCGGCAGGCGTCATCGCCCGAAATGGTCGAGGAGAAGCGGCCGCCCAAGCGGGTCTGCCCGCGCTTGCCCGACTGGGTGTTCACGCTGTCGGGATCCGAGTTGCAGAAGATGCTCGACTACAGCGGCAAGGACCTCGGCAGCGGCGTGAATCGTGGTGACCGCCGACCTGTACCGGTCGCGGACACCATTCCTCCCGCACTTACGGTCACCGACTATCTCGCGCACCGCCAGCGGTCGGTTGCGATCAGGCTGATCATGGACTGTGCCGAGAACAAGCCGGGCAGCGTGCTGGAATTCGTGCAGCGCTGCGATGCCGATGAGTTGCGCCGGGTGTGGGCGGGAACCAAGGGCGCGGACGCACTGATCACCACGGCCACGGCAGGTCCGATTCCCGTGCTGGCATTGCTGGCGGCCGAGCTGCTGGATCGTGCACACCGCTGGCAGGATCTCGGCGAACTCGGGCGCGCTGCGGAAAGTGTTGGCTACCGGGCGAATCAGCTGTTCCGCGACTACGTCCATGCCGACGAGATGGACGCCAGGAAGGCGGCTTGGGGCCGGGAAGCACATCACCGGTGCTGATATCCGTTGTGCCGGGCAAGAGGTGCGGGGTACCGTGCCCGGCATGCAGCGCGCTCACGTCACCACGACGCCGGAGTACATCCCGGCGCGCTGATGCTGTTCTGATCAAAGCCCCGGGCGGATGCCCGGGGCTTTCGCATGTGGTCATCCGCCTTCTACCGGAAGGAAGATCCACGTGTACGACCATCGCAAACTCGGCCGGGAACTCGGCCTGTTCGACACCGACCCACTGATCGGGGCCGGACTCCCGTACTGGCTGCCCGATGGCGCGATCGTGCGGCACAGTCTCGAGGAGTACATCCGCACCGTCGAACGGCGAGCGGGATATCAGCACGTGTACTCACCGGTGCTCGGCAAGCGGGAACTGTACGAAATCTCCGGCCACTGGGCACATTACGACGATGACATGTATCCGCCGATGACCATCGGCGGTGAGCAGATGGTGTTGCGTCCCAGCCTGTGTCCGCATCACGCGGTGATGTATCGCTCCCAAACGCACAGCTATCGTGAGCTGCCGCTGCGCATGGCCGAGCTCGGCGCGATGTATCGCTCCGAATTATCCGGTGTGCTGGGCGGTTTGACCCGGGTGCGGTGCATCCAGCTCAATGACGCGCACATCTTCTGCACCCTGGACCAGGTCGCCGACGAGGCATCCGCCGCACTCGCGCTCATCGGCTCCGCCTACCGGGCCCTGGGAATCACCGGTGCCCGCTACCGCCTCTCACTCCCGGGAGCGGGCGGGAAATACGTTGCGGCCCCGCAGATGTGGCAGCGTGCGAGCAAAATCCTGAGCGAAGTGCTCGATCGATCCGGTGTGCCGTACGAAGCCGCCGAGGGCGAAGCGGCGTTCTACGGCCCGAAGATCGATATTCAAGTCAGCGATCATGCCGGGCGCGAATCAACCCTGTCCACCGTGCAGGTCGACTTCCACCAACCCGAGCAATTCGACCTGCACTACATCGGCGCCGACGGAGCCAAGCATCGCCCGGTCATGGTGCACCGCAGCATTATCGGCAGCGTCGAACGCGCGGTCGCGCACTTGATCGAAAAGCACGGCGGAGCCTTCCCGGCCTGGCTCGCACCCGTGCAAGTCGTGGTGCTGCCGGTGTCCGAAGCTCAGGAACCCGCGGCTGCCCGACTCCGCGATGAGTGCCTGAACGCGGATCTACGCGTGCAGGTGGTGAGCGCCGACGCGGGCAGCCTGTCCGCGCGGGTACGTCAAACCCGCCTGGCCCCATACCAATTCATCCTCGGCCCGGCCGAGGCCGATAACGAACAGGTGGCGATCCGCCTGCGCGACGGACGCCGCCTGCCCGCTCAACCGGTCGCTGACGTCATCGCCCGAATCCGGGCACTGATTCAGACCCATGACGCCGGTCTGTGGACCGACTGATACCTACTGCCGAACGGTCAGCAGCTCTTCAGGACACCTTCGATGGCATCGTGCTCGGCTTGGGTCACCCACAGTCCATACAGCGTCTTCACCTGCACCTGATGCTCGACATAGGTGCAGCGGAAGGACGTTTGAGGCGGTAGCCAGGTGGCGGCGTCCCGGTCGCCCTTGGCCTCATTGGTGGGCCCGTCGACGGCCATCAGATTGCGAGGATCGTTGGCCAGATCGCGCCGCTTGTCCGCGCTGAGCTTCTGTGCCCCGGACTGCCACGCATCGGCGAGCGCGACCATGTGATCGATCTGCACCGCGGTGCTTTTCGGTCCGCGATCGAAGTTGATGCTCTTGCCGGTGTACGGATCCTTCAGCGTCCCGGTCTCCACCTGGCATCCGGTGGCGGGTTTCACCTTGGTGAGATCCCGCCGCAGGATGTCATCGCGGGTATTGCAGTTGTTGTGCCCGCCGGGCGCGTCATTGTCATCGGTCCACGCCTGCCCGAACTCATCACGCGAATACCCGGTCATAGCCGCGCTGTCCTTGATCGGCAGCTTCGCCAACGCCTTGATCGCGTCAGCCGCCGATAGCGTCCCTTCCTGTCCCCCAGCGGTATTGGGCCCCATCGGAGGCGTAGTGGACTTGCACGCGCACAGCAGGAACAGGGCCGCGAGCACACTCGCGGCTACCCTGGTGATTCTCATCTGGAATTCCTCGAAGCAGTGAAAACCACTGCCGGATAAAGCGTTCAAAACAGGACTGCCAGCCGATGACCCGGCTGGCAGCTGCCAATTATGCAGTACCTCAAAGGAGTTCGCTGTGTGGAAGCCCGAACCCGGCGGTGCCGGCGCGGGCTCAGTTCGGGGAGGGCCTGGGCGTACCGCAGTTGACGCAGAACTTCGCGGTTGCGCGGAGTTCCGCGGTGCAGTTTCGGCAGTGCTGGACGGGGGTGGTGAGTTCGGTGCCGCAGTCGCCGCAGAAGCGGGCGCCCAGATGGCGAGAGCTGTGACAGGTGGGGCAGATACGGGATTCGGTGATGGCGGGGGCCGGAGTCCAGGGGGTGGGGGACTGTTGCAGGGTGTTCAGACCCAGTGCGGCGCCGAGGAATCCGATATCGCTGTTGCCCCCGCGGGCCATGCCCTGACCCGCGCCGATGGCCATTTCGCCTGCGGCGTAGCGGTTGAAGTCCCCGGTCAGGTGGATGTAGGTGCGGTCCTTGGCCAGTCGTTTGAGGCGTTCGGCGTCCTCGGCGGCCATGGTGATGTCGAAGTTGCCCATGCGGGGGACGCGCAGGCCGTATTCGTAGAGCAGGGTGTTGGTTTCGCGTAGGACCGTGGATTCGATCTGCGCGAGTTGGCCGGACAGGCCGAGCACCGGCCACTCACCCTTCGAGACACCCTGCGCGACAGCAATTTTCATACACTTGAGCAGGAGGTTGGCGCACCACCGCGACACCGCGTCCGGATCGGTCGGATCGGCGGTGCCGGTGAGCCCGGTGATCAGTTCGGCCGGATCGCGCACCGACAGCGCGAATTCGCCGAAGGAGCGCAGGGTGACGACCTGTTCGCTGATCGGGTCGACGATATCGGTGAGGCGGCCGCCGAACTTGTTGCCGGGTAGTTCGCGACCGGAGACGAAATACAGTTCGGCGCGGTAGAGGTTGCCGCCGGTCAGGGTGTCGACAAGCGCGCCTAGCACCGGGAGCTCGTCCGCGTCGATCCGGTGCCTGCCGGGACCCAGGGCCGCGATGACCTTGCCGGACCGCACGAACAACGCCGTCTCATCGGCGTTGACTATGGCGCGGCTGTAGCGCCGGATGTTCAGATCCGGCCACTTGTAGACGAGCTGGTTCTTGCGGGCCTCGGGGACCGCTATGAATTCGCGCTCGAACCATGCCATACGGACCTCCCAGGCCATGTGACTTGCTGAATGTATCGATATATAACGGTACATAGCACCTGTCAACAAGTGCGACTTCCCAGGATTGGGCTGTTTACGTGCGTGTTTCCATGTGATGTCAACTACTTCTACGTATTGAATGTGCCGTTGCTTAACGGTACATTCGACATCGATATGACCCGGATCACCTGAAAGGTCCCACATGACTACCGTTCACCCGCCCGATGCGCCCACGGACGCCTTGGCCGACGAGGACGCGGGCTATCACAAGTCGCTCCGTCCGCGTCAATTGCAGATGATCGCGATCGGCGGAGCCATTGGCACCGGTCTGTTCCTGGGCGCGGGTGGCCGCCTCTCCAGCGCCGGCCCCGGGTTGTTCCTGCTCTACGGCATCTGCGGCATCTTCGTATTCTTCGTATTGCGCGCACTGGGCGAGCTGGTGCTGCACCGCCCGTCCTCGGGCTCGTTCGTCTCCTACGCCCGCGAGTTCTACGGGGAGAAGCTGGCTTTCGCGGTTGGCTGGATGTACTTCTTCCACTGGTGTATGACCGGCATCGTCGACATCACCGCGGTCGCGACCTACATCCACTACTGGGGCGCGATGCAGGTGATCCCGCAGTGGACCATCGCGCTCATCGCACTGGCGATCGTGGTGAGCATCAACCTCATCTCGGTGAAATGGTTCGGTGAGCTCGAGTTCTGGGCGGCATTGATCAAGGTCATCGCACTGGTCGGGTTCCTGATCATCGGCACGATCTTCCTGGGCGGCCGCTTCAAGGTCGACGGCCAGACAACGGGTTTCAGTGTCATCGCCGATCACGGCGGCCTGTTCCCGGTCGGCCTCGCGCCGCTGGTGCTGGTCACCACCGGTGTCGTATTCGCCTACGCCGCAGTGGAATTGGTCGGCACGGCAGCGGGTGAGGCGGAGAACCCGGAGAAGATCATGCCCCGGGCCATCAACTCGGTGATCGCCCGCATCGCCCTGTTCTACGTCGGTTCGCTGATTCTGCTCGGCCTGCTGCTGCCGTACACCGCGTACCACGCCGGGGTGAGCCCGTTCGTCACCTTCTTCGCCAAACTCGGTGTGCCGGCGGCGGGTTCGATCATGAACCTGGTGGTGCTGACCGCGGCCTTCTCCAGCCTCAACGCCGGGCTGTACTCGACCGGCCGCATTCTGCGCTCGATGTCGATGAACGGCAGCGCCCCCGCGGTCGCGGCCCGCATGTCCCGCACGGGTGTGCCGTACGTCGGCATCCTGGCCACCGGCGCCATCGCCCTGATCGGTGTCGTACTCAACGCGCTGGTGCCGGACAAGGCCTTCGAGATCGTGCTGAACATGTCGGCGCTGGGCACCATCGCCTCGTGGACCGCGATCATCCTGTGCCAGCTGGCGCTGTACAAGCAGTGGCGGGCCGGACAGGCCGAACGCCCCTCGTTCCGATTGATGGGTGCGCCCTACACCAGCTACGCGACGCTGGTCTTCCTGGCCGCGGTCGTGCTGCTGATGGCCTTCGGCGACGACGAGGTGCAGCGCGGCGCGGTGCTCGGCACCGTCCTGGTGATGGCCCCGATCCTGGTCGGCGGCTGGTTCCTGGTGCGCAAGCGGGTGCAGTCGGTGGCCGCCGCTCGCCAGGGCTTCACCGGCCAGTATCCGGTCATCGCGGAGCGCCGCCCGCGCCCGCAGGACGCGCCCGCCGAGCTGGTGGCGGCCGAAAGGAAGGATGAACAGTAGCGAAAACCGGTGCCCCGTACCCCATCGTGGAGAACTCCCTTCCCACGGTGGGGAATACGGCGTGCGCGCGGTATGCGTCGTGCCCCCAGAATGGGACCTCGATTCCACGGTGGGCGAGAGGTATCCATGCCGGACCAACCCAGCACATCCGACCGCCGCCGCCCCAATCCCTGGGCCGACCGGCGTATTCGCGGCACGGAGATGCCCGCGCGGATGGCTCACCCCTGGGCAACCCGGCGGCCCGGCAAGGCCGATATCGCGCATGCGCCTGAGCGACCGATTACGCCGCCCAGTATGAAAAGAGAAGTCTCCCAGCGGTTTACGGACGCGACGGCAGCGACCGTCGATCTGTCCGAGAGTGAATTCGACGCCGCCCTGTCCTCGGGCCGCAGTGCTCGATCCCGTCCCAGTGTGCGCCGTCTCGGCGGTGGCCTGGTGGAGCTGCCCAGGGTCGAACCCATCGACCCGAAACAGGTGGTGCTGGAGAACCCGGAAGTGCCCGAACCCAAACGGTTCTGCTGGAAATGTGATCGCCCGGTCGGTCGCCGCAGCCGTGACCACCCCGCCCAGGTGAGCGGAGCGTGCGCGAATTGCCACTCGCCCTTCAATTTTCGTCCCCCGCTCGCGCCCGGTGATCTGATCGCCGACCAATACGAGGTGCAGGGTTGCCTCGCGCACGGTGGTTTGGGCTGGATCTATCTGGCGGTGGACCGCAATGTGAGCGATCGCCCGGTGGTGCTCAAGGGATTACAGAATCCGCTCGATTTCGAAGCTCACGTGGTGGCCCTTGCCGAACGTCAATTCCTCTCCGAGGTAGCGCATCCCGGCATCGTCAAGATCTACAACTTCGTCAAGCACAGCACCGGCGGCGATATGCCCGACGGCTATATCGTGATGGAGTACGTCAGCGGCCGCTCGCTCAAATCACTGCTCGAACACCGCGGCGAGCGCCTGCCCGCCGCCGAGGCCATCGCGTATGTGATGGAAGTGCTTCCCGCACTGGACTATCTGCACTCGTTCGGCCTGGCCTACAACGACCTCAAACCCGACAACATCATGGTTACCGAGGATGAGGTCAAGCTCATCGACCTCGGCGCGGTGGCCGCCATGGACTCCTTCGGCAGCCTCTACGGCACTCCCGGATATCAAGCGCCCGAGATCACCGAGACCGGCCCCACCATCGCCTCGGACATCTACTCGGTCGGGCGCACCCTGGCCGCGCTGGTGCTGGACCTGGGCCGCGATGAGAAGGGCAACCATCTGCCCGGCATCCCCGATCCGAAGGATCGTGAAGTGCTGCGCCGCTATCCGGCGCTGTATCGCCTGCTCTGCCGCGCCGCCGCCAAGGACCCGAATCGCCGCTTCACCTCCGCCTATGCCATGTACTGCCAGCTCGCGGGGGTGCTGCGCATGGTGCTGGCCGCCGACACCGGCACCGAGCATCCGCAGCGTTCGATCGAATTCGGTTCCATGCGAGCCGATTTCGGCGTCCAGACGCTCATTGCCCGCACCGACGGCATGGTGAACGGCGATATCGAGACCTCCCGGGTCGATCCGGGCGATATCGCCGCGGCGCTACCGGTGCCGCTCATCGACAGCGAGGACCCGTCGGCGAACCTGCTGTCCGGACTGCTGCACAGCGAACCCCGGCACGCCCTGGATGCCCTGCACCGCATGCACAGTCGCATTCTGGCGGGTGTTATCGCCGCACCCGATTCCTACGAGCTCGAAGGCGCCCTGACCGCTGTGCGGGCCCATCTCGACCTCGGCCACACCCTGCCCGCCTGTGAGCTGCTCGCCGAACTGCTGCCCCGGTACGCCCAGGATTGGCGCATCGAATGGTTCGTCGGGGTGGCGGCGCTGCTGGACCGGCACCCCGATCGCGCGTACCGGCATTTCGAGACCGTCGCGTCGCTGCTGCCGGGCGAGATCGCACCGCTGCTGGCGCTGGCCGCCAGCGCGGAACTGGCGGTGGAAACCGAGTCCGCCGTTGCCGATCCACAGCGATGGCGTACCGCGGCGCTGGAGTACTACCGCACGGTGTGGCAGGTCAATCACGGCGTGATCAGCGCGGCGGTCGGATTGGCCCGGCGACTCGTGGCGGACGGAACGACACTGGGTGCGGTCGAAATCCTGGACCAGGTGCCGGAGTCCTCGCGGCATTTCACCGTGACCCGGCTGACCGGCTGCCTGCTGCTGGTCTCGCGGCCCGTCGCCGAGATCACCGATACCGATCTCGACACCGCCGCCGCCCGGCTCGAGGAGCTGGCCGACGAGCCGCGCACCGCACAGCTGCGGGTGATCGTCATCGGCGCGGCGCTGGAATGCCTACGCGGCGGCGGCCGTCCGGAACGCCCGGCGGTCATGATTCTCGGATTCCCGATGACCGAGGAAGGCTTGCGAATGGGTCTGGAGTCGAGCCTGCGTGATCTGGCGCGCACGGTCGCCGATCGCTTCCATCGCTATCGACTGGTGGATCTGGCCAACCATATTCGGCCGCACACCCGCTGGTAGCGGTGTCATCGCCGGCGCCTGGCGAGCAGCAGCAGCGCCGGGATCACGCCGAACAGCAATAGCCACAGCACATTTCCCAGCACCAGCCAGCACACGATCGCCGCGATCGCGACCGCACCGGCCCGCACCACCATCCCGGGGATCGGGCCGACCTCCGATCCGGGCACCAGCGCGGGGGCCGCGGGCAGATCGGCGAAGGTCCGGGCCAGCTCCCGCCGGGTGTCCGCGGCCCATACCGCGGTGCTGCGCTCCTCGAACTCCGGTGCGGTCAGGCGGCCGCCGCTGAAGTGCCGGGACAGTTCACCCAGGGCGCGCTCGCGTTCGTCCTCGCTCACCCGGGTGTGCGACGATTCGTTCATCGAGTCAGGATAGAGCCGGTTGGCCCCCGCATCGGCAGACCAATTGCCAACGGCGGGAAGAGATTCCATGGTCGATCGGGATCGAGGGTCGAACCGCCCCGCCGACACGGGCAGCGGGGGTAACCCGTCGCCGAACGGCGCACCGATCGGCGCGACACCAGGCATAGGACCCGCACCGCCTCGATGTGGTTTCCTTTAGATATGACAGGAGGGCCCGAATACACGATCGACGAGCTCGCGCGTGCTGCCGACAGCACCGTGCGCAGCGTCCGCGTGTATCACGAGAGGGGGGTTCTCCCGCCGCCGGAGGTGCGCGGGAGAACGGGCTATTACGGGGCGGAACATCTCAATCGAGTCCGCACCATCAGCCGTTTGCTTGATCGTGGCATCAAACTCAATGGAATCAAGGAATTGCTGGCGGCCTTCGACCGCGGCGATGATCTGGGTGATCTGCTCGGCGTGCCCGAGTCCGATCAGCTGCCCCGCGAGCTCGGGGACGATCAGGCCGTGGTCACCGCCACCGATCTGCAACAGCGCTTCGCCGAGGTGCCGAACGGGTTCGCCCGGGTGGTGACCGCCGGGGTGTTCGAACCGGTGGACGCCACCACCTATCGAATCGCCGATGCCGATCTCGCGAGTCTGCTGGACCGGCTCGAGCTCGCCGGGGTGCCGATCGCGGCCGGGCTCGGCGAAGTCGAGCGGCTCAAGGCCGATTGCGATCGAATCGCGCGCCGCGTGGTGGATCTGGTGCGCGAACACGCCTGGGGGGCATTCTCGAATTCGGACCGGACCGCGGCGGATATCGCCGATTTCAGTGCCCGCGTCGATACGTTGCGGGTGGTCCCCGGCCATACCGCGGCGGGTCTGCTGAACCGTCTCATCGATCGTCAACTCGCCCAGGATGTCGAGATCAGCGCGGTGCTGAACCCCGATTCCTGACAGTCGTCTGCTTCCCACGTCTGGCTACAACGCGGGCCTAATGTGCCGTTAGCCATCGGTACATTATCGATGTCAGCGACAGTGCCGCAGCACGGGTAAATCTCGGCGCGGAGCGGCAGACGGTAATGGAGACATCGATGTTCACGAGCACTACGCGCCCTCGAACCACTTCTCACAATCCCCGGATCGGACGGCGCGCCCGCGTGCTGTCCGCCGCCCTGGCCGCCTTCGGTGCGCTCACCTTCGGAATGGCCACCACCCCCGCGCAGGCGCAGGCTTCGCGAGTGCCCTGCCTGTGGGACGGGGCGGGCTATATGCAGGGCGGCACGCTCTACGCGGGCGGCAACGCATTCACCTGCGGCGCAGACGCTTTCGGTGCGGCGCGGTGGTTCCGCGGTCCGAGCGGCGGGCATCGCGGCGATACCGTCTTCAGCCCGGGAACCGGAAATCCGGTGGGCCAGTTCAGTCCCGGTGCCCGCCAGCCAGGCAGTGCTTACAACGACTACTGCGTCGGCAACCAGCTCATCCCGGGCACCGACGACGTCTACGAACTGTTCGTGGTCGGCGGCACCATCATGTGGAAGGCGGTCGGCCCGATCTCGGACTGGGTCTTCGACTCCCCGGTCGTCCGCCCCGCGGCGACCTGGCGTTCCTCGAGCATGTGTTACGACGGCGTACTCAGCTGAACACACGAAAAAGCCCTTACCGGAATCGATTCCGGTAAGGGCTTTTTCGTATGCTCACTTGCCGCGGACAACAGGCACGCGGGTGTTCGACTGCGCGTCGTCGCTGTGGCCGTTGTCCCAGGGCGCATCGCCGGCGCCGGGGGCCTGGTCACGGTCGCTGCCGCGGCGGTTGTCGGTGGTGTCGCCGCCGTTGTCCTGCTCGTCGATGCGGCGGCCCTGAGTGTTGCCGGTGCCGAGATTCCGGCCGTCGAGGCTGCGATTGTCGGCACCCGCGTTGGCCTGGGGGCCACGGCCGTAGCGGCCGCCGGTCTCCTTGCCGCCGCCGTTCTTGCCGCCGCCGGAGTGGTCGCTGTCATGGCTGCCGCCCGCGTGGACCAGCAGGTTCGCCGGTGCGGCGGTCGCGGAGGCCGCGGTCACGACCGGGACCACGGCCACCGAGGCGGCGAGCAGGGAGGAGGCGACGATCTTGCGGATGGTGGGGACGCTCATCACTGGTTCCTTCTAATGTGCCGTTAGATAGCGTTACATCAACTAGTGTTCCACTAAGTGACTTGGCCAGTGTTCCCCTGAATGAGAAGCGCGGAATCGAGTCCGGAAACGCCGAACGCCGGGTCCGCCGCAGGTGCGGCAGACCCGGCGTTCACGGGTTCGGTGCAGCGATATGCGGGCTGATCAGCCCGCCGCGCTACTCGAGTTGTGGCTCAGCAGCTTCCGAACGAGCCACTGCATACGCGCGGCGGCAGGAACGGGCGACCGTGACGGTAGTCGCGCGGGCCGTCCCAGGAGGGCGGGAACATGCCCGGGAACGGCGCGCCGGGCAGGCGACCGGTCCAATCGGACATATCGCGCTCCCAGTTGTTATTGCGCGGGTAGCCGTCATTGCGCGGCCAGCCGTCATTGCGGTGATGCGGGCGCTCCACCGCGATCGAGGTGCCCGGATCGATGGGCTCGGCGGAGGCCGCGATATCCACTGCGGCCAGCGGCAGCACAGCCAGCGCGGTAATCACGCACGCCCGTGCGGCCGTTCGGCGCAAAGCCGGTATTTTCGTGTCTGACATGGGGTTTCCCTTCTTGTTGGACCGGTACCGCAGTGCGGCCCGGCTACTTATCGAGGTGGTTCGTCGCCCAGGACCGCGCCCTCGCGGCGAGGGTCGGCACCGCCGATCCAGCCGCGCCCGTCCCGGGCCAGCGCGGACGCGCCGCTCGATTGCGGTGCGACCGAGACCTGATGGCCGAGCTCGCGCAATCGCCGCACGAGCGCGTCGTGGTCGCCGTTCGAGGTGGCATCGACAGCGGGATGCTCCCCGCCGACATTGGTGGTGCCGGTATTGGCCGCGCCGAAATCGATCATCGAGACCGCCTGCTGCGGATCCAGGCCCCAATCAAGCATGGCCACAAGTGTTTTCACCACGAACTGGATGATCACCGCACCGCCCGGCGAACCCGCGACATGGCTGAGTGGACCGCGCGAACCGTCCGCGGCGCGCTCGAAGACCAGCGTCGGAGCCATCGAGCTGCGCGGCCGCTTACCCGCTTCGAGCCGATTGGCCACGGGTACACCGGCGGCGTCCAGCGGTTCGGCGGCGAAGTCGGTGAGTTGGTTGTTCAATACGAACCCGTCGACGAGATGGAATGCGCCGAAGGCGGATTCGACCGTTGTGGTCATGCTCGCGGCATTGCCGTAGCTGTCGACGATGCTGATATGGCTGGTGCCGTGCTCGATCTGCTGGGTGCCGTTGCCGACCGGGACCGGGCCGAAGTCCCCGGGCTGGGCGGTGCCCATACTGTGTGCGGGATCGATCAGCGCTGCGCGCCGCGTCAGATAGGCCGGGTCGATCAGCGTTCGGGGTGAATTACCGGGCGGGGCAACGAAATCCGGATCGGCGAGGTATTTGTCGCGGTCGGCGTAGGCGAGCCGTTCGGCCTCGGAGATCACGTGTACGGCGGTGGCGGTGGGCTTGCCGCCATCGCGGTCGGCTTCGGAATCTCCGCCGGTGTGTTCGGGTTTCATCGCGGCCATGTCGCTAGTGGCGAGCATGCCGAGCACCTGCGCCACCGCGGTACCGCCCGAGGATGGCGCGGGCATCCCGCAGACTTCATGGGTGCGATACGGCGCGCACAGCGCGGTGCGCTTCTTGGCCTGATATGCGGCCAGATCCGCGGTCGTGGTCAGCCCGGGGGTGCGCCCGCCCGAGGCATCGGCGATCGTGGCCGCGATATCGGCGGCGATGGCCCCGGTATAGAAGGCGTTCACTCCCTCCGACGCGATCGCCGAAAGAGTTTTGGCCATAGCGGGATTGGTCAACGTGGTGCCCGCGCGCTTGGGGCTGCCATCCGGCTCGAGGAAGTAGGCGCGGGATCCGGGATCCTTGGCGAGATCTGCGGTCGATTCGGTGATCTGGGCAGCCATCCGAGGGCTGATCTTGAACCCTCGGTCGGCAAGATCGACAGCGGGAGTCATCAATTCGCGCCACGGCTGCCGACCATGCTCGCGCTGGGCGAGTTCGAGCAGCCGCAGCACGCCCGGCGTCCCGATCGATCGGCCACTGGCGCGCGTATTCGGCTGCGGCGCAGTGTGATCGGTGTCGCTGACCCACCGCAGATAGTCCGGTGTCGCGGCGGCGGGCGCGGTCTCGCGGCCGTCATAGGCGTCCACGCTCTTGGTGGCGGCGTCGTAGTAGAGCAGGAACGCCCCGCCACCGATGCCGGTGGCCTGCGGCTCCACCAGACCGAGCACGGTTTGCGCGACGACCAACGCGTCCGCGGCGGTGCCGCCGTCGCGCAGCACCGCGCATGCCGCCTCGGTGGCAACGGGATTGGCGGTGGCGACCGCGAAGGTGCCGGTGCGCACCGGCGTCATTCCTGTGCGGTAGCCGGTCGCGACCTCGGGGTGCAGGGATAGATCGGTGGTGGCGGAACCGACCGCGGTGGCGGCCGTATGCGGAGTCCCGTTGGGGACGGTGATGCAGGATGCCGGACGCTGGTCGTTATCGGACGAGCAGGCGGTGAGCAATCCGATCAGCAGCAGTGGGGCGACACAGGTGGCGCCCCAGGCTCGCGTTCGTGTGCGCCTCATGTCTTCGGACCCTATCGGTGTGGCCACCACTGGGAAGAGGACGTGACATGCACTTCGAACGCTGAAATGCTTTCTCACACATGGGAATCCGCTGAACAAATACTTGCCACCGGCGGGAAGTCCGTCCCGTCGTATCGATGCGATACTCCTGGTATGACTCGAACTCGCCGCGTTCGTGGGCGGGCCGGCACCGCACCGCGACCGACGCGTGGTGCGGTGTCTGTGCCACGGCTAGTTTCGGGCACACCTGCGATAGGCGTCCGGCGTCTGTCCGGTCCAGCGTCGGAACGCCCGGCCCATGGCGCGATGATCGCTGTACCCGAGCTGTCCGGCGATCGAGCCGACCGGCAGCTCGGTATCGAGCAGCAGCCGCACGGCTCGTTCATGGCGGACGGACTCGATTTCGGCGCGCCCGCTGGTGCCGTGTTCGGCGAGCCGGCGTTGCAGCGTGCGGGGGCTCACCGAAAGTCGCTGTGCCACATCATCGAGAATCGTTCCGGTGGCGGGTCCGGTGCTGAGCACCATGAGCAGCACATCGCGAAAGTTCTCCAGCCAGCTGCGCGCGGGCCGCGCACTCGCCATGATCGAGCGCGCGTACACCCGCATGATGCGGCTGAGTTCGGGATCGCCCGCGGTGCCCGAACCGGCCCGATCGGGATCCAGGAAAGTGAGCGTATCGGCATCCTGATCGAAATGGATGTTGCCGGTACCGAATTCGTCGACGAGATACGCGTGCCGCGCGGGCGCGCGATGCGCGAAGCCGACCCGTACCGGTGTGGCGGCGGCCCCGCGTGCCTCCCGTGCCCGGCGCAGCAACAGTGCCAGTGCGAACTCGCTGATCTGCCAGTCCACCGCCTCGGAGTACCTGGCCCCGTAATACCCGACGGTCAGGCGCGGTCCGTCCGAGATCACGGTGAGCACCAGCGCCGGATCGGCGACGGTCGAAAGGTATTGCGCCGCATCGACAAATCCCTCGGCCAGCGTGGTCGCACTGGTGAGCATATAGTCCCAGACGTGCAGTCGGCCGACCTCGGCCATGCGCGCGGCCTGCAGTCCGACGCCGGGCCCGCCGCTGGCGTGCACGATTTCCCACAGTCGATGCTGTGCGCTCGTCGGAACGCGATCGAGATTGTCCTGCCCCGCGGCCAGGTCGCTGATGAATGCGGTCTCGTGCGGTGACACGCCCACGTGCGCGGCCACATCGAGGACCAGCGTGGTCAGGCGCGCGGACACCGTATCGGCAAGTGCGCTGGGCTGCTGGGGGATTGGCTCGGACCCGCTGTGCGGTGTCAGATGCGGCATCCGATTCGCGTGGTCCATGGCGTCCTTCCGGTGTGCTCGTCGAGCGGGGTCGGCCCGATTCAGTGGGCGCGTCGGAACGCGTCCGGGGTTTGCCCGGTCCAGCGGTGGAACGCCCGGCGCAGCGCGCGCGGGTTGCGGTAGCCGACCCGACCGGCGATCGACTGCATCGGCAACCGGGTGTCTCGCAGCAGCAGCGTGGCCTGCTGACATCGCACGGTCTCCAATTCCCGCCGCCACGAGGTGCCGTGATCGGCGAGCCGTCGTTGCAGGGTACGTGGGCTCAGCGCCAGCCGCTGGGCGACGACTTCTATTTCCGCGCTTTGTTTTTCGGCCAGCGCGGCGGTGATCTCCGCGCGCAGGGTGTCTTCCCAGGTCGGCGCGGGCCGAGCGGTGTCGATAATGAGCTGGGCGTAGCGCAGCAGAATATGGCGCAGTTCGGGATCGTAGGGGCGGCCGTCGCGCGCGCGTTCGGCATCGGGCAGCGTCACCGCGGTGCGAGGCTGATCGAAATGAATATTGCCGGTGCCGAATGTCTCGATGAGATAGCTCGGATCGGGTGGCGCGGGATGCGCGAAATCGAGGCGAATCGGCGCGGCGGCGCTACCGGCGAACGCACGCGCCCGATGTACCAGCACAGCCATCGAGAATTCGTTCACCACCGGGGCGATGGCCTCATCGTATGGCCTGCCACGGAATTCGGCGATGAACTGCCCGTCGAGCATGGTGACTACGAGCGCGGTGTCGGGGTCCGCCATGACCGAGGCGAATCGCGCGGCATCGGCAAAGCCGTCGGCCAGACTCGACGCCCCGCTGATGAGGTAGTCCCAAATGTGCAGCCGTCCCGGTCGCGCCACCTCGGCCACTCGCACACCGGCCCCGATTCCGCCTGTCGCACTTATCAATTCCCACAGGCGCAGCAGCGCCGTCGAGGGGATGCGGAGGAAGTCATCGCCGAGTAGTTCCTGCCCGAGCCCGCTGATCGTGGCGATATCCCCATCGGATACGCCGATCTGCAACGCCGCCTCCAGCACCCATCGCGTCAGATGCGATGAAACGGTGCCTTCGATCTCGGACAAGAGTGCTCCCGTGGTTGCGCGCGAAAGGTAGTTCCGATCAGCCTGCTTTCCATCGCGCTCGGGAACAACATCGAATCTCTACACGAACGATCACTATTGCTAATCAACGAATCCTGCGAACGCACGATTGCGCGCCTCAGAGCTGATCCAGCGTGCCCAATTCACGGACGACATCGGCGAATGCCCGGATCGGTTCGGTCTCGAAGTCGCTGCGCCACACCGGCGCCCACCGTACTCGATGTGAATCGGCAATGGGTACATAGGCGACGCCGGGCCGATTGTAGTAACGGGCGATATGGCTCATACCGCTGGTGAAGGTGCCCGAGGTGCTGGCGGTGGTGAGAATGTCCTCGAGGGTCGAGATCGGGGTGACCCGGTCGATGGGCCGCCCGCGCGGGGTGTAGAACGGGCTCACCGCGTCCTCCCAATAGTCCGGCATCGGATCACTGGGCGCGAAAACCCCGCGATCCCCGAAAACCTCCATCGACACGTATTTCTCACCGGCCAGTTCGTGATCGACCGGCATGATCGCCACCATCGGCTCGACGGACATGATCGGGCCGACCGTCAACCCGGGCTCGTCCACGGGCACCCAGGCGATGACGATATCGGCCTCCCCGCGGTGCAGTGGCCCGAACTGATCGCTGAACTCACTACTGCGCACCCGCAATTCCCACATCGGATGTCGTCTGCGAAAGGCATCCCAGAACGGCCGGTAGTCATAGGCGTTATAACCGATCATCGAAACCCGCAGCGTCCCGGAGATCCCCGCTGCCGCCTGCCGGGCATGCTCGACAGCCGAAATCACGTCCCGATACGCGGGTTTCAGCTCCGCGACCAGCTGATGTCCCAGCGGAGTGAGCTGCACACTGCGAGGATTCGACCGATCGACCAGCAGCCCGCCGATCCGGCGTTCCTGACTCTTGATGGACTGACTCACGCGCGCCGTCGAAAGATACAGTCGCTGAGCGGCTTTGCCGAAATGTAGTTCCTCGGCCAGGGTCAGGAAGATCTCGATATCCCGCAACTCCACGCTGATCCTCCTGACAGCAGATACGACATCGTCTTCCGATTCTCGAGCGTGAATCCCGCCGATCCATTTCCGAGCTTCCCGAAGCTGGGAAGGCGCCGCGCCCCCGACTGGCTAGGCTGCGGGAGGGTAAGTGGCCGAGGAAGGTGAATGATGGTTGCCTCGTTGGACCTACCAGCCGCCGGTGCCGACGTGAAGCTCAACCGAGTCTCGCAGGCACCGATGCTGAACGATTTCATCGGCACCACCGAGCAGGTCATGCAGCTGCTTCTGGACACCCTCGGCAAGGGCATCGCCCAGCAAATTACCGCCAAGGCGTTGAACGACGCCACCGGTCAGTCGGCGGGCACCGGTGCCGCCGCGACCCAGTACCACGCGACCGACACCCAACTCACACAGTACAAATCCGAACTGAATTCACTCGACACCCATATCGCCGATATCGCGCAGAAGTCCGCGGGCATCACCGAGAAGACCCGCGCCGAGGTGAAGGCATTGCGCGACACGATCAACGGCATCATCGGCACCGTGCCCGCAAAGCCCAGCGTGCAAGCACAATTGGGTGCCATCGATCAGATCGACAACGCCGTGGGCAAAGCCGAGGACGCCGTGGTGCAGGCCTGGGATCTGAACAACGCCCACGGTGCCACCGTGCCGCAGAGCTATCAGGGCGGCGATGGGGGTTCGTCGGGTGGCGGTTCAGGTGGTTCGAGCTTCCCGGGCTTCATTCCGAGCAGTTCCGGTGGCAGTGGATCGGGCGGCGGGAGAAACAGTTACGTGCCCACCAATGGCAGCGGTGGCTATAACAGCCAATACACTTCGCCGGTCAATTCCACCGGTGGTTCCACTCCGCACCGCCGCCTCAGCTCAACCGAGATCGACGCCTACATCGGCAAGGCGCTCGATGCTCTGGGTATCACCGATCCGGTCGCCCGCGCGAACTGGACCCGCGGCTACCGCGTACTGATCGAGCGTGAGTCCGGCGGCGATATCGGCTCGATCAACCTGAGCGATTCGAACGCCCGCGCCGGTACTCCGTCGCAAGGCCTCACCCAGACCATTCCCGGCACATTCTCCGCGTACCACGTCGCCGGCACGTCCTCGAATATCACCGACCCGCAGGCCAATATCGCCGCCAGTATGAACTACGTCATGGCCCGGTACCACGTTTCGCGAGATGGTTCGAACCTGGCTGCGAACGTGCAACAGGCCGATCCCGGTCGTTCGCCGAAGGGTTATTGAACCGGCGCCCGTGATCGGCCGAGGCCTCGATGGCCGCAGAGTTCTCCGCTAATCTGTCCAATGCGGCAATTGGCTTGGTACGCACGCTCATTCGGGAAACCGAACTGGCTGTCGAGTCCCCGACCAGTGTGAGTCGACAGGTCGCCTCACGCATGCGCGCCGTATGCACCGATGCTGATGGTGTCGAGCGCACCGCTGTGCGCGCGATAGCCGATTCCCAATCCTCGCGGCTGTCCGCTATTACCCACGCGAGCAATGAGGCGGGGGAGCGGTACGGCGAGAGGGTGCTCGGTCCGATCCGAGATCGCTTGCCCCGCAGCGAACTTCAGGAGGCATACATCTACACCTCTGGTCCGGTACTCAATCGCGTACTGCGATTCGACGATCCCGGCGTGGGGTTGAACTGGATGCGGGCCGAAAGCGAACGCTATCGACGGCTTCGCTCTCTCACTGATTCCCACCTGCCCGAGCCGGAAGACATCACCCGCGTACTGCGGAATCCGGAGCTGCCCTCGTCGGATAGGGCCCTGCTGGAATCGATTCTCTCCCATCCCGCTCCAACTGCCCGAGTCGAGGAACTGTTCACCAATTTCGCACACTACGACCACCTCTGGGAGATCTTACAGTCCAGGCCCTCGCTCGCACTCATCGAGACACGCGTCACGCGTATGGACCGGGCGGTAGCCCAACCCCTGCCCGATTCCGTTCGCGCGGTGCGAGGTCTGGAATCCATCGACCATCTGGTCGATCAGAACGGTATTCCCATCGGTGCTCGCGATCCCGCACTGCTGCGGGGAGTCGTCCAGAAGGAACGCGGCTACAGCTCGACAAGCCTTGGCGCGGCCCCACCGGATTACTACGCCCGCGGCTACCGCCTCGAACTGGACGTGCCCGCGGGATCACACGGATTGTGGATGGGTCAGGAGAGCCGCAACATATACCAGCGCGAGCTGATCCTGCCCCGCGACCTGGAATACCGTATCGACGAGGTGATACCCAACCCCTCCGGCAAGCACTATGAGGGTGTGGATTACCTGTTCAGGGCGACGGTTATCCCGCCGGGCGTCTGACAATCGCGTCCGTGCCACACATGCGGATGTCCCCGGCATCGGGAAACGGCGGATCAACTTCTTCCCAAGAACGGGAACAGTGCCGCGCGTCGGGCATTCTGCGGCGGTGCCGATGACCGAACCAGTTGGTAGGTAACGAGATAGCTATAGGGCAACCCGCCAGGCAAACTCGTCGAGCTGATGAGCAGGGTCAGTTCAACGATCCAGGTCGAAGTAGCTCTCGGCTACGAGCAAGCGGCTGCCCGTACCCGCAAGATCTCCAGTGCGGTACGGCGCGCGGCGCTATTGTTCCTCAAGGACCACACGGGCGAACGCCATGTCACTGTGCACGAGGGCGACCGGATCGAGTTCGCCGGACAGTCGTGATGCGTCACGACGGTGTACGAGTCGGTCGCCGGTGCCGGCAGGGGTCCGGTGGCAACGCTCACCGAGATCCCGCCGGTGGCGAATCCATGAGGTCTCGCCGGACCTCGCCGGACATCGGACCGCTTAAACGAATACCGACTGTGCGAACTCGTGCTGTTCCACCGCGTCCACGAATGCCATGAACTCGCGGTGGTCGAAGTACAGCCGAGCGTCTCCCGCGGACGCGCTGCATTCCGCGTCCGCGCTGAATTCGTAGAGCCCGTCGAATCTTCGGTTGATCACCAGGAAGCGATCAACCGGTTCCCCGGCTCGGATCGCTTCCTGGATCACTTCGAATTGCTCGTGGTCGAAGCTCAGGCACTGTCCCGGCGGGACGTGCGGGGTGTCGACGGTGGCGGCGAGTTTGTCGTCCCAGATCAGCGTGCGCTGGTCGTCGCGGTAGACCATGACGCAGGCTTGTTGCGGGGAGCTGGAGCTGGCCTTGCGGAATTGTCCGACGGTCGGTGTCGACAGCATGGTGGATCCTTTCGAACGTGCGCCGGCGACATCGGCGGCCGCACAGCACACCTATCTATTCGCGCTAGGGGAGGGTTCCGATAGCAGCGAAGTTGCATGGACGGGCGTAATCGGTGGTGTCCACCGGTTCTTCGGGATGCCAGTCCGTGGCGTAGGTGATGCCCGGATCCGCCAATTTCCAACCGGTGAAGAAGGTTTCGAATTGGTGCCGGGTGCGCAGGGTGACGGGGGTGCTGGCGTCACCGAAGACCGCCGCGCCCGCTGCTACCTGCTGCTTTATCTCGGTGCCCGCGTCCTCGAGGGAGACGTGGGTCATGGCGAGTTGGCTGCCGGGCACCACGGCGGCGCGGAACTGCCCCAGCAGTGACGCCGGATCGGCCGCGTCGGGAATCCAGGGCAGCACCGAGATCAGCAGCAGCCCAACCGGTTCGGAGAAGTCGATCAGGCGTTTGGTGTCGGGATGATCGAGGATGCGCGCGGGTTCGCGCAGATCGGCGTCGACCATCGCCGTGGTTTCCAGCACGTCCTGTTGACGCAGCAGGTCGCGGGCGCGGTTGATGGCTTCCTCGTCATTGTCGACGTACACCACGCGGGTGCCGGGGGCCAGGCTCCGGGCCACCTCGTGGGTGTTGCCGCCGGTCGGCAAACCCGAACCGATATCGAGGAATTGGCGGATTCCGGAGTCGACCATATGCCGCACCGCGCGGCCCAGGAAGCGCCGATTGTGCTGCGCCCACAGGGGATAGAACGGAATCTCCTCGTACAGCCGGTGAATGAACGGCAGATCGGATTCGAAGATCACCTCACCGGTGATCATGTGGTGGTAGATCCGCGCCGGACTCGGCTTGTGGGTGTCGATGGGGCGGGGCTCGAAGTCACTGCTGGACATCGTGTTTCCTATGCAATTGGGGTGTCATCGGACGGTGGGGCGGCTGCGCAGTCCGCGCACGAGGTGTTCCATGAACTGTCGGGAGTCGGCGAGGGACAGGGCGGTCATGGCCAGTCGATTGAAGATGCGGTCGCGGATGCCGACCGCGGGTTTGTCGTCGATATAACGGATTTCGCCCTGCGCCTCCACGACCACCATCTCCAGATCGCCCGCCGCACCGGGGGAGGGCACGCGGACCAGGATGTAGCGGTCCTCCATTCCCGCGCCGGGGGCCTGGTGTGTGAAGGGCATGATCTGGATCTGGATATTGGGCCGCTGGGTGAGTTCGATGAGGTGCCCGAGTTGATCGAGCATCACGCTGTCCCCGCCGTAGGTGCGCCGTAAACAGGATTCGGACAGGATGGCGTGGAACTCGGGCGCACCTTTTTTGAACAGGATCTGCTGCCGCGCGGACCGCGCTCGCACGTAATCCTCGACCGTCACCGCATCCGGATCGTCCGGATCCGGTTGCAGCGGTTCATGTAACGCGCGGATGTAGCTGGGATGCTGGAGCAGACCGGGCACGATCTCCGCACCTGTCTCGCGCAACCGGTCGGCCACATTCTCCAGATCGACCAGCAGCCGCAGTTCCTCGATATAGGCCCGCCGGTATCCGGAGTTCCAGAACCCGCGGCGATGGCTGTCTTCGCGCAGGTCCAACAGGATTCGCAGATAGCCCTCATCGGTGACGCCGAGTCTGCGAGCGAGCTCACCGAGGTCCTCGGCCGTCAGATTGCCGGTGCCCGCTATGGCCGCCGCAATCCGGGATTGACTGACTCCGATGAGTTTGCCCGCCTCGGCCTGGGTTGTCCGCGCGCGCCGCAGCATCGCGTCGATTTCCCGTCCCAATAGTACTTTTCGCGCGGTTCTTGGCATGGCTCCCCACCGTATCGGGCTGTGTCGCCTTGGGCCGCTTCAAGTTTCGCAATCCTGATTATCAGGATAGATTATCGGACACGATAATTCCGCGAACAAGCCCGAACGGGAAACCGAACCGTGACCGGCCTGCCGCGGGTAGTGAGCCGGTGAAGGACGGGGCCACTCATGGACGCCACGGACCCCAGAGACCCGCACGCGGGAGCGACGACCACCTGGGGACGACGCCTACGTAGCTTTCGACGCGCCCAATTGGGGCTCAGCCGTGGGGATTTCGCCGAACTGGTCAACGAGCACGCGCGCCGGTTGGGTATCAACGCCGCCTGTTCGGAGCGCCATATCGCGCGCTGGGAGCTCGGCGAGGTTCGCAGACCGAACAAAACATATCGAGACCTGCTGGCCGCCGTCGGCGCACCCGAACCCGACTTCGTGCCCACCGCAACGGATTCGAATGTCAGGTCCGAGCCCGTGATGTCATGTTCGGAGGATTCCGGCACCGGCCGCACGGAGAATTCGACCTTCCTGGAAGCTCTCGCGACCGCGGTCGTCGGCTCACCGGACATTCTGCTGCCGTGGCTGCCGTCCCTGGGCGGGCCCGAGGCGGTGTTCGGCGGTACTGAACCGGACCTGGACTTCGTGCGCGTCACCACCGCCAGATTGCGCGAAATCGACCAGCGCCATGGCGGTTCCGCCATTGTGTCCGCGGCCGCGAGCCTGCTCAAATGGTCGACGACTCTGCTATCACGCTGTCGGGGCCAGGCCCGCGAGCACGCCATGCTGATCGCGTCGGCCGATCTTGCCCGCCTGGCGGGCTGGGCCAGCCACGATATCGGCGACCAGCATCGCGCTCGCCAATTCGCGACCATGGCAATGGTTTTCGCGCGGCGTGCGGGCGCGGACAGCCTGGTCGCGTCAATCCTGTACGTACTGGGCCGAATCAGCCTGATCGAACGCGATCCGCGCACCGCGCTGCGCATGTTCCAGCTCGGCCAACTCCCCGCTCAGGATGCCGCCAACGGCGGGGAATCGGCCCGCCTGTACGCCAATGAGGCGTGGGCACACGCGATGATGAACGACGCCGGTCGCATGCGCCTGGCGCTGGCCCGCGCCGAGGAGGAGATCGCCCGCGTCGGCGATCTCATCGACCCGTGGACCCGGGTCTTCTTCAGCCCCGGCGAGTTCACGGGCATGCAGTCGGTGATCTACAACGAGTATGCACTGACCGCCGACGGCAACGAGGCCGAGCAGTACACGCTCAAAGCCGTTGACAGCGCGCGTGCCTCGCTGGCCGCATACGCACCGGGTCGGCCCGCGCGCAGCCTGCTGTTCGACAACATCACCCTCGCCACCGGCGCTTTCCGGCTGCGTCAGATCGATGAGGCGGTGGAATTCGCCGGTGCCTCACTGAGTTTGACCGGTCAGGTCGACAGCGGCCGCGTCGCCGACCGGCTGGGCTGGATGCTGCGTGCGGCCACCCTGTCCTCACCTCGCTCGGATGTGCGTGATGTCTGTCAGGAGATCCGGCAAACCATCGAAATGCCCTCGCACCAGCTGTATTCGCCGGTGGAGCACCGTCTGGCTACCGCGTAGGAGGACACTATTCAGCATGTCCGGCATGACATAGTCACGCGTACATGACATTTCGAAATGTCATGGTGGTGAGGACGATGTCCTGCCCGCGACAGGTCCTCGTCCGCAACTGACCTACCGAATGTCATTGCCGCAGAATCAATTTCCCGCTTGACTCGATATATGTGGTTCGGATACGCCCGCCTCGAGTTGCTGGCGGATGCCCCTGGTGCGGTGGCGCACGCGATCCGCGAGTATGCCGCCGACGCCGGGTTCAGTGACGGCACAGTGATTTTCGAGCCCATCGCCGCGGAAGTACTACTACGCGAGATGCTCAGCGAGATCGATCGCGGCAACCCCGCGGCACCCCTGCTGCGTCAGCTCGAACATGTCGCGCAATCGTGGAACGTCGATCTCGCGCGGCTTTTCAATCCCTGGCCCCGCGCCGACACGCTATGGCACATCCTCGATGCTCTCGACGATTCGGTGCAGACGCACCTGATCGTGCCCGGCCGGGACCACCTGATGACGCTCGGCCCATCCGGCCGGGCACTGCTGGCGCAGTTCGCCCGCGCGGGCACCGCCATCCACTATCTCGACGCACCCCACCCGACCGAGCCGCTCGCCCGGCCCGATGCCCAGGTGCACATTCTCGTCGAATCCCGGATCGGCGCCATTCCCGCCGTGGCCCAACTCGACGCGGCCACCGAGCTTTTCCGCCTCGGCCGCATCGCGGCCATCCAATCGGTCGACATGATCTACGCGGCCCTGATCAACGATGCCATCCGCCCGGCCACACCCGAATCCGAATCCGCGGTGATCCGTCTGCTCGGCACGCCTAGCGGCCGACTGGTCATCGAACTCGAAGAACCTCACCCGCGCGACGACGAGGTCGCCACCCGCCTGACCACCCTGTGCGAGTCCACCCATCGATTCATCGACGGCGGCCGCACCTTCACCCGCTGCACCCTGCCCCTGGAAACCTCCGCCCCGGACGTCATGACGTGAGACCGAGAACCAGATCGATGATGCGCGCAGCCCCTTCCCACGACACCCGATCCGACAGCGAACGCGCCCGCCCCACCGAGGGTTTGCTCGAAGCGCGCCACCTGCTGCTGGCCGTGGCCGGAACCCTGCAAGGGGGCTCGCCGCTGATCGGCTGGTCCCGCGAACTGGCCTACCTGCACGCCACCCTGCTGACCGCATCGGTGTCACCCACCCGTCGCCCCACCGGTTTCGACGCCACCGTCACCCGAGGCCGGATCAATATCCTCATCGGCCTGATAGACGACTGGTCCGCCTTCCACCTCCCACGCCCCAGTACCGGCCGCCGCCATACCCATTCGCTCGGCGAGGTCATCAGCCACGTCGCCGCCACCTATGCCCAGATGCAATGGACCCTGCGCCACAGCTCCAGCGCTCAACAGCAACACGACGCGGCGCTGCGCTTCGCCCAGATCCAGGAGGGTTATGCCGACCTGGTCGAGGAGATCCGCACCCTGCGCGTCGCACTTCCACTGGGCTGGAGTGGAATCCGCCCCACCTGAGATCCCGAGCACTCACAGGCAGGCCGATACCGCTGTGTCCCAGCGGTATTCAGAGTGCTGCCAGCTCAACGGCCAGCTCGTCGAGTCCCAGCGAACCCTGCGAGACCGCCGCCATATGCCAGGCTTTGAGGTCGAAGGAATCCCCGTGCGCCTTGCGGGCGGCATCTCGGCCCGCGAGCCAAACCCGTTGCCCTAGTTTGTAAGTGATGGCCTGTCCAGGCAAACTCAGGTACCGGATGATCTCGGCGTCGAGCTGGTCGCCGGGCAGCCCGCAATAGGCACCGAAGAAGGCCCGTGCGTTCTCGGGGCTCACCGGCTTTCCGGCCAGCATCGGTGCCGATGCCGGAAAGCTCAACCCGGCGTGCATACCGATATCGATGATGACGCGCTGGATGCGCTGCATCTGCGCGTTGAGGTAGCCCAGCCGGATCGCCGGATCTTTGTCGTAGTACCCGAGTTCGTCCATGAAATGCTCGGCGTACATCGCCCAGCCTTCGGCATTGGCGGCGACGAAGCCCATGGTGCTCTGGTAGACGGTGAGTTCCTTTGCCAGATACGTCCATTGGCCCAGCTGAACGTGATGCCCCGGAACGCTCTCGTGATACCACAGGTCGACCAGCCGCCAGATCGGGAATCGGGTTTTGCCGCCGGTCGGCAGCCAGGTCCGGCCGGGGCGGGAGAAATCGACGGCGGGCGGGCTGTAGTACGGCGCGGCGGCGGACGCTCCGGCCGGAGCGATCATCGCCTCGACCTTCAACAGCGGTTCGGCGAGGTCGAAGTATTTACCCTGCATATCGCCGATCGCCCGGTCGATCTGCCGTTGCAGATACGCGCGGATGGCATCGGTGCCCTCGTACGCCTCGCCGTGCTCATCCAGCCACGCCATGGCCTGAAGCGGTGCCGCGCCGGGCCGCACGGTCTGTGCGACCTGCCGCATCTCGGCCTCGACATCGGTGAACTGCCGCCAGGCCCAGTGGTAGGCCTCGTCGAGATCGAGGTCCGCCCCGCACCAATACCGGACCCAGCGCGCATAGCGTTGCTGCCCCACGGTGTCCGGTTGCTCGATCACCGCGGGCGCGTAGACCTGTTCCAGCCAGTCCTTCATCCCGGCCATCGCCGTGCCTGCCGCCGTGGCCGCCGCATCCACTTCCGGGCGCACCGATTCCGGCGCGGCGGAAGCGAAGTCGCCGAACCAGCCGCCGGCACTGCTCCCGGATATCAACTGTTTCAGCGCCCCGAGCACCTCGGACACCTGCTTCGGTCCGCACAGCAGATCGCGGTGGATCGCATCGGTCAGAGTCGCGCGGTACTGCTCCAGCGCCGCGGGGATATTCGCCATTCGCCGCCCGATGACCTGCCATTGCTCGGGGGTTTCGGTGGGCATCAGGGTGAAGATGTCGCGCAGACCCATCACCGGCGATGCCGACGGCGCGGTCAGGGTGAGGGCGTTGAACGGCAGCACGGTACGCCGGTCCTCACCGGCCGCGCGCAAATCCAGTTCGATGGTCAGTCGTTCGCGAAGCAGCGTGGCGCAGCGCTGTTCGCCCGCATCGGTGACCCGGTTGCCCTTCTCGGTGGCGTCCAGCTGGGTCAGTGTGCGGCGGGCCAACTCCGCGACGGCGGTCAGGCCATCCGGCGACAGATCCGGCAGTGCGCCATCAGGGGTGTCCAGCCCGGTGCGCACCCCGAGAAAAGCGTCCAAGGCTGCCAACTCGTGAATGTAGGTATCGGCGATGGCGCGGGGCGTGCCGGCATCGGTGATCGGGTCGTGTGATCTGGACATCGCGGCTTGCCTCCATGGTCAGCGATCGCGGTCGATTGCCTACGAGAAGTCGAGCGGTTTGCGGTGTAGTCCTTCGATCAGTGTCGCAGACCCGCATGCCACGCCCCGATCGGCATAGCCTGCTGGGCTGAGGCGAGCATGTTACTGATCAATCTTCAGAGAACTGGCAGGTCGAATCGGGTTCTCTCAGGCAGGCCAACAGACTTCCGATCATTGACGCCTATCGCCCAGGGCAATTAAGTTACTATCCATTCTGATCGGAGTGGGAGTTGCTCCGCGGCTGTGCCGATTTGCCCGTACGACCAAGGGAACCATCATGACCGCTGACCCGGAACCGCAGTACGAGGACGTTCCGAAGAGCCGCTTCGCGGTTGTTCCGGATGGCCCCGTCGCCGCGGGCGGTAAGCCGTTGACCAATGCGCAGACGCGGATTCCGATTCCGTCGATTCATCGCTCCGAGACCAAGCGGCCGCCGCAATTGCAGGACGCGCTGGACTTCTGGCAGTTCTCCGGCGCGGCGGCCAATGTCGCCATGCAGTTGGCGCATCCGGGGGTCGGGCGCGGGGTGCTGGAGAGCAAGGTCGAATCCGGTTCGCTGATGGCGCATCCGTGGAAGCGCTTGCGTACCACCGCCTCCTACCTGGCGGTCGCGATTCTGGGTTCGCCCGAGGAGAAGGCGATATTCCGCGAGGCGGTCAATGTCGCGCATCGGCAGGTCAAGTCCGAGCCCGGTGCGAAGGTCAAGTACAACGCCTTCGATCGGAATCTGCAGCGCTGGGTCGCGGCGAGCATCTATGTCGGATTCGAGGATTCGTACCAATTGCTGCACGGCAAGATGAGTCCGGAGCAGGCCGAGGCGTTCTATTCGACGTCCTCGACGCTGGGCACCACATTGCAGGTCACCGAGGATATGTGGCCCAAGACCCGCGCCGATTTCGACGTGTTCTGGAATGAGGCGTGCCAGAGCATCGCGGTCGATCCCGAAGTGCGCGCGTACATCGACGATCTGCTGCACCTGCGGATGATCCACTGGTATCTGCGGCTGATGTTCGGGGGTCTGCTGCGATTCCTCACCGCCGGATATCTGGCGCCGTACTTTCGCGAGGCGATGGGGGTGGAGTGGACCGCGACCGATCAGCGGCGCTTCGAGCACCTGTTCGTCTTCGTCGGATTCGTGAATCGGTTCGTGCCCAAGTTTCTGCGCTTCGCGGGCACCAAGTCGATGATGCGAGATGTGCAGCGCCGCATGCGTAAACAGGCCGCGCTGATTTAGCGGCGCTCGGGCGCGCCCTGTCGTACTCGATCGAGTACGACAGGGCGCAGGTTCATGCCGAGCGCGGATAGATCTCGGCCGGTTCGGTCAGCTGCGCGGCCGCGAGTTCGCGTTCGATAGCCGTTGCCGCGTAATGCATTCCGTTGACGTGCAGTTGCTTGATCCGATGCTGGACCGAATCGATTCCATACGAGCGAACGACATCGGCGATGTCGAGCCTGTGATAGGCGCCGGAGCCGAGTCCGGCGGTGGTGTAACTCGTTTCCATGTGAGCCCCCAAAAAGGGATCCCGGCAGATCCCGCACGCATCATACCTCGCTGCACGTGCATCGGCACGTGCACAGTTTTTCGAACTCGTGATGGAATAGGTTGTGGCACACTCGTGTTCGCGACACCGACGCCGACAGGAGTGGCAGTGATCGAGGACTCTAGGCAAACCTGCGCTGATGACGACCCGGGGGAGGACCCCGCACTGCTGCGCAGGGTGCTCGGGGTTCGCCTGCGAAAGCTCCGGGAAACGGCCGGGATCAGCGGCGAGACCGCCGGGCGGGCGATTCGCGCCTCGCATTCCAAGATCAGCCGACTCGAAGCCGGACGGGTGATCTTCCGCGCCAAGGACATCGACGATCTGCTGACCGCCTACGGTGTGCGCGATGCCGCCACGCGTTCGGAATTCCGGCGACTGGCCGAGCGCGCCAACGCCACCGGCCGCTGGCAGGCCGGTGCGGATCTGGCCACCGCGCGACCGGACACCTACCTCGCGCTCGAGGATTCCGCGGCGCTGATCCGCTGCTACGCACCGAGTCTGCTGCCGGATCTGGTGTGGACGCCGTCCTACGCGCACACCATTTTCGCCATCGCCGATCAACAACCCGCCGCCGCCATCCAGAACCGCATCGAGTTGCTGACCCGCCGCCAGCGCCTGCTCACCCGCGCGGACGCGCCCAAGGCGTGGTTCGTCATCGAGGAGGCCGCGCTGCGCCGCCCGCTCGGCGGAGCCGCCATCTGGCAGGGCCAGGTGGACCATCTGGCCGAACTGGTTGCCCGCCCGAACATCACCGTGCAGGTGCTGCCCGATCACATCGGCGGCCCCGCGATCAGTGGCACCGCGTTCACCATGCTGCGGTTCGCCGCACCCGAACTCAGCGATCTCGCGCACTTCCCGCACCCGTCCGGCCCGCAATTCCTGGACCGGCCCGGCGATGTGGACCGATTCAACGCGACCTGGGCCCGCCTGTGCGTCTGCGCGCTGCCGCCCGACCGCACCGCTCACCTGCTCGACACCTTCCGCACCACCCGCCCGCGACACTGATCGGAATACAGTTCCCATGCCCGACGACGCTTTCGACACCCAGCTACCCACCGAGATCGACACCACCATCGCCCACGAGGCCCGCGTCTACGACTATTGGCTAGGCGGCAAGGAGAACTACCCGGCGGACCGCGCGCTCGGTGACGCCATCGCCGAACACGTCCCGACCATCAAGACCATGGCGCGCGCCAATCGCGCCTTCCTGTCCCGCGCGGTCCGGCATCTGGTCTCCGACGCCGGGATCACCCAGTTCCTCGATATCGGCACCGGAATCCCCACGGCCGGAAACACACACGAGGTCGCCCAGCAGCTCGATTCGAACGCGCGGGTGGTCTACGTCGACAAGGATCCGATCGTGCTGGCGCACGCTCGCGCGCTGATGGACAGCACCCCGCAGGGGCGCACCCGCTTCATCCACGCCGATCTGCATGATCCGCGCTCGATCCTGGAGCATCCGGATCTGACCGGCACGCTGGATCTGTCCGAGCCGGTCGCGATCATGCTCGTCGCCATCATGATGTACTTCGGGGACAAGGACCGTCCGCAGGATATCGTCGCCGAGCTGCTGGCCGCGGTGCCGTCCGGCAGCTACCTCGTAATCACCCACCCCACAGCGGATTTCGCGCCCGAGGCGATGGCCGGCGTGGTGGGCGCGGCGGTGGCCTCGGGTATCGAATTCCATCCGCGTAGCAAGTCCGACACCAGCGATCTGTTCGCGGGCACCACGCTCGTGGATCCGGGCCTGGTCCCGGTCGCGTCGTGGCGGCCCGATCTCACCGACCGGCCGGTGGCCGTCGGCGAAGCCGAAAGTGCTTGGTACTGGGCGGGTATCGGCCGCAAGCCCTAGCGAGACGATGACACCGACCAGGTTCTCCGGAATGTTCATCGAAGATCTGTTGCGGGAGTGGAATATTCGACCCGGTGGCGAAGTGGTGTTGAAGCATCCCTTCGCCTCGGGTGGGATCGCGGACCCGGCGCTCGTGGCCAAGCTCAGTGAAATACTGGCGGCCCCGTTGTCCTCACTGGACCAAACGCTGGCGCTCGACTCCGAACGTCTCAAAGCGCGTTGCTGGACAGCGGGATTCGAGGGCGAAACGATTCACGGCATGACCGTCGGGCAGCGCACGCGCGCGGGTGTCGAGATCCAGGTATTGCTCAGCTCGTATCCGGGTACGACGGAATGGGGCGATCGGGTGCGGATGCTCAGTGGTGATCTATTGCCCGGGCAGTCGTGGGATCTGCCCGCTGGCACCGATTTGACTGTCTTACCACTGGATTCGGGTGAGCGGGTCGATCCTCGCCTGCCATTCGACGCGACCGCAGATATCGTCCTGCACAGCCCAGTCTCGCTGCGTCCAGTCGCGGGGATCGATGATGTGCGGACCATCGTCTCGCACGCGGCGGCCGTCTACGGTGAGCGTGATACCGGCCTGCGAATGATGGCGAAGCCGAATCTGTTGAGCCTGTGGACATGCGAGATCTCGGGCATCCCGGTCGAGGCCGCCAGCCTGATTCGCGTCGATCACGAACTGCGCGTTCAGACAATGACTCTCGCGTTCCGCCCCTGGCCAGTGGTGCGGCTGTTCCGCGATCGGGTTATCGCGCGGACCCGCGATCTCATCGATCCGTCCTACTACGATCCGAACTGAAATCGACTGTCAGGCACGCAAATCCAGTGCGTGTCCCAGTCGTTCCAGGGCATCGGCGAAGTCGTCGACGTTATCGGGGCCGACGGCCTCTTCGAGCAATTCATTGATCACCGCGAGTGCCTGATGGAGCCCGGTCATCGCCTCGCGTCCCGCCGTCGTCGGCCACAGCTCCCACGCGCGTGAATCTGCGGCGCTGGGGCGGCGTTCGACCAATCCGGCGGTCTCGAGCCGGGCCGCCATCGTGGTGATCGCCGATTCGCGCTGACCCAGCTCATCGGCGAGCAGCCGCTGCGCGCAGCCGGGATTGCGCACCACGATCGCCAGTGCCGCCGCCTGCGATGTGGTGATCCCCCCGGCCACCCGGAACTGTTCATCGGCGGCCACTTTCAACCGCTGCGCGACCCTTTGCAGGTTGAAATACACGCGCCGATTGCCCGAGTGAAACTGTCTGGGGGAGTCCATGATTGACGACACTACACTAGTGAAGTATGTTTGTCCGGTATGACACGAATCATCGACGCCTGGTCACAGCAACCGAACGAGTTATTCCTGAGCCAGCCCTGGCTCGCCACCCTGCTGCGCTGGACCCGTCAGGATGGCGGTGCCCTCGCTGCCGCCTCCATGACCGATGCGACGCTGGCGGCAATGGACGCCGCCGGCGTCGAACGCGCACTACTGTGCGCGTGGTCGAGCCCGCAGGGCATGCTGATCGACAATGACGAAGTCGCCGCCGCCGTGCGCGCACATCCGGACCGCTTCACCGGCGTAGCCGCGGTGGACCTACGCTACCCGGTCGACGCCGTCCGCGAATTGCGCCGCGCGGTAACCGATCTCGGCCTGGTCGCACTCCGAGTGGTGCCCTGGCTGTGGAACCTGCCCCCGGACGACCGCCGCTACTACCCGCTCTACGCCACCTGCGTAGAACTCGGCATCCCCTTCTGCACCCAGATCGGCCACACCGGCCCACTGTGCCCCTCCGAACCCGGCCGCCCCATCCCATACCTCGACAATGTCCTGCTCGAATTCCCCGACCTCGTGGTCGTAGGCGGCCACGTCGGCTACCCCTGGATCGACGAGGTCATCTCCCTGGCCACCAAATACCCCAACTTCCACGTCGACACCTCGGCCTACGCCGTGCACCGCCTCCCCGCCACACTGATCGACTACATGCGAGGCCCCGGCCGCACCCGCGTCCTGTTCGGCACCAACTGGCCGATGCTGTCCGCGGACCGCTGCCTGCAACACATCGACAAACTAGGCCTCGACGCCGAAGCTCGAGATCTGTTCCTCGGCGGCAACGCGGCGCGAATCTTCAACCTCTGACACGGGATCGGCGTCGTCTACCGCAACCGCTCCATGCCGGCACCACTGATCCCGACATCGACGTTACAGCCAGCAGCAATTCTCTGGCGCACTTGTGTGGCCAGTCGCGCACTCACCCTGACGTATGTTGGCGCTGCGCGAGACGCGCGACCAGGCGATCCGCCTGCCGTTCCGCCCATTTGACCGCGCGGATGTTTTTACGGTCGCGGGCGATACGCTTCTCCCAGGCCAGCCGATCGCGCTCCCGAGTAACTTCGTTCGTCACACCTGCGCTCGATTCGCTGGAAGGAACGGTCGATTGCGGCTCTACGGCACGCGCTGTTCGCGCTAAATTTCACTGTCACGCAACCAATCGAGGAGTATCGGTGACGCCAGACGGTGAGTGGTTCCGGTTTCGGGTCGAGGCCGCGTACACGCTGACGGGGCGAGGGACCGCAGTTGTCGGATATGTCGAGTGCGGTGTAGTGGCCGTTGGTGATCGGGTCATGGTGGTGCGGACGGACGGAAGGTTGGGTCCGGCGGCGACCTGCGTCGCTATCGATGGCTCGAACAGGGTGGGACCGGAGGGCGTAGTTCAGCTCGGACTCGTGGTTCCCGAGCTGCGGAAGTCGGATTTCGAGGCTGGCGACGTCATCGTGAGTGTTGTTGAGGGGGAAGAGGATTTGCCGCGCTGATCATGGTGAGGACGTCTGCGGTGGGGCGGACGTCGCCGAACGATCTGTAGATCGTGTGGAGGGTGGCGTTGTGTTCGGTATCGAGGCGGGTGGCGTTGGCGTCGGCGATCATGATTACTCGGAAGCCGAGGGTGGAGGCGTCGCGGGCGGAGGATTCGCAGCAGACGTTGGTGACGGTGCCCGTGATGAGGACTGTGTCGATGTGGCGCTGTTCGAGTAGGTGGCGCAAGGGGCTGCGGCCTGGGAAGAAGGCGCTGAAAGCGGACTTTTCGGCGAAAAGGTCCCGAGGTTCGGTGTGTAGGTCCGGCCAGATGCGGGCGTGGGCAGGGCCGGAACCGCCTGTCTTGCTGTAGGTCTCAGCCAGTCGGGGGCCGAAGAAGTCGATCATCGCGGGGGTCGGGGCGGTGGCGCCGGGTATTACCCAGGCCACGGTTCCGCCCGCCGCGCGCAGTGATGCGGCCAAGCTGTTGATATTGGGCACTATCCCTCGGCAGTAGGGATTGTCGGCGACGTGGAACGGCACCGTGTCGATGACGACCAGGGCGGTGGTGCGAGGGTCGATGTCGGGGTAGGCGAAGCGGCGGCCGCGGTGGGATTCCTGGCGCTCGTACTCGCGTGATGCGATGTGCCAGTTGTGTATCCGTGCCTCGGGAGTGGTGTCGTCCACAGTCGCCGAGTATCTCACCGCGTGGTGGCGATATGGCCTCTGTCGCAGAGTGTTCGGAGCGCGGGTGATCTTGCCGAAATGGCCTGCCGGTGTCATGATGGCTGAAATTGGATCTAAGTTACCGGACAGTAACTTGAATGTTTGTGCTGTTCAGGGGCTTTCTCGAGACCGGGGGGTCGGTGTGAGTACCGCGACCATCACGTTGGGGATCATCGGAGCGCTCATCACGCTGTACTGCTGGGGCGTGCTCGGCGTCGGGTTGGCGCGGATGGTTCGGGTGCTGCGGGCTGGGCAGGCGGATCGGTCGCGGTGGCGGCCGGTGGTGCCTCGGCTGAAGACCGTTGTCGTCGAGGTGGCGGCGCATACGCGGATGAACAAGTTCCGCACTGTCGGGTGGGCGCATTGGCTGGTGATGGTCGGGTTCCTGCTCGGGATGGTGTTCTATTTCGAGTCGTACGGGCAGACTTTCGATCCCGAGTTCGGGTGGCCGATCGTGGGCCATACGGTCGGGTATCACCTGCTCGAGGAGATTTTGAGTATCGGCACCCTGCTCGGTATCGGGGCGTTGATCATCATCCGGCAGTTGAATCATCCGCGTCGCGCCGATCGGCTGTCGCGGTTCGGCGGATCCAACTTCCGGGCGGCGTACATCATCGAAACGATCGTGGCCACACACGGTTTCGGAGATGTGCTCGTCAAGGCCGGGCGGATTGCCACCTATGGCGGTGGGCATCTCGCGACCGATCCGGTGACGATGCAGGTGGCCAAGTTGCTGCCCGCCAGCCCGGTGCTCATCTCGTGTTTCGCTTTCGTCAAAATGCTTGCGGGAGCCGCGTTTCTGTATCTGGTCGGCAGGTATCTGACCTGGGGCGTTGCCTGGCATCGGCTGTCGGCGTTCGTGAATATCTACTTCAAGCGTGAACCCGACGGCGGCGTTGCGCTGGGTGCGGCCAAGCCGATGATGTCCGGCGGCAAAGTGCTCGATATGGAGAGCGCAGACCCGGACGTGGACGCGTTCGGTGCGGGCAAGGTCGAGGACTTCAGCTGGAAAGCGTTGCTGGACTTCACCACCTGCACCGAGTGCGGTCGGTGCCAGAGTCAGTGCCCGGCCTGGAATACCGGAAAACCGTTGTCGCCCAAGCTGCTCATCACCTCACTGCGCGATCACACCTATGCGAAAGCGCCGTACCTGCTCGGTGGTGATACGGCCAAGCTGTCGGAATCGCAACGCGCAGAAGCTGAACGGCCTCTGGTGGGGGAGTATCAGGGCCCCGACTCCGGCGGTGTGATCGATCCGGAGGTGTTGTGGTCGTGCACGACCTGTGGTGCGTGTGTGGAGCAGTGCCCGGTCGATATCGAGCATGTGGATCACATCATCGATATGCGCCGTTACCAGGTGCTGATCGAGTCGGAGTTCCCGTCCGAGCTCGCGGGTCTGTTCAAGAACCTGGAGAACAAGGGCAATCCGTGGGGTCAGAACGCCAAGGATCGCCTGAACTGGATCAGCGAAATCGATTTCGAGGTCCCGGTTTTCGGTAAGGACGCCGATAGCTTCGACGGGTACGAGTACCTGTTCTGGGTCGGTTGTGCCGGTGCGTACGAGGATCGTGCGAAGAAGACCACCAAGGCCGTGGCCGAGTTGCTGGCCACCGCGGGTGTGAAGTTCATGGTGCTGGGTCAGGAGGAGACCTGCACCGGTGACTCGGCGCGGCGTGCGGGTAACGAGTTCCTGTTCCAGCAGTTGGCCATGCAGAACATCGCGGTGCTGGATTCGGTGTTCGAGGGCGTCGAGGCGTCCAAGAAGAAGATCGTGGTCACCTGTGCGCACTGCTTCAACGCGTTGAACAATGAGTACCCGCAGGTCGGCGGCACCTACGAGGTGGTGCACCACACCCAGCTGCTGAACCGCCTGGTGCGTTCGAAGAACCTGATCCCGGTGTCCCCGGTCGCGCAGAACGTCACCTACCACGACCCCTGCTACCTGGGCCGGCACAACAAGATCTACGACGCGCCGCGTGAGCTGATGGAGGCCTCGGGCTCCAAGCTGATCGAAATGCCCCGCCACGGTGAACGTTCCATGTGCTGTGGCGCCGGTGGCGCGCGCATGTGGATGGAAGAACAACTCGGCAAACGCATCAATATCGACCGTGCCGACGAAGCTCTCGCCACCCTCTCTGCCACGCCGACCCCGGGCAAGATCGCTACCGGCTGCCCGTTCTGCCGCGTCATGCTCTCGGACGGCGTCACCGCCCGCCAGGACGGACTCGACACCGCGCAGAAAGTCGAGGTCGTCGATGTCGCCCAGCTCATGCTCGACGCCATCACCCGTATCGATCCCGCCACCCTGTCGCAGAACCTGCGGGTGGACCGGACCTCGGAGATTCGCGGCACCGATCCCACCGTGGTCACCGCCGACTCTCCCGCCCAAATCCAGAGTCCGACAGCGGATCTCGACGACGAAATCTCTGCCGCGGTTCTCCCCGCGCCCCCTGCGAAGGGTCTGGCAATGAAGGGCCTCGCCAAGAAACCGGGAGCGAAGGCCCCCGGCGCCGCGACAATCCCGACTGCCAAGTCGGCCCCGGTCGCAGGTCTGGCGATGAAAGGCTCGATCAAGGCACCAGGCAAGCGAGGCTAACGTCGCCGAGATCGCCGCAATAGCAGGACCGAGCCTCCCGCCACAGCCGAACCGGCGACGATGAGGAACCCATCGGTCGAATGGCGAAGTGACCGTTGCTGTTCGAAATCCCGCGTCACGGCATGCCCCTTCTCGGTTCGGGTGCACACCTCGGTCGATCCCATGGTGTGCCCCGAACATTGAACGGGCACCAGCGCCAGACGAATGACCCCGGCCAGCAGGAGCGCCAAGCCCACACAGATGCCGATCGTGTGGGCGATCGTCAGTGATCGTCGAGTCGGACTGGACACGTTCATTCCCATGCTGGTCGCTTCGGTCGGCGTATTGGTACCGGAGTTTCGCGAGGCCGTCAACATTTCGATCTGCCGCCGAAATTGCCCAGCGCGCACCGATGAAGATGATCGAGGTGATCAGAGCGCGTTGAGGTCGACCGCTGCGGCCATCGCCTGGTACCCCGCGCCGTTGGGATGTTTGTGGTCACCGGAATCGCAAGCGGGATTGAGCTTTTCGCTGTCGAACTGGTCGGCGACCGCGGCATTGAAGTCGGCCACGGCGTCGTACTCACCGCTGGTGCGCATCCACTCGTTGAACTCGCGAATCTTCGCCGCGGAAGTCGCCGTGTAGTACTCCGCTCCCTTCATCGGAAGCAGGGTCGCGCCGATGATCCGTACCCCGGCGTCATGCGCCGCGGCGATCAGCCTGCGGTGCCCATCGATCAACTGCTGCACCGACACTTGCGGATTGGGCTTGTAGGTGGGCAGATCCACCTCGGAGAATCCGATGTCGTTGAGTCCGCCCAGCACGATCACGCTCTTCACATCCGGCTTGGACAGCACGTCGCGCTCGAACCGCGCGACACCGCTCTCCCCGAACCAGGCTGAATCATGCAGGACCAGATTGCCTCCGATCCCCTCGTTGAGCACGGTGCGAGGTATCCCGGCGGCAGCGAGCCGCTGCGCGAGGTGATCTGGATACCGGGTATTGGTGTCGTTGGCCGATCCGAATCCGTCGGTGATCGAATCACCGAAAGTCACGACAGTGGAGCGAGTTTCGGCGTCGGGTGCACCGCTGACCTGGACATCGGTGAGGTAGTACCAGGAGTGGGTGACCGCGGTGAAGGAGTCCGCCGCCGCATCGGCGGCATGTTCACCGTCGGCGCGATAGCTGCTGGCGTACGCCTGCGAGTGGAAAGTGGCCGGACCGGTCGGACCGGACAGATACAGGGTCACCGTGACCGAATCGAACGGTGCGAGAGGCAGATCGGCGGCATCGCTGGTCAAAGTGCCACCGGCTGAGATGTCGATCGCCTTATCGCCGTGGAAGGTCAAGTCCCGCAGTGAATTCGGATCGACCGCGGCTCCCTGCGCGGTACGGGCGACGGTGGCGCGTCCGATACGCAGCGCGTGATCACCGTATTGGTTGGACAGGGTGATCCGAGCGGCCGATCCACCGTCGGTAATCCGCACGACCTGCCGCACGGTCTGATTGTCGAAACCCTGCTCGGCCCAGTTCGGCTCGAATCCGATGCTCGGCAACTGCGGAGCCGCCGACCATGCGGCATCCCACGCGAGGGCGGGTTCACCATCGGCGCGAATGGCCGTCAGTCCGATTCCGCCCGCGACAACCACGGCAGCAGCTCCGGCGGCCAAACGTGCCCACCAGGTGTTCTTCATCGATCTGTCCTTCCGACAACTCCTTAACGGTTCTGAAGTTCCGTTAAGTGGAGACGGAAGGGGTAACCAGCGCTAACGGGACTTAATTCCCGTTTGGGTGATCAATTCCGAACCCGGGGATTCCGTGGGCCGGGAGCCTTCGCGCCGGGGGAACAGTAGCGGGCTGGCGAGGATCAGCAGCCCCGCAACCGCAATCGCCGTGCGCGCACTGGTGAGAGCCGCTATTGCTCCGCCGAGTGTGCTCAGCGTGGCAATGGCTGCGCCCGTGCCGACGGACCAGGCTGAAAGCGTTCGCGCGACAAGCTCTTCAGGTGTGTGCTCGAGTCGATAGGTGGCCAGCACCGGGTTGTACAGGCTCATGCTGATGATAATCGCGAGCTCAACGCCCATCACGGTCACCAGACCGACGAGCCCGGGCTGAACGAAGACCAGGCCGATCAGCCAGACCGCGCGCAAGGCGCCGACCACTCGCAGGATCCGGTCTCGCCCATATCGCGCCACCACGCGACTCGCCAGCCGCGAGCCGATCAGCCCACCCAGGCAGGGCGCGGCGAAAGCGAGTCCGTATTGCCAGGGCGCGAATCCGAGCTCTCGCAGTAGCAGGACAGCCAACAGCGGTTCGGTAGCCATGATCAATCCGCTGACGATCAGCTGATTGAGATAGAGCGCACGCAGGCCGGGGTGCGTGAACAAATGCCGCCAACCGTCGAACAGTTGCCCACCCCGCATCCCGGGTGCGCCGACATGTGGCGGCTCTTCGTCCCGATCGCGAATCGCGCTGAGCGCCAACGCGGAAAGCAGGTAACTCAGCGCATCCGCCACCACCGTGACCACCGGCCCGAATACCCCGATCGCCGCGCCACCCAGTGGCGGGCCGACGGCAATGGAACTCCAGTTCGTCGATTCGAACCGCGCATTGGCAACGAGCAGATTCTCTTGCCGGACAATGGATTTGAGATAGGCCCCGCTCGCCGCGTTGAACGCGATCTTGGCGGCGGCCACCACCGCCGAAACAACAAGCAGCTGAACGAATCCGAGCCACCCCACCGCGTACGCAATCGGAATCGACACCATGGCCGCGCACCGAATCACATCCATCGCGACCATCACCGGCCGCTTACGCCGAAACTCCACCCAAGGCCCGAGCGGCAGCGCGATCAGCGCCCCCACCGCCGGCCCCATCGCCGCCAGCATCGACACCTCGATCGGACTGGCATCCAATACCAGCACCGCGATGAGCGGTAGCGCCCCGAACCCCAACCCCGAGCCATACGCGCTGACCGCATAGGACGTCCACAGCCATCGGAACCGGCGGCCCAAAGATCGTCTGGCAGCCACGAAATCCACCTCTCACCGAACAACTCACTGTTGATCGCTGAGATCAAAGCAAGGCCGAAGAGTGCCGATCAAACAACAACCCGATCGGCGAGCCACAACCAACGGTTGTTCGACTAGGTTGGCTGCGTGGATCTCAACGCCGTGCGCACCTTCGTCACCGCCGCGGAGACGGGCCAATTCTCCGAAGCCGCCGACGCCCTGTCGATCACCCAGCAGGCTGTCTCCAAACGCATTGCGGCACTGGAGAAATACCTCGACGTGCGACTGTTCGCCCGCACTCCCCGAGGCGCGCAACTGACCATCGACGGCCAAGCCTTCCTCCCGCATGCTCGCGAACTCCTCCGCGTAGCCGACCGCGCCGACGCTTCGGTGCGCCCCGGCCGCCGGGCGCTGCGCGTCGACATCGTCGCCCGCCGCATCATCACCTCCACACTCTTGCACGACTTCCACCGCGCACACCCCGGCATCGACCTGGACATCATCACCCTCGACGCCGACCTGGACGGGGCGGTCACCGCCGTCGACACCGGAACAATCGACGCGACCTTCCACGCCGTCCCCACGCACCACCGCCTCCCCGAATCGATCCGCACCGCTCGAATAATCGACGAACCCCACCAACTCCTCGTCGGCCCCCGCCACCCCCTCGCCAACGCCCGCACCCTCAGCCCGCATCAACTACCCGGCCACCGAATCTGGATGCCCGGCCTCCCCACTCAAGGCGAAGTAGCCGACTATTTCACCGAACTCACCACCACCTTCGGCTTCACCATCGACCGACTAGGCCCGGTCTTCGCGAAAGAAGCGCTCCTGGAGGAGATCTCCGAATCCAATGACCTGGCCACCCTGATCGGCGAAGGCACCCGCTTCCTCTGGCCCGACAGCTACGACCTACGCCGCATCCCCATCCGCAAACCCGCCCTGATCTATCCCCTCTCGATCATCTGGCGCACCGACAACCCTCACCCTGCCCTGGTGACTCTGCGCGACTATCTGCACTCCCGGCGAGAGTCCGCACCCGTCACCGAGGGTTGGACGCCTCGGTGGGCGTAACCCTTTGGAACGCACAGACCGCGATGGCCCGCAACTCGGCGTTCACAGCGGTTTCTCAACGGGCTGCTGCGAGTCTGTGCGCGTGACAAACCCTGTGACGGCGCCTGTTTCGCCCGCGCGTCAGTTGTTGAGCAAAGTCCCCGAGATCAGCGTGCTGTTCTGGCTGATCAAGATCCTGTCCACCGGAATGGGGGAGACGTTCTCCGATTTCCTGGTGAACACCTTTCCGCCGGAGGTGGCGGTCGGTGGCGGAGTGCTCCTGTTGAGCGTGAGTCTGTGGCTGCAATTCCGTGCGTCGAGGTATCAGGTGTGGATCTATTGGACCGCGGTGGTGATGGTGAGCATCGTGGGCACCATGGTCGCCGATATCGTCGATTTCGTGGCGGGTATTCCGCTGCCCGCGTCCACGATCGCGTTCTCGATCGCCGTCGCGAGCATTCTGGCGGCCTGGTACCGGAGTGAGAGAACACTTTCCGTGCACAGCATTACGACGCGGCGCCGGGAGGCGTTCTATTGGGCGACGGTCATGACGACCTTCGCGCTGGGCACCGTGGCCGGGGATCTGACCGCTGCGACCCTGCATCTGGGTTACCTGGCCTCGGCGGTGTTGTTCGGTGTCGCGATCGCCGTGCCCGCCGTCGCGCATCGCTGGTTCGGGATGGGCGCGGTCGCGGCGTTCTGGTCGGCCTACGTCGTCACCCGCCCGCTGGGTGCGTCCATTACCGACTGGTTGGCGTCATCGCATTCGGACGGGCTGGGATTGGGGACGGGCTGGATATCGCTCGCGGTGACGATCCCGATGGTGGCCGGAATCGCGGTGGCGGCTCGCCGAGAGCGCTTGCGGCGCAACGAGATCTGAAGGTCGATGGTGTCGGGACGACGTGGACTGCGTGGCGCTACACGCTCTCGGTCGGTGAGAAATGCGTGGGTGGGCAGTCCTGTGACGAGTGATATCCCGACGTCTTCGTGCCATTCGATAACACTCCGGGCAGGCCGGCCGTGTCTCTCAGCGTGTCCACAGCGAGGCTGCGGCAGGGTTGCCGGCATGACACCGTTGATCGCCGAGGACCTGCTGTGGCTATTGCATGATGACCGCACCGGGGAGCCGATGCTCGCCCGTCCGGTCATGGACAGAGTGGTGGCCGGTGCGGTGCTGCTCGAATTGACCAGTGTCGCACCGAACCGGCCGGTGCCGGCGGTACGGATTGTCGAGAGCCGCCGCGCACCGCGCGCGATCGCGAACCTCGATACGCCGCTCGCGGACACCGATGGAATCCTGCTCGCCGCGCGGGCGGCGATCGCGGGTAAGCCGCAGACTCCGGCGCGACTGCTCGATGGGCTCGGGCGTGGCTTGCGCGACGATCTGCTGGTCCGGCTGATCGCACGGGGGCGGGTGCGATGTGAGCGCACGCGCGTACTGGGTGTGTTCGGGGTCGATAGCTGGCCCACCGTCGACGTGGCGGGCAAACGGCGGCTCCGCTCGCAATTGCAGCGGGTACTGCTGGACTGCCATCCTGCGGACTCGAGGACCGCGGGATTGCTCGCGTTGCTGTCATCGGTGCGCGCTACCGGAGCCCAATGTGCCGGTTGGGCACCGGATGTGGTGGAGCGGCGGGCCCGCGCGCAGCAGCGCGAGGGCGTGTGCGCACCGGTGGTGCAGGTGATCGAACGCGCCGTGCACACCACTCAGGCGGGCCTGTTCACCGGCGCTGTCTGATCGGATAGTCATGCGGGCGCTCGGTGCGGAACTGGCTTCCGGCACCGAGCGACCGCTGAGGTGGACCCGCTCTCACACACCCAGGGCGGCGGCGAACACCGGCCACGAGTCGTGCAGATCGTCCTGCCAGTACGGCCAGGCGTGCGTGCCGTTGCGGAAGACGGTGGTAGCCGGGATACCCAGCGCCGCAAGACGATCGGTCAGGGACCGGGTGCAGTCGTGCACCACTGTTTCCATGGTTCCGCCGATCGCCAGCCGGTCGGTCAAGCGCGGGACATCGCCGCCGATCGAAGGATCGCCGAGGGTGTCGTGGATGCCGGGCATCCCATTGCCCGCCGAAATGTACAGCGCCACACCGCGTAACCGCTCGGCATTGAGCACCGCGTCGTTGGCCGCCCAGGCGGGATCACCCGGAGACCACATATTGTCCGGGTTCGCGCCGAACAGCCGGAGCTGCGCCCGCACCATCGCCCGCGAGACCGGATCGTCGGTGCGCGGGCAGCCGCTGTATGAGCCGACCGCCGCGAACCGCCCGGGTGCGGCGGCGGCCAGAGCCAAGGCCGACCCCGCCGACATCGATGTTCCCGCAATGGCATTGGCGCCGTTCAACGCGAATCGATCGGACAGCACGGCGGGCAGTTCATCGAGCAGGAAGCTGGACCATTTATTGCGTCCGAGCACCGGATCGTCGGCGGCCCAGTCGGTGTAGAGCGAGGCGCGACCGCCGATCGGCTGGATCACGGTCACCGGTTTATCGGCGAAGAATGCCGCCGCGTCGGTGCGCTGGGTCCAGGGCCCGCCCGCCTCGCCGCCGTCGATCGCATTGAGCAGATACAGTGCGGGCGCGGAATGCCCCGGGTGAGAAATCCACACCGGGACAACCCGATCCATCGCCGCCGAATACACGCTGGCCTCGAACTGATTGCCGCCGAGCGGCCGTACGCCCAATAGCGCCGGGCCACCGCCCGGATCGGCGTGCGCCGCAGCGGGCAGCAGCGCCGCCAGCAGCAGGCATATCGTCGTGAGACCCCGCAGCAGGCGGCGAGTCATTTTGTGTCCCTTCTGAATACGAGGGTGTCAGTGACAGTTGGAAGGTGCCGGAATGCCCGCGAAACGGTCCGACAGATAGTTCATGGCCCGCATCGCGCCCGGCAGCATCGCGGTGGCGTGATCGCCGCCGATGATGTCGAACTGCACGGGAGTGCCCGCGGCGCAATAGCGTCCGGCCGTGGCCAGCGCTTGATCGAGCGGCACCTGATCGCTGCCGCCGTGCCACTGATAGATCGGCGCGCGCGGCACCTCCGGGGCGACCTCGAGCGCATTGTCATGCATGGCCGCGATCATGGTCGGATCGTTTTCCATACCGCGGTTGAACATTTCGCCGATCGAGTGACCCGCGCCCGCGGAGATGATGTCGTCGGTGCAGGCGTTGGCGATGCGATCACGCAGTGCGAATCCGGCCGGGGTCAGCGCTCGATCCAGTGGCAGCGCGGACGGGTATTCGCGTTCGACGCCCATCGCCACCGCGAAACCGAGCCCGAACAACGGATGCGGAGTATCGCCCACAGCGATGGCCATCTTGCCGGGATTGACCGGCAAACCACCCTGTGCGGCACCGACAATCGGCAACTCGGGCGCGTACTCGGGTGCCAGCGCGGCGGCGAAACCGGTGGACATCGCGCCACCGGAGTAACCTGCCATGCCGACCGGGGACCCCGCGAGTCCGGCGGGCGCGAAGCGCTTGACCGCGCGGATGCCGTCGAGGGTGATCTGCCCGCCGAGGCGAGCCGCACCGTAGGCACTGGTCGGTCCGAGGTGATCGGGCACCGCCAGCGCCCAGCCGCGCGCCAGCAGCATATTGAGCGCGCCCGCCTCCTTGAGTCCGCCGTCGAACAACGCGTGCGAAGGAGCGCATTGCAGGCCCAGGGAATTGACGAACGGCTGATACGACAGCAGCGGACGGTTCGCGCCGCCCCCTGCTGGGATGATCAGGGTCGTGACGGCGGGGATGGGTGCGCCCTGGGAATTGGTCGAGCGAAAAGACAACTGCCACACCGTGGCTCCGGGCCACGGGTGTGCGGCCACCGGTCGGGAACCCAGAATGTCTCCGGGTGCGAAGTCACCGAGATTAGCGGGACCGTAATAGAACCCGTCGGGCTCGGCTATCGGGTAGAGCGCGCCCGCGTGTGCGGCCGGGGCTGCGATGGCGAGAGCTGTCGTCGCTGCCGCCATGGCAATCAGCGCCCGGATCAGCGCCCTGGGTAGAGCCGAGGTGAGCATCGGTGTCCCTTCGGTTGGTCCATCCCCCGAGTAAGACTTCGTCCAGGTGGTAGCTAAGGGTTGGCTGAAATGTGTGATCTACACCACACCTACCGGTTCGAAGGTGAAGTTCTAAGGCGATTATCTCTATTCGTCTGAGGTAAAGCGCGTTTGCTACTTGCTAGCCATTCTCGATCACGACGGGTGGTCTTGCCGCGCGGCTCGCACGAGCCGGCTGTCGGGCGGCCATCGAGACAGTTGCAAAGAGGCTTTGCAAACTACCTTTGCATGAATTATGGTCGGAGCCATGGCAGATCGACCACCCGCTCGGACCATCACCGATATCGCCGTTCTGCGTCTGCTCGCCCATCCGCTGCGCCGCCGGATCGAAGAACAGCTACGCAAAGGCCCGGTGAATGCCACCTCATTGGCCCAGGCATTGGGCGAGAGCACCGGCCTCACCAGCTATCACCTGCGCCAGCTGGCCAAACATGGCTTCGTCGAGGAGGTTCCCGAACTCGCCAGCGGCAAGGAGCGCTGGTGGCGCGCGGTGCCGGGCGACCGTCGCTTCCCTGCCTACAGTGAACAGACCGACGAAATGCGCACGGCCACTGCGGAAATGACCCGGCACAACCTGGCCGAACTGGTCGAACTCTACGAAGCGTACGAGCGCGCGGCGCCCGAGCTGGGGGAGTGGGCCGACGCGTTCCTGTTCTCGCGCGCCACGATTCGCGTCGATCCTGCACAGCTGCGCGAGTTCTTCGAGGAATACATCCAACTCGTCCAGCGCTACGGCCTGGCCGACGACTCCGATCCCGACCGAAAAGCCGTCCTGCTGCGCATGTTCGGCTTTCCGGAGATCTGAAGACCGCTCCAAGGGGCTAGCCATGAACCACCTCCCTGTCAGCCGCCTATTCGGCGTCGCATGTGTGCTCGCGCTACTCATGGCGGTCTTGTCCATCGCCCCGGCCGGACCGGCCACCGCCACAACGCCATTCGACTGCGACGGCTTCACCTGCACCGACGTGACATTCACGGGCGGCAACGGCCTGACCCTGCACGGCACCGTGATCGGCCCGGCCGAGCCACACGCGCAGCTGCCGGGGATCGTCCTGGTGGGCGGCTCGGGCCCGGTACCCCGCACCCAAGTCCAGTACGAGGCACGCGCTTTCGCCGCGGCGGGACTCACCGCACTCGTTTACGACAAACGCACGGACGGCTACTCATACGCCCATCGAGACTTCTCGCTACTGGCCGACGACACCCTGGCCGCAGTCCAAACCCTGCGCCGCACAACGGGTGTCAGAGCCGATCAGGTCGGAGTCTGGGGATTCAGCGAAGGCGGCTGGGTCGCCCCACTCGCGGCCTCACGCTCCGGCGATATCGCCTTCGTGCTCACCCTCGGTGCATCCGGCTTCAGCCCCCTGCGTACGCAAACCTGGAGTCTGGCAATGACATTGCGCCATCGCGGCGCGGGCGGATCACTGAGCGACACCATCGCCGGTCCCGCCGCCCGCCTCCTCGGCGACACCGGCGCCTTCCCCGAAGCAAACTTCGACCCACTACCCGCCCTCGCCGCCCTGCACATTCCCGTCCTCGCCCTCTGGGGCCAATACGACGTGCAGGTGCCTCCCGCCGAAAGCGCCGCGGTACTGCGGAACACACTCACCGCCGCACCCTCGGTCACCATCGGCTTCCTCCCCGATACCGCACACAACGGCCGCGCGACCACCGACGGATTCGACCGACTCGGCACCGCACCGAGTCCGGGAGCGCCTCGTGGAGCATTCGCACCCGGCTACCTCGACACCATGACGACCTGGATTCACCGGGTAACGGGCGGCACTCCACCTCCGTCGTCCGCGGCCACCCCACCGATTCAAGCTGTCACCAGTAGCGATCCCGGCCACGGCTGGACAACCTCCGCGCGAACACAACTGGCCCTGATCGCTGCCCTGGTTCTCGTCTTCACCATCTGTCTGTGGCGGACGTTTGCTCATCGAGATACCCACACCGGTTCGACCACTCGACGCCGCACCCGCGCACTTGTCTGCACCGGACTCCTGTCGGTACTCGCTACGGTCGCCTACGCAATCTCGATCCTCGCCTTCAACGCTCGAACAACCGGCCCGATCATCGCGTCGCGTCCATTGGCATGGCTCGTCCTGCAACTGCTGGCGGTGCTCACCGCCGCATTATTCGCGGGCAGCGCACTGGCGGCGGTCCGCACGAAACTGCCGATACGGCAACGATTCTCACAGGTCGCTCCGCTTCTCGCCGGTTGCCTGTGGTTCACGTGGTCGATCACCTGGGGATTGTTCACCTTCTGACGGCAGCGCAACCCCCGCATGCGAGGATTGCGGTGCGTTCGATGCTCAATCAATAAGGGAGACTTGGTGTCCGCAAGATTTGTTGGGGTCGGCATGCTGTGCGCGGGACTCATGGTCGGCGTAACCGCGTGCGGGGGTTCGACAAACAGTGAATCGCGGTCACCCGCCACGGCGACGACGGCCGCATCGGTCACCGATCAATGCCACGCTAAACCGTGGCCGCTCGCCCTGCCCGATTGGCGGGGACAACGGCTCGACTCGGCGATTCAAGGCGACGGCGCGTGCTTCCACGTGACGACCGCAAGCGCACCCGATGGACACAATGTGCTATTCGACAGTGGCGACAGTCCAACGTATTTCGTCGTCGATCAGAGTCCGGCCCCCGGCACGGTGGTTTCCGAAAGGCAGCCGATCACGGTCAAACTCGCTCTGACACAGGGCGGTTAGTACTACGACGACCCGAGCCGGCGGCTGGTCCCGGTTCGACGCTGCGTTCATCCGATTCGATACCCACGCGACCGACCTTGACGGGCTAGTTCATCGAGGTCGGCGAGCAGGCTCGGGCGCATGAGTCGGTACCAGGTGACGTAACCGGCGCAGAGCAACAGGTACAGGACCAGAATCCCGGTCGGCACGAGCCGAAATCCCGCAATCGATGCTTGGGCGACCAACATCGCCGCTGCCCACAGTCCGAACAGGGCGATCACCCATCCTTGGAGCTGTTGCTTCCGCAGTCGGTTCCGCTCGGCGATGATGTGCTCATGCCACCACGGCGGATGGATTCGATCGGGGAGTCGACGCTCGTCCTGTGCGGTGTAGAACTCGAGTTGGAGTTCGCGGGCACCGAATCGGCGCGATGTATCGATCCTGCGAAAGTACGCTCCGCCGGCGAACCCTATGACGAAATACACCACTGCCCACACCGGGCCGGGCCGGCCGAAGGCAGCCAAAATGACCACCATGGAGACTCCGCCCAGCATCGGCGCTGACGCCCACCAGCGACGAAGCGCTCGAAGTGGGCCGCGCAAACCATCCGCCATCGATGCGGTGGAACTGGTTGTCTGCACCGTTCCTCCTGGTGGCTACCGGCATACTGTGCATTCGCTGATTAGTTGCTAAATTCTGTAACCTCGATCGATTGATATCCAGGGAAAGGCATCAAGTGAGATAGCTATCTCATAGCTGTTGTCGATATCGCGGTCGCCGTGCCCGTTCCTCGATGGCTCGTTGGCGGGGCCACCATCCCACTCCGCGCAGGCCGCCCGGTACTCAACAGTGACGAGGCGTACCGTCGAAACCGCGGACGGAAGGGGTTTGTATGACCGTCGTGTGGGTGATTGTCGGCATCGTCGTGTTCGCGATTGTCTTGGATCGGGCCCTCGTCTTCGCGGAGCGTCGGGGCTGGATCTCCTCGCGCAGCGAGTCGACAGGTGGCGGTGGGGCGGGGCTGTTCGGGAAATTGCAGGCACTGGTGGCCCCGTCGAGTCAGCACACCCAGGAGGAACTTCGCAGCCGTGAGATGCGCGGCGAACAACTCGAGACTTCCGGGGACCCGCTCGGCGTGGACCTGGCAAACGGCATCGTCCGATTGCCGAGCGCCAATCCTGAGCCGCGCCAGTCGGATCCGCCCAAGGGCTGAACGTTCGGTGGCACGTTGGTCCCGCTGAGCGGGGTGCCGAATTGCGGAAATATTGATTTTCAAAACCCGTCCGCAAGGACTCTTTGCAGTGCTAACGTCTGCCTGCCCGTAAGGGCACTTGACACATGGGAGACGTATGAAAACAACAGCAGCACAAGGCCGTTGGTTTGGGGCGGGCATACTGACCGCGGCGGCTGTCGCCTCGGTGGCGATGGGTGCGGGGCAATCGGTCGCCGACACCACACCGCCCACGCCGACTTCGATCACGATTTCGGGCACCGATCACTATGTAGGGACCGCCTACACGATCACGGTGCACTGCCAGGTGCAGAGCACGGTGGGGGTCGCGATCGACTCGGATCCCTATGACGGTGACCTGCTCGGCGGACGCGCTATCGCCCCGGACGCCAATCTGCTTGCCACCGTGCAATGGACGCCCACCACCACGGGCACGCACGTGGTCCAGGCATACGGCTGCGCGAGCGGCGCCGGCTGGCCGGGCTCCCGACCGCCGACCGCGACTCTCGCTGTCGTGGTGACCAACCCGCCACCCGCGAGCACCGGCAGTGCGAGCGGGAGCGCGGGCATCCCGATCATCGGTCCGCTCTTGAGCAAACTGTTCGGCTGATCCGAAAACCGAGTGGGCCCCGACCATTTCGCGGTAGGGGCCCACTCCGTTCGTCACCGTTTGGCGATCGGCTCCTGGAGTTCGGTCACCCAATCATCTTGATCGGCAGGGCATTCCAGGTTGATCTCCCTCGGATAGCCGGTCGAGCGATAGCCATTCGCATCGATCCAGCGGCCCAGTGTCTGCACGGTCGGCAGCACGGTCGCCATCGAACCGCGGTGCACAATGGTCGCCGCACTCTCGACCGGCGGCAGATCCACGATCCGCAATCCGTCATCCTCCCCGAGCGGTGCGCTGACCTCGACGCCCGCGTGCACCAGAATCCCGCCGTCGGGAGCGTCCTCGTAATACGCGATACCGGGGCCGGAGAGGGCGATCCCCGCCGCCTCCAGGCGTTTGGTCAACTCGCTGTACAGCGGTCCGATGACTGGACTGATGTTATCGAAACCGGTTGCCACACCGGTCAATTCGGCAACCCGCACACTGGGCAATTTCTTGATTACGACATCGTAGGCAGGCATGCGCCCCTCACTTTCGATCGAACGGAGCCTCGCCTCGACCTGAACCAGCCGGTCCGCAGCCGCCTGCATGGCCGCTCCCAGCTCGGCCTGCCGCAATCGCAGCATCGCGCGCAGTTCCCCCGTCGTCACCTTCTCGTCCAGGATTTCCTGCACCTGAGCGAGCGTGAATCCGAGATCCTTGAGCGCGATTATGCGATTGAGGCGAGCCAGCTGTGCGGCGTTGTAATACCGGTAGCCGTTGACCAGGTCGACCCGGTCGGGCCGCAACAGGCCGATCGCGTCATAGTGGCGCAGCATCCGGACCGAAATGCGGCCGTGCCGGGCGAAGTCTCCAATGCTGAACATGACCCCTCCTACCTGACCACCTGACACCGTGTGAGGGTCAAGACTCTATCGAGCGACGGTTGAGCGAACCGAAATCCGGTGGTCGCCAACACCGCCCCGAGGCGATGATGACCGCCATGAGCCTGATTTCCCATTGGCCTCTGGCCGGATTGCGAATTCGCACGCCGAACCTGGAATTGCGACTCCCCGACCTGGATGACCTGGGTGCACTCGCCGCCTTGGCGGCCGCGGGCGTCCACGACCCCGCGGTGCAACCGTTCCGAATCGCGTGGACCGATGCCGAGCCTGATGAGGTGGCACGGAGCGTGATGCAGTGGCATTGGCGCTGTTGGGCCGACTGGCGCGTGGACGAATGGGAACTCAACCTCGTCGTGCTCCGCGATGGTGAAGTCGTCGGTTCGCAGTCGATCGGCGCGAAGGATTTCGCCGTCTGCGGCGAAGTGAGCACCGGATCATGGCTGGGCAGAACCCATCACGGTCAAGGAATAGGAACCGAGATGCGCGCGGCGGTCCTGGCGCTGGCCTTCGTCGAGCTCGGGGCCGAGACCGCGCTGTCGGGCGCTTACGAGAACAATCTCGGCTCGAACGGCGTCTCACGCAAACTCGGTTATCAGCCCGACGGCGTCGAGATGCACGCCGTGCGTGGCAAACCCTTGGTGCTCAACCGATTCCGTTTGACCCGTGCCCGATGGGCAGCCGGTCGCACCGTGCCGGTGGAAGTGACCGGACTGGCCGAGTGCCTGCCGCTGTTCGGGAGATCGGCGACTGGCGCTTGATCAACGGCAGCTGGTCCGAGCCGCTGAGCGTGCTTAGGGTCAAGATCAGCGGGTAGCCGGTGTAGATGACCGAATCCACCATCGCTGTCCTGGACATCGACGGGACGCTCATCGACTCCAACTATCAGCATGCTTTGGCATGGTTCCGGGCTTTGCGCTCGGTCGGTGAGACGTACCCCATCTGGCGGCTGCATCGGCTCATCGGCATGGGCGGAGACCAGTTGTTGACGGCGCTCGGCGGTGCGGATCTGGAGCGGCGCGTGGGTGATCAGGCCCGCGATCAGCAGGGCAAAGAGGTCGACGCACTGATCGAGGAGATGGTGCCGCTACCCGGTGCGCGCGAGCTGCTCCTGGCCATCAAGCAGCGCGGTCACCGGGTGGTGCTCGCCAGCTCCGGTCAACAGCGCCACGTGGACATCTTTCTGGACAAGCTGGACGCGCGCGACATCATCGACGATTGGACCACCAGCGACGATGTGGAGACATCCAAACCAGCGCCCGATCTACTGCGGGTGGCTCTGAAGAAGCTGTCCGCGCCGCAGGACGCCTCGAGCGTCATGATCGGCGACTCGGTGTGGGATGTCGAAGCGGCCAAACGCGCCGCCATGCCAGCGATCATTGTGCGATCCGGAGGTTTCGGAGACGACGAGCTTCGCGGTGCGGGCGCCCTCGAGCTGTACGACACCCCGGGCGATCTGGCGGAAGTGCTGGATGACACTCCGTTGGCGTGAGGTTCGCCGACGCCCGTCTCCACACAGCGACCTCGGGTTTGCGCTGTGTGCGTCCGGGTATGGCGCAGATGCGCTCCACATGATCAACACGCAATTCGCCAAGGCATTGGGAAAGGACCGAGGATGACCGCGAAATCCGACAAAGAGCAAGCCGAAACCATCGCCTCCCGGCGGGACGATGACGAGCAATCGACGGCGCGGAAAGATCCCGAAGCCACCACCGAGGATCAGGCCGCGAATATGGACTTCGAGGGCGACGTTCCGCGCTGAGGCGATTCCGGGTCCGCTCGTCGCCGATCCGAAATCCGCTCCGCCTTTACCCGCGCTTCGTCGGCGCAGTCGGCGACTCCTCAGGCATGCTGACCTGAGATGCCTTGTCAGGGAGGAACTGTGGATATCACCGAGCTGATCCTTGATGACCACCGCGAGCAGCGGCGGCTCTTCGCGATCCTGGAGCAGATCGATCGCTCCGACACCGGTGTGCTGTCGGCGATATGGGCCAGACTGGCCGCATTTCTCGAGTTACACGCCCTTGCCGAGGAGGAGATCTTCTATCCGGCATTGCTGCGGGTCGGCATCGCCGCACACCGTAAGGGCGGGGTCGAGGACGAGACGCTCGACGCGATCCACGACCACAACGAGATTCGGGACGCGATCGCCGATGTGGCATCGCATCCGGTCGGTACCGACGCCTGGTATGCGGCCGTGGCGGCGGCGAACCTGGCCAATAGCGATCACATGGCCGAGGAGGAGCGTGAAGGGCTCACCGACTTCCGTCGCCTGGCCGGGTTGCAGACGCGGCACCAGCTCGCGGTGTCGTTCGCTGCGTTCGAGGCGCGGAACTTCACCGGTGTCGAACCTGTGGACAAGGACCCCGCCGAGTACGTTCGCGAGGTGGAGCAGGGACAGCGGGTTCAGGCGAGCGGATCGTTGAGTGTCGGCAGCATGAAGCGGAACTGACCTTTCATGGACCAGCGGTCGGCCTGGGAAGCCGGGCCACCGTCCGGCGCTGGGCGGAACGCGGTTTATGCGGCGGCAAATCGGCAACCCGGGTTTCATGATCGGAAACCTTCGCTCGGTAGTGCTCGACAGTAGGGATCCCGCCGCCTTGGCGAGTTTCTATCAGCGCGTACTCGGCGGCACCGTCGAAACCGCCGATGACACCTGGACGGTATTGACCGACGCGCAGGGCCGTCGACTCGCGTTCCAGTTGGCACCCGAACACGAGCCACCGCGATTCCCGGATCCGCGCGGTTCCCAGCAGTTCCATCTCGACATCGAGGTGGACGAGATCGAGACTGCCCAGCGAGATGTGTTGGCGCTGGGCGCGACTCGGGTGACCGACGCCGAGGGGGAGGACAACTTCAGGGTCTTTCGTGACCCGGCGGGGCATCCTTTCTGCCTGGTCTGGGGCACGATGGCGAGCGATAGCTGAGGTCAGGGATTGGTGGCCAGCTCTCGGGCGGCACCGGCGGCGGCCGACACGGTGGGCCGGGTGGTGTATCGGTAGTGGTCCAGCGGGAAATGCCGGTTGCTCCAATACATTCCGGCCTGGGTGGTGGCTCGGAAAGCCGGGCCATCGCCTTGGTAGTTGATGTAGTAGGTGCGTGATTCGGCGCACCCTTGCTTGAACAGGTAGGTGTTCTTGTTGCGTGCGTACATGCGCGCGAAGTACTCATCGTGCGGCTGCTGCCGGATCTCGACGCGAGTGGCGTTGCGGCGCAATGTTTCCTTGATCGCCCGGGCGCTGTGTGCGGCGGTCGCCTCGATGAGCGGGATGACCGAGCCGGGGGCGTATCCGTAGGGGCCGAAAATGTGGAACATATTCGGGAACGCGGGCACTGAGACGCCCTCGTAGGCCTGGTATTTGTTCTGGTCCCAGAACTCGCCCAATTCGATTCCGCCGCAGCCATATACGGGATATGGCGGGGTCGCGCCCTTGTCCATGACCTGGAAGCCGGTGGCGGTCACGACCATATCGAACTCGCGCAGCGTCCCGTCTTCGGTGGCGATGCCGTCGGCGGTGAACTTCTCGATCGGATTGGTGATCAGCTCCACGTGCGGCTGGGTGTAGGTCCGGAAATAGGTATTGGAGATCGAAGGCCGTTTGCAGCCGAGCCGGTAGGTCGGGGTGAGCGCCTGTCGCAGCTGAGGATCGCGAATCTGGGTGTACAGATAGGCTTTCAATGCCGCCTCGCCGGTCCCGAGCACCGCGGAAGTCAGTCGCGGATAGTCCGACAGCGCGAATCCGATGCCCAGGAACGCGTTCACCGCGACATTGCCGATGAACCGCACCGCCTGCTGCGCGGGCGGAAAGTCCAGTGCGCGATTGCTGATCGTGCCCATCGGGAAATCGGGTTTGGGCGCGACCCAGATCGCGGTGCGCTGGAATACCGTCAGCTGTTCGACCTTGGCTGCCAGCTGCGGAATCACCTGTAGCGCAGTGGCTCCGGTGCCGATGACGGCGACCCGCTTACCGCTGTAGTCATAGGAGTGATCCCAGCGCGCGGTGTGCATGAGGCGTCCGGAGTAGCTGTCGATGCCCGGAATCGCCGGTGGCTTGGGCTGTTCCAGCGCGCCGACCGCGCTCACCAGAAAGCGCGCGGTGATCTCGTCACCGTCGCTGGTGCGCACCCGCCACATATCCGCGGTCTCGTCGAAGCGGGCCTCGCTCGCTCCGCAGCCCAGGCGCAGCTTGCCACGCAAACCCTGCTGATCCACTACCTCCTCGGCATAATGCTGAATCTCGTTGCCGGGCGCGAAGAATCGCGACCAGCGTGAGCGCTGCTGGAAGGAGAAGTTGTAGATCGGCGAGGGGACGTCGACGGCGACGCCCGGATAGGTATTGGCATTCCAGGTGCCGCCGACGCTGTGCCACTTGTCGATGATCAGGAAGTTCTCGATGCCCGCGCGGCGCAGGGCCGCGCCGGTCCCGATCCCGCCGAATCCCGCGCCGATGACGAGTACGTCGAAGGATGGTGTGCTCTTCGTGCCCATGGGTGTCTCACTAGGTGATCAGGTTCAGCAGTGGCTCGGTCATGGATGTCCGGGCACGAATGCGACAGTGAGCAGCACTCAATTACCGGACAGCAATGTCATCAAAATAAGCTGTCCCAGACAGATTCGCAAGAGTGTGCGCGACGAACGGTTCTGCGGTTACGCCCGATGCTGCGGGTGGTAGTGGCTGAGGAACATGTCGACGCCGTCGCGAATGAGACGATCGGTGAGGTCGGAGTCGATGGAGCTGCCGAAGGAGCCCATGATCAGGTGGGGGTAGACGGTCAGTCCGAAGAATTGGATGACCGCTACCTCGGGATCGGGGATCTCCAATTGACCTCGGTCGCATAGGTCTTGGAGGGCGGCGGCGAGGTTGGCCGCGGATCGCGCCGGGCCGCGCTGCTGCCAGGCGTCGCCGAGTTCGGGGAAGCGATGTAGTTCTGCGGTGACCACATTGCGCAGACCGAGCCGTGAGGGATCGTTCGCGGTGTTGATCAGGGCCCAGGCGATGCGAATCAGGGCTTCGCGGGTGTCCTCGGCGTCGGCGAGGTCGGCGCGCACATCGGCCAGGGTGGCGTGGGCTTCGTCCATCGCCTCGCCGATGACTTCGCTGAACAGGTCCTGTTTGCTCTTGAAGTGGTTGTAGACGGTCACCTTGGAAACCCCGGCCGATGCCGCGATCGCATCCATGCCGATGTCGAATCCATTGCGCACGAACGCTTCCCGCGCGGCGGACACAATCGCCTGGCGGCTGCGTTCGGCGCGCTTGCCGGTGGGAGCCGCGGCGGGGACTCGTTCCTGATCGGTCGTCACAGGTCCCATAGTACCTACTAACTGAACTGTTGAGTACGGATCAACTGTCCTGTACCGTTCAGTTAAGTTAGTCGGACAGCATGGCTTGACGCACAGGAGTGCCCAATGATTTCCGAATCCGTTGTATCCACCCCCGCCCACACCCTCGAGGTCGACGATGCGCGCCTGCACTATGAACTGCGCGGCACCGGCCCCCTGATCGCTCTGGTCGGAGCGCCGATGGACGCGTCGGCGTTCGCGCCGCTGGCCGAGCTGCTGGCGGTCGACCACACAGTGCTCACCACCGATCCGCGCGGTATCAATCGCAGCCCGGTCCATGATCCCGAGCAGGAGTCCACCCCGCAGCTGCGCGCGGGGGACTTGTCGCGGCTGCTCGCCCATATCGATGCCGGGCCGGCCACGGTATTCGGTTCCAGCGGTGGCGCGGTGACGGTGCTGGCGCTCGCCGAGGCGCATCCCGAACAGGTGCATACCGTCATCGCTCATGAGCCGCCGTTGATCGAACTACTCGACGATCGGGTGGAACTGCATGCCGGTACCGAGGAGATCATCGCCACCCATCTGAGCGGCGATACGCTAGGCGCCTGGGGAAAGTTCATGAGCCAGGCCAATATTCAGTTGCCCCCGGGCCTGCTGGAGATGATGTTCGGCGGGGAGCGCGATCCGCGCCAGCTCGCCGACGAGCACCGCTGGTTCACCCGTGAACTGCGTGCGACCACGCACTTCTCGCCCGATATCGCTGCCCTCCGCGACGCGAGCGCACGCATCGTGATCGGTATCGGCGAGGATTCTTCCGGGCAGCTCTGCGATCGTTCGTCGCGGGCGCTCACCACGGCGCTGGGTAGCGAACCCACACTGTTCCCCGGTGACCACACCGGATTCGTCGGTGATCCCGACTCGTTCGCGACCCGGCTGCGTGCGGTGTTGCGCGAGAGCTAGTCCGAATCTTTCGATGACATCACGGCTCACTGCCGAACGATCTTCGATACTGTGCGGAGGTGCGAAACGATCCTTTGGTGCCGATGACAGCCGTGGACCCGATGCGAACCGCACCGGCGCTCGATGCCGTTGACCTGGTGCTGCTGGACGAGCTCGCGCGCGATGGCCGTATGACCAATAGCGCGCTGGCCGCGGCCGCGGGTATCGCACCCTCCACCTGCCTGGGGCGGGTGCGAAACCTCGTCGAGCGCGGGGTGATTCGCGGATTCCATGCCGATATCGATCCGGCCGCGCTGGGCCGCGATCTGCAGGCGATGATCGCGGTTCGGGTGCATTCGGACGCTCGCGGCCAGCTCGCCGCCTTCGGTGAGCAGATGGCCGCGGTGCCCGAGGTCGAGAACGTCTATTTCATCGCCGGAGCCGACGACTATCTGATTCACGTGGCGACGGCGAACTCCGATGCCCTGCGGCGGTTCGTGCTCGACAATCTCAGCGCCCATCCCGCGGTCGCCTCGACCGAGACCATCCTGATCTTCGAACACATCCAGACCGCAGGACGCGAATCATCCTGAGCTGCTAGACCGCCACCCGCTCGACGGCGTAATCATGCGCGGCGGCAACCGATTCCGAGAGCAGCGCACCGGCATGGGTGCTCAGCCCGGCGGCCAGTCCGGGATCCGCGGCGGTCGCACCCCGCCAGCCCTTATCGGCCAGCGCCACCACGTACGGCAGAGTCGCGTTGGTCAGCGCAACCGTCGAGGTGTGCGGCACCGCGCCCGGCATATTCGCCACGCAATAGAAGATCGAGTCGTGCACGCGATAGGTGGGCTCGTCATGGGTGGTGGGTCGCGAGTCCGCGAAGCAGCCACCCTGATCGATCGCGATATCGACCAACACCGAACCCGGCTTCATGTGCGAGACAAGGGCATTGGACACCAGCGTCGGGGCCTTCGCGCCCGGCACCAATACCGCACCGATCACCAGATCCGCTTCGAGCACCAGGTTGTCGATCTCGGTGCGATTGGACACCACGGTGCGCACCTGCCCGTGATACAGATCGTCGATCTCGCGCAGCCGTGCGACATTCAGATCCAGCACGGTGACATCGGCGCGCATCCCGTGCGCGATGGCAATCGCATTGCGCCCGGCCACACCCGCGCCGATGACCACCACATTCGCGGGCCGCACGCCCGGCACGCCTCCGAGCAGCACGCCGCGCCCACCGCCACTGCGCATCAGGTGGTACGCACCGGACTGGGTCGCCAACCGCCCGGCCACCTCGCTCATCGGAGCCAGCAGCGGCAGCGATCCGTCCGCGGCGGTGACGGTTTCGTAGGCGATGGAGGTGATTCCGGAGGCCAGCAGCGCATCGGTGCAATCGCGCGATGCGGCCAGGTGCAGGTAGGTGAACAGCACCTGCCCGGCCCGCAATCGCGAATACTCCTCGGCCACCGGCTCTTTCACCTTCAGGACCAGGTCTGCCGCACCCCACACCTCATCGGCGGACTCCAGCACCCGCGCCCCGGCATCGAGGTAGGCCGCATTGTCGAACGAGGATCCGATTCCGGCATCGCTCTCTATGTAGACCTCATGTCCGCGATGCACCAACTCCCGCACGCCCGCGGGCGTCGACGCGACCCGGTACTCGTGATTCTTCACTTCGCGGGGGATTCCGATCCTCATTCAGTACTCCCTGAACGTCAGCGACTGCGGCCGAATGACCGCTCACGGAGAGTATGAATATGATTCGAATCGATCGCTATATCTCTGAAGATAATTCTGTAGGCGCCGCGTTCATCATTCAAAGTTGCTGAATTGTGGCACGAGTCACCCGCTCAGCTGAAGGATCTTCGCCCGCCCGCCGGAACTCGCCGGGCGAGCGACCGGTCTGCCGCTGAAAGGCCCGCTGCAGCGCGCGCGGGTCGGTGTACCCCAGCCGGGTCGCAATCGACCGAATTGGAAGATCGGTCTCCCGCAACAGTTCAGCAGCCTGCTCGTGGCGGATCGCGTCGACCTCATCACGCCAACTGGTGCCCTGTTCGCGTAGTCGCCGCTGCAGCGTGCGCGGGCTGATCGACAACCGCTGCGCAACCAGCTCGAGCCGGTATTCACCACCCCGAACCGCTTCGTGCAACGCCATTCGCACCCGATCACCCTGATGCGGCGGCAGTTTCGCCTCGACCAGCAGCAGTTCGGCATGCCGCCGATGAATCCTCCCGAGCTCCGGATCGCTACCGGTTGGCAACTCGGCCACGTCGAGAAATGTCATCTCGGCATACGGTGCGTCGAATTCGATACGGTCGGTGCCGAATACATCTTTCAGATGCCGGTGCTCACGAGGCGCCGCGTGCCGAAAGCTCACCCGAATCGGCACCAGATGCTGCCCTGTAGCCTCGCGCGCCCGCTGCAACATCACCGACAGCGTGAACTCATCCACCATCCCCAGAATCGGCCCGGGCTCAACCGCCGACAAATCCCGCACCGTCAACAGTCCACCACTGACGATCACCTCGGCCCCACCGCGCGGATCAGCCACCACCGCACGCATTCCCGTCACCGTCCGCAAACTCTCCGCGAGCGTAGCGCCACTGGTGAACAAGTAGTCCCACACCGTGAGCCGCCCTCGCGTCGCGGTCGCCGCCACCCGCAACCCCGACCGACATCCCACAGCCGCATAAAGCAATTCCCACATCCGCCAAGCGGACTCGGTAGGCACCCGCACCAAATCATCCCCCAGCACCGCGGCGTCCACCCCCAGCCCACCCGCCAACTGCGCCCGGCACACCCCAGCCCGCAACGCCGTCTCCCACACCAGCGACGCCAGCCGCGAGGAGATGGTGTTCTCGATCATCGAAGCACCCTATCCCCAACCACTTGCTTCCACCTGGTGGTTTCCCCACCCGCCAACTCTTCTCGAAGTCGCGCGCCGATGTAGCTGTGTGGAAAGAGTGCACAGCTCGTACCATTCGGCGGGCATGAGGTAGGTGCGAAAGGCAGCGATCGATGAGTGCGTTGACGGAGCAATCGATGTTTCTCGTCCGTAAGACGCTGACTCCCGAGCAGGTTGAGAAGCGACGCCTTGATGCCGAGAAGATCTTGGGCCGTCAATTGCCCCCTCGCTCGAGTCGCCCGGCCGAACGTTGATCAGACCATCAAGCTGGCACGGCGGGTAGGGTCCACGGTGGTGCGTGTGGGCCGCGGAGGATATCCCTAGCAAACCGTTCGGTCTTGAATTGCCGATATGCTCCGCCGGTGATCGAAGGCACCATCCCCACTCGCACCGCGCTCGTGCTCCAGCAGACCGCATTGACCGTCGGTGTGTCCCCGACTCATCTGTCCGGCGCGGTGGAGATGGATCCGGTCGCGTTGGGGGACGATCGGATACGGGTGCCCATCGAATCGGCGTGGCGGATGTGGGAGATGATCGGGTTCGCCGGCGGGCCGGGGGCGGGACTGTGCGCCAGCGCTGCGGCTGGGCGCGGGACGCTGGGGGTTTGGGATTATCTGTTTTCCAGCCGGGCGACGCTGGCTGAAAGTCTGCGCACGGTAATGGAATTGCGGTCGGCGGTGACTGATCCGTCGGTCGACTGGCAGGTGCTCGAGGACGGTGGCATGCTCACCGTTCGAGTCGGGGTGGCCGTGGAGGCCGATCCGGTCTTCGTGCCGGTCGAAGAATTCGTGCTCGCGCTGGTGCTGCGCCGGGTGCGCGAGGCCACCGGAACGCACATCATTCCGATTCGGGTCGCGTTCACCCATCGCGCCAGCGGGCGACATGCGCATTTGATCGACGAATTCGGCACCAGCCGAATCGATTTCGGCGCCTCGCATTCGGAGATCAGTTTTCTCGACATCGCGGATCTGCCCACCGGGCGCGATCCGCACCTCGGTGATCTGCTGTGTGACTACGCGCGGCTGACGCTCGCTGGAGCGCGGCCGCTCCCCTCTTGGCTGGATCGGTTTCACACCGCCGTCGCCGATGCGATCGCGTCCGGTGATCTGAGCCTGGGCACGGTATCGGCTCGAATGCTCACCAGCCCGCGCACCTTGCAGCGCCGACTGACCGAACTGGGCACCGGCTGGCGCGACGAAGTCGACCGGGTGCGACGGCAGCGGGCCATGGATCTGCTGCGCGAAACCGACCTCACCGTGCAGGCGGTCGCCGCGCGGGTCGGTTTCTCCGATGCCCGCGCGCTGCGACGCGCCTTCGTGCAGTGGACCGGGCAGAGCCCGGCCGATTTCCGCACCGGCCAGCCGGTTCAGGCCCACCGCGGACCCCTCTGACAGCGGTGAACCGAACGACCAACCGGGCGTTGCCGCCCCGCTATGACACGAGGCGGGCTATCCGGAGGTTCAGCGAGTCAGCACCGAACGGAAGTGTGCCGCGGCGGCGTCGGCGGCGGCATTGATCAGCCGCGGATCGTCGTAGAAGTCGATCTGACCGACCGAGTCGAGCCACAGCTCGGACTTGGGGCTCGACACCGTCGCGTAGAACTTGCGGGCGAACGGCGGCACCAGCGCGTTCTCCGAATGCACCATCGTGAACGGCACCGCGAGCCGGGCAGCGGCCTCGATGGTGTCGAAATCCGAGTAGGCGAAGGATTGCACCGCGTACCCGTTGGTGTAGTTCGGCACCGCGCCCCGGGAGGTGCCGTAGTACTCGTACGCCTCGCGCAACGGCATACCCACATCGCCGCCATCGGGCGCGACCGCCGGAATCGTCTCCGCGACACCGGTTTCCCGCCACACCTGCTCGGCGGCCCGCCCGCGAGCGATCGCCTCCTGGCTCGGCGGGGCGTCGGCGGTATCGGAGTAGTACCCGGCCACACCCGCGAACGCCTGGATCCGCGCATCATCCGCGACCGCACGCGCCATGTATCCCGCTCCCGCGCACACCCCGACCGCGACCACCGGCAGCCCGCTGGTCCGCTCATCGGCGAGCAGCGCGGTCACCGCCTGCTGAATATCCTGGGCCTTGCCGATCGGATTCTCGAACTGCCGTGGCTGGCCTTCGCTCTCACCGAAGGTTCGGTGATCGAAAGCCAGTGCGGCGAAACCGCGTTCGGCCATCGCCCGGGCATACGCACCGGCGGCCTGCTCCTTGACCGAGGTCAGCGGGCCGCTGGTGACGATCGCGGCGAGCGGCTCGCCCTCGGGCAGGTGCAGGACGCCTACCAGCTGATCGCCGTCGTTGCTGAAGGTGAAGTGTTCGGTTCTCACGCCGGAAGCCTATGGCGGGTTCGGTCACCCCAAACGGTCATCCCGCGTCAATAGGGGGACGTGGAACGCCAACCGCACCATCCGGAATCATTGCCGCCGCTCACGCCGCCGCGGATTTGCTAGCCTGCGCGAGTGGGATCGGCAGGTGAGCACGCTCGACTCTGGACCGCCGACGCCAGCTCCCAGGTGGATCTGCTGGCCGCCCGCTTCGAAACGTTCGAATTCGACAAGCACAGCCATGATCAGCTGTCGGTGGGGATGATCGAACAGGGTGCGGAGGGGCTGCACATGGCGGGCGGCAAGGTGGTGATTCCGGCCGGTCAGCTGGTGATCATCAATCCCGGCCAGGTGCACACCGGTTTCGCCGCCGCCGAATCCGGATGGCGCTATCGGATGTTCTATTTCGACACCGCTCTGGTCGAGGAGCTGGCGGGCGCGCAGCTGGGGACCCGTGAGGTGTGGTTTCCCGAAACTGCGGTGCGCGATGACGAATTGTTCGCGCGACTGCGGATCGTGCATCAGGCCCAGGAGCAGGCGACCGATCCGCTGAGCGCGGAGTCGTTGCTGCTCACCGGGCTCGGCGCGGTGCTGGGGCGGCACGCGCGGGGCGGTCGTGAGCGTGCGGGAATTCCACTGCCCCGCCACGGAGTCGAGGCCGCACGCCAACTCCTGCATGATCGATGGCGCGAAGCCGTCACCGTCGCCGAACTCACCGCCGTGTCCGGGATTTCGCGCGCCACGCTGATCCCGGCGTTCCGGCAGGCATATGGTCTACCGCCACACGCCTACCTATTGCGGTTGCGCGCCAACCACGCTCGCCGATTGCTGCTGACCGGTGGGCAACCGGCGGCGGTGGCGGCCGAGACCGGTTTCGCCGACCAGGCGCACCTGACGCGAATCTGCAAGCGCTACTTCGGCGTGACGCCTGGCGCGATCAGACCCTGACCTTCGAATCCGCCGGGCGATGTCCACTCATCGCCCGTGCTGAGATTTTTGTTCAATACCTCGCCCCACCCCGGCGGCCAGGCTGTGTCGCAGTAGGAAGCGACGAACCGCCGTGGGAGGCAATGATGTGGGCATTAGCGGTATCGCCGCTGGTCGTGGTGCTGGGCATGATCATGGGACTGCGCCGCCCGGCGCACTGGGCGGCCACGACCGGCGCGGTCGTTGCGGCACTGTTGATTTGGTGGCGGCCGGAGTTCACTCTCTCCGGTGACGCCATGCGCGGGGGCGCTGGGGGAGCCGGACTGCTGGTACTCAACGCGGCCGCTGTCATGCTGCCCGGTGTCTACCTCAGCCAGGTACTCACCCGCCAAGGCGTGCACCATTCCCTACAGGAATGGGTCCGCGGGTTACCGCTCTCGGGGCCAGCGAAAATCGCATTGGTGGTCGCCGGAATCGCCCCAACAGTGGAGGCGCTCACCGGATTCGGAGTCTCGCTCCTGGTCACCGTTCCGGTGCTGCTGGCCCTCGCTCCGCCCGCGACCGCGCTGCGCCAAGCCATGCTCGGCATGAATATCATCCCTTGGGGCACACTGGGTTTGGCCACGGTGATCGGAGCCGCGCTCACGCAAATGCCGGTAGCCACCCTCGGCACCGCCACCGCGATTACCAGCGCCATGATCTTCCCATTGGTGACGGTCTGGGCGGCGTTGCTATCCCAGCCCGAAAACCGCATGCGCACAGCGGTTCTCGCCGCCGGAGCCGGTTCGCTACTCTCCCTCGGACTGCTGATCATCAACCGCCTGGGTATCGTCCCGCCTGCTGGTGTCCTGGCCGGACTGTTCGCCACGACGGTCGGCCTCACCCTGAGCGCGATTCGACGGCATCGCATCGAATCGCAAACGATCCGATCGCAAAGCGGCACACCCGGTGACAGTCCTGCGGCTGCCGAAATCGGTGCGTCCGAGGGGAACAGCCTGCTTGCGGAAAACGGCGGCTCCGGCGGCACCGCTCTGGTTACGGCAGGCTCCGTACCCGCGGGGCGATTGCTTCCACCGGGCGCTGTTCTGCGCGCCTACGGAATTGTCTTGGGCGGCATCGCAATTCTGCGCATAGCGACCGCGGCAGGTGTCCCAACCCTGGCCCTGCACGCCGGAGGCGCGAGCTTCGCCCTGCTGTCCTCCCTGGGTCTGCCACTGCTGGCCGCCGCCCTGCTGCTGGACCGAGGCCGCCCGCACCTGCCCGACGCCCGCGCCGCCCTCACCCGCGTAACCCGACCCCTGCTCGCCCTGACAGGTTTCGTCATCCTCGGCCGCCTCATGGCCGACAGCGGCATGATCGCCCACCTCGGCGCGGCGGTAGCCACCGCCCCCGAACTCGTTGTCGCCCTTGCGGCCCCCGCCCTCGGCATGCTCAGCGGCTTCGTCACCGGCTCGAACGTAGGCGGCAATGTCCTGATGATGTCCCTCCAACAGCAACTCGCCCCCACCGGCCTCACCACCTGGTTCGCCGCCCTCCAGAACAGCGCCGCCGGCCACGCCGTCTTCACCTCCCTCCCGATGATCATGCTCATCCTGGCGGTAGCCGGCGACCGCGCCACCACCGCGGGCATTACCGAAAACCAATTGCTGCGCTTCGGATTACGAGTAGCCGCCGTGATCTACCTACTGCTTGCTCTGACGGCGGTTGTCGTGGTGTCCCTCGCCTGAACCTTCGATACCCTCGAGCAAATGGAGTCTCCTATGAGCCTGTTGCCCGTGCTGTCCGCTGTCGAGATCGCAGCGGACAGGGTGCTGCTACGCAAGGCGCGCGCCACCGATCGAGACGGCCTCATCGAGCTGCAAACCGACCCGCAAGTCTGGACCCACATCGCTGCTCCACGCACCCGTGAGGATGCCGAGCAGCGTCTCGACAGAATCGGAGGCCCAGTCAACACGACCGCCACTCCAGGCCATTTCATCGTCGCCGACAAGATCACCGACACCATGCTCGGCACCTTCGAAATCAAGCGGCGCCCCGCCGACTGGCCCGGCCATGTCGTGGACGGCGGCGGCGAACTCGAACTCGGCTACCTGATGCGCCGCGAAACCTGGGGCGCCGGACTGGCATTCGAGGCCGCGACCGCCGCCTTGCGCGCGACCGCCGCCGAACTCCCCGACCAGCCGGTGCTGATAGCGACCCGAACGGCAAACAAGCGCTCACTCGATCTCGCGGCCCGCTTGGGATTCGAAACCGTCAGTACCTTCGAATGGTTCGACACCGACCAGACCCTGCTCCTCGCAAGCCTGCATTCATTCAAAGTGTGAGCGGCGCGTCGATCCCGAACTCCTGCCTGAGATGCGAGCTATCGCATAGGGATCGGTGACGTGGAGTGCACGGCGACCGACTTATCGTGCCGTCACGGGTGTTGAGTATGGCTTGTGCCAGCGATGACAACTACTGTCGCACTCGGGGATTCGAGGGTGGGCCATGGTCTCGCGCTCACCGGATGTGGTCGTTTGGCTATTTGGCCGCATCCGCTTCGGATGCCCGGGGCCGCCTGCCCTGCGGCTCCTGAATGGTCCTTCTGCCAGCCATGGAAGTGACCGAGTATGAGGTTGCCCGGCCGTCGGCGGGGGAGTGCATGTCCGTGCTCTCCCGTCAACGGTGCTAAGTGTCTGACGATTCTAGCGGAAATCGAGGATTTGACAGCGTCTTATATGGCTGTAAGTTAGTCATTGTTCGACGCCAATGCCCTGCTGACCCGCAAACGGCAGGGGTCGGACCCGAGGGTCGTTCGCTGGACGCGCTGCCCCGTGTGAACAGCGGCGATGCTTCGACGCGGTGCCGGAGGAATCCCACTCCGGCACCGCAATTCGATCCTTGGCCCGGCTGGGCCGGAGGCTTCCGCGGCGCGGGAGATTCATTCACGCAGCCCGAGTGCGGCACATTCCGGACCGAATTTGATGTACGTCACTTCGCGCGTGCGGCGGCACACGGATAGCCGATAATTTGCCAACCGGATCATCCGGATAACCACCAACTCGTTCGTGAACTCCGAGTGAGAAGAGGGCAGTCATGGTCGGTGTACAGCATTTTCTCGCTGCGGGTTCGATTACCGCGGCTATGTTCGCGGGAGCGGCCGGAACAGCGGTGGCCGATCCGGGCGGAGCCTGGTGTTCAGGCAATATGTGTTACAACGATAGTGACTCCCCAGCGCTCGCGACCGGCGACTACACCTGCCCCAGCGGACTGGTGTTCCCCTCGTTCGCGATCGTGCCACCGCGCACCGCGGTGCCGATCTTCCCCGCCCGCTGCTCCTGACCGGGATCGTTCAGGTCTGGCGAATATCGTGAACCGAATGCGTTTGCTGTACGGTTCCCGGCTGGTCGGACGCGCCGGGTGGTGGAGCTTCATCGTGGTCTCATGCCTGGTCGGCGGGGTGTGGTGGTTGCCGGACGGCCAGGCCCGGCAGCTCGATTTCGCGTTCATAGGCAACCGATCCGCGGGCACCCTGACCTACGGCACCGGCGACGGAATCCGCCGATATGCCGATTACCAGCCCGCCGGCTGGTTCGGGTCGATCGGCAGCATTTCGACGTTCGGGATGGTCGCATTCATCGTGGTGGTCGCGGCGGCTGTGGTCGAAGCCGCCGCGATCGGCCGGTGGCGGCGTGGCATCGTGACGATCGCGGTGCCGTTCCTATGTCTGCTCCTCGTCGCATGCACACTTCCCGACGGGCGCTGGGGATTTCAGCCGAGTCTGGCGATCTCGGTTTTCGGTGTGCTCATCGCGGTCGCAATCCGCGAGACCTGGGCTCGTCGATCGGTGACCGCCGCCGAGCCCAGATGAGTTGTCCCTGAGGCGAATTGGGAATCGGCTACGTGAGGCGGACATCCATCGTGGCGAGGCCGAAGATCTTGCGCCCGGCCGACTTCGCGATGAGAACCACTGTGGCGGTGTGGGTTTCGGGGTCGATCGATTTGACCTTGCCGCTGAACTCGACGTCACCAGCCGTGCCGGCTTCGATGACGGTGTAGTTCGACAGGCGGGCTCCGAATCGGACAATGGCGCCCGGATCGCCCAGCCAATCGGTGATGAACCCCGCCCCCAGGCCCATGGTCAGCATGCCGTGTGCGATCACATCGGGGAGCCCGGCCAGCGAAGCGACTTCCTCATGCCAGTGGATCGGATTCACATCACCGGCGACGCCCGCGTAGTTCACCAGATCGCCTCGGGTCAGTTTGACCGTCCGCGCCGGTAGCTCATCGCCTACGGCGATATCCTCGAACCGGAGTGCGGTGTGCGGCAACCGCGTTCGTGAGTGCTGCGAATACCGAGCACTCGCCTGTACCGGCTGATCCATCACCGTGTGCGGCACCGCGGACACGGGCGACGACCCGTCCAGACCACTCATGATCACCCCGTCGACCGCATCGCCGATATCGGCCCCGACGTCGTCGCCGGTAATTCCGACGACGGTCGTATGCATGACATGGACGACCTCGCCGGACTGATCGGTGAAGGTATTGGTGATGGTCAGCAGATCCTTACCCGCCACCGTGCGCACCGAGGACAACTCGACATCGCTGGTCAACCGATCCCCTGCGAGCACCGGCTTGTACATCTCGAAAACCTGATCGGTATGCACGAACGTGTCGTACCCGGTCATCACGCTTTCGAGCAGCACCCGATTGGCCCGCATGGCCACGATCGACGCGAACGTCGTAGGCGCGATCAGGCCGTCGTACCCGAGTTCACCGGCGGCCGTCTCGGTCCAATGCGCCGGATGGAAATCCTGCACGGCCCGCGCGTACTCGCGAATCTTCTCCCGCCCGACCTCGTAGTAGTCATCCACGCGATACCGATAACCAACCAGTTCAGCGACATCGAACGCCGTGTCCATCAATCAACCCTTCATCATTCAACCGACTCGGCTCCGAACCTACACATGCGAATTCCCGAGCGGGTGAACTCTTTCCGGCGGAAGCAGTGCGTTATACGCCGCACCTGGCTGATTGGGTGAATTCGGTAGGGATCAGCCATGATTCGTCCGGGTCGGGAAGACGTGTTCACGAAGGAAAGTGCTTGATGAAGTTCATAGGCAAGGCAGTTGTCGCGGTGGCAGCGGTGGGTCTTGCGGGTGGGACAGTGATCGGGGCGGGTACCGCGAATGCGGCTGGGCTGCACGGTGCGATCGCATTCAGCGTCGAGAACTGGAGCTACGGTTCCAGTGTCAATGCGAGCAGTCGCGAGCAGGCGATGGATCTGGCGCTGGCCAATTGCAGTGAAGGCGGCCGTCCAGGCTGCTTCATCGTCGAAGCCTGGTCGAATGGCTGCGGTGCGCTCGTATATCGCAATGATCCGGCCGTCTACGATGGCACGGCTCAATACGCGGCGGGCAGCGGTTCGGGCCGCGACCGCGCGAGCGCGTTGCGCGCCGCCTACGACAGCCTCGCGCGCCACTATCCACGCGCGATGCTGGCAAATGTCGGCTCGGCTGACCTGTCGGCAACGGCGGTCAGCGTTCTGTTCTGCACCGCCAATGCTCGATAAGCGGCGTTAATTCGCCGGCGAATCCATCGGTGACCGCGCCCCCTGCTGTCAATTCGGTTGGGGGCGTGGCGAACCCCGCTCAAACCACTGGAGAACTCTCCGAGAGGGAACGGTCGTCGATCCAGTCGAGCACTTGCTCGCGCTGGGAGAACCGCCAACTCCCTTCCTGTTCGACATAGACGTCGAGGTAGCGCGAGTGCATCACCGCATCGCGCGGCCCAGCGGGAGTTCGATACAGGTGATGCGCTTCGCTATACACCTCTCCGTGCACCTTCCCGTCGACGACGGTGAGGGTCTGCTGGAACATCAGATGCCGCGTGGCCTCGAACATCGAAGTCAGATTCGGCACGATCGTGGCGAAATCGCGCAGTTCTCGATTGCCGGTGCGGCGCGCGATCAGCTCCGGCAGCAGGATCACCGCGTCCGCGTCGAACAGGGCCTCGAGCTCTGGTGACAGGCGTGAGTCGATGGCTCTGGCATAGCGATCCACCAGGTCTCGCAGCGCGAATCGAGTCTCGATATCGAGGGTGTGCAGGGTGGTCATGAGAGTCCTCGCCGTCGAAGTGCCGCCCGGGCGTTAATCCGTCGCGGATGTCATCGGCGATAGTGGCCCGCACAAAATGGACCAGCAAGTCCATTCTGTGTAGAACGGAGGGATGACTCCGCGACCGCTCACTGCCAAGGGGCAGTCGACCAAGGCGCGCATCCTGTCCGCCTGTGGTGCGCTGATCGTGAGCCGCGGCCTCGCGGCAACGACCTTGGACGACGTCTGCGCCGCGACGGGCACCAGCAAAAGCCAGCTCTTCCACTACTTTCCGGGCGGCAAGGACGAGCTGCTGCAATCCCTGGCCCAGCGCGAGGCGGACAGCGCCATGGATCGAATGCGTGCCCGTATCCCAAGTCTGAGCACCTGTGAGGGCTGGTCGCAATGGCGTGACCAGCTCCTGGGCGAATACGATCTGGACCGCAACGACTGCCCCTCGGGACTACTGCTGATCGATCTCGGCCGCGCCGGTTCGGGCGCCCGCGCCGTCATCGCCGAATTCACCGAGCAGCTTCAGCGGGTCGTCGAGTCCGGCATCGAAAGTCTGCAAGCCAATGGCTCGGTCCGAGCCGATCTCGATGCCCGCCGCAGCGCCGCGGCACTGGTAGCGGGCATACACGGCGCGAACGCATTGCTACTCGCCACCGGATCGACAACCTACCTGGCCGCGGCGTTCAATACTGCCATCGAGAATCTCCGGGCCGGTCCGTCTCGAATGGCGGATACGCCAATCGATTTCGGCTGACCGCCGGGGCTCGAATACCTGCCGCTACACCTTATTCGACAGCCCCAGCTTGCGAACCGCGTTGCGCCACAGCGCGCGTCGGTTGGTGGCGTCCGAAGGCTCCGGATGATTGTCGGGCGGGGGCGGCGGCGCATCCCGGCGGACGAAGGCGGGGCGGAGGTCGGGGTTGGGCGGGTCGTAGTAGCGGTGGAAGGTGGGGGTGAGGCTGGCCGAGAGTGGGGGATTGATCCAGGTCCAGTCGGTGGGGCAGGCGCGGCCGGCGGCCTGTTCGCGGTCGACGTGGTCGAGGAACTGGCGGGCCACGGTGTGGTGGTCAACGAGGTGGACGCGGGATCGCTTGTAGCTGAACAGGATTGCGCGGCTGAGTTCGATGAGGGCTTGGTCGCGCCAGAGGGTGCGCTCGTTGCTGCGGTCCAGGCCCATGCGATCGGCGATATCGGGCAGCACGTTGTAGCGGTTGGTATCGCCGAGGTTGCGGCCGATCTCCGAGGAGACGTACCAGCCGTTGAACGGCGCGCAAGCGTAAGTGAGACCGCCTATTTCGAGATCCATGTTCGAAACAGCCGGTACCGCATGCCATTTCAGATCGAGATCGGCGAACCAAGCCAACTCCGGATGGTGCAGCGGCACTTCGAGAACGAGATCGGCGGGCACATCGAAGATCTGGACGCTCTCATCGGGCGACTGAATCAGCAAGGGCAGCACATCGAATCGGCCGCCCTCGCCGCGCCAGCCGTGCTCGTACGCGAGGTCGGTCAGGTCGAGATTGGCCGGATCGCCGACGATGCCCTGCGGGGTGCGGTATCCGGCGTACCGGATGAGCTGCGAATTGATGATGCGGAAGCCGCTGCCGTCGGCGTCGACGGGCGGTCCGATGGTGATGATCGAGCGGACCGCACCCCGGTTGGTGGCCTGGCGCAGATGCTCCCAGCATTCGGCGGCGAGTTCGGCCGGATTGGTCGCGGTGCGCGCATCGCGGACATCGAGCGCGCGCCAGTGTCTTCGGCCCACGCATCGATCATGGTTGCGCCAGGCGAGTTTGGTGCCGATGCGCAATTCGTCGAGGGTGTGCCAGTAGGTCCCGGCGGCGCGCAACCGGCGGGTCGCATCGGCCCCCCGCCCGGGTTCCAGATGCACTAGTTCGGGCTCGGCGAAGAAGCGCGCGCACTCCTGAACGCGGTCCTCGATCGGTGTCACCCGGCGCGCCAGCATCGTGTGCGCCGGTGTGTTGCGGTACGGGCAAACAAGTTCGGCCGCAGCTACGAGATCGGACTGCGCGGCCACGGTATGGGTCGTCATCGAACCGGTGCCTCCGTGGGTTGTGCCGGTGGCGGCCCGCATGCATGACCGCCTGCTTCACCTTCCCCCTCCCGCAGACCAATATCGCACGGTTGTGCCTGAGATTTGCCCGAAATCACCGATAAGAACTGGAACTACGGTCGGCAAATCTCCAGCGACACAAGCGATCTGTCATGACCAGCCGTGCCAGCGACGGAACTTCAGTCGGTTTCCCGGGCGCCGGGCATCACGCCGGAGCCGCTCGACAAGATCGGATTCCGCCGTGTATCCATGGCATTCATGAGCGAGATTCTGCTGTTCTCGTACGGCACACTGCGACAGCCCGAAGTGCAGCGCACGGTCTTCGGCCGCGAACTACCCGGGCATCCCGACGAGATCATCGGGTACGAACTGGGCGAGGTCACCATCACCGATCCGCAGGTGATCGCCACCAGTGGCAGTGCCGTGCACCCGATGCTGGTGCCCAATGCCGAGTCCCCCGGTGTGCCCGGCACGGTATTCGCGATCTCGGCCGCCGACCTGGCGGCGGCGGATGCCTACGAGTCTCCGACTACAAGCGTGTGCTCGTGCCCCTGCGCTCCGGTGACAAGGCGTGGGTGTACGTGCTCGCCGCGACGGACTCGGCCCGATAGCTCAGGGCCACAGCGGATTTCACCATTAGGAAGTACCAACCGGTCGGCCTGCCGAACGGTCGCGGAGGTCCTCGATGCCGCGTGTTCCTCGCATCGGTCAGTGAAACACGCCTTGAGTTGACCAACCGGGATATGTAATGTCCCGGTTATGAAGATGAGCGAGGGCGTCGAGTGGGGGCTGCACTGTTGCGTACTGCTGCACTGGCTCGAGGATCAATGGCCCGCGCCCACGGCTCGTCTGGCCGCGCAATTCGAACTGCCTCCGGAGTACTTGAAGAAGCGGTTGCAGACGCTCGTTCGCGCGGGAATCCTCGAATCCATTCCGGGCGCGCAAGGGGGTTATCAGCTGGCCCGCACACCCGATCGCATCACACTGATGGACGTGGTGGCGGCTATGGACGGACGCGAGGATGCGTTCCGGTGCACCGAGATTCGTCAGCGCGGTGCCGGGGCCGAGGCGAATCCGGCGGAGTTCAAACGACCCTGCGGCATTTCCAGCGCCATGCGCCGCGCCGAGTTGGCATGGCGGCGTGAGCTGGCCGCGACCACCCTGGCGGACGTGATCGCCGAGACTCCGGCACCAGCTCGCCGCCGAGCCTTGGCGTTCTACGAGCGTCTCGGCAACTAGTACCCAGCCCGGCTGCGGCCGGGCTTTTTCGAGAGGAGAACCGGGATGTTGAATATCCCGATTAAGCGCCGGAATGCGACCGCGGAGTCCGCTCCGCAGCATGGCTTGAGTGCGACCCTGATCCTGGCACTGGGAACGTTCGCGGTTGGTACGGATGCCTTCGTTCTGGCGGGCTTCCTACCCGATACCGCGAGATCGCTGCACGTGTCGACCGCGACCGCAGGGCAGTCGGTGACGGTATTCGCCGCCGCCTACGCGCTGCTGTCACCGATCGTCGCGACACTGACCTCGAGAATCGGGCGGCGGCCGCTACTGGTGGCCGCGCTGCTCGTGCTCGCGCTGGCCAATCTCGGATCGGCGTTGTCTCCGACCTTCGCGGTGCTGCTGGTGACCAGAGTGCTGGCCGCAGCTGGTGCGGCGGCATTCACGCCAAATGCCGGTGCCGCAGCGGCCTCGCTGGTCGCCCCGCATCTGCGTGCGCGCGCCCTGGCGGTGGTGGTGGGCGGGCTGACCATTGCGACCGCACTCGGTGTACCGCTGGGCACCCTGATCGGCGCCTGGATGGGCTGGCGCTGGGCGCTGGGCTTGGTCGCACTGGTCTGTCTGCTGGTCGCCGCAGGCGTCGCGGCCGTCATGCCGGACCTGCCCGGCAGCCCCCGCGTGCCGTTGCGCAGTCGCCTGGCGGTGCTGCGCGAGCCCGCGGTGCTCGCGGTACTGCCGCTGACCCTGCTCGGTATGGCGGCGGCCTACATCCTCTACGCCTATGCCGTACCCGCCCTGAGCGCCGTCGGCATCACCGGTTCGGCCACCGCGTGGATGCTCGCGCTCTACGGAATCGGTGCCATCGCAGGCAATCTCGGCGGTGGCTACGCCACGGACCGCTGGTCCACCACCCGAGTACTCGTCGCCGGTTACTTCACCATGGCGGCGGCAATGGTGATCTGGTCGGCCCTGGCAGCCACGCACACCGACGCGCCAATCCTCATGGGCGGGTTGATGATCGCCTGGGGCGCGGCCAGCTGGTGCCAAACCCCACCCCAGCAACACAGACTCATCACCGCCGCACCTCAGGAAGCACCCCTGGTAATCGCCCTGAACGCCTCCGCCATCTACCTCGGCATCGGCGCGGGCACCCTGCTCGGCGGACTGACCACCCCCGCCGGAACGGCGACGATGGCGGCAACCGCTGCGGCACTGGCGATTGCGGCACTCGGTTATCTATTGCTTACCGGCAGCCGAAAGGTGAACACCTCGAATTGATCAGTGCCACCGGTGTTCCCGCGCCTTTTCGGATTGCGCACGCGGCCGTCCTACGGCATCTTTGCAATGGTGACACAACCGCTTCGTGATGATCAGGGCACCGAAATCGTCTATCTCCGATTTGGTTTGGGCTGGGATCCGGCCCGCCGCAAACTCTGGGGCAAAACCTCCGAAATCGATCTGAATGTCGCGGCGATGATCTACAGCGACACCGATCTCGTCGATGTCGTCTACCACGAGCAGATGCTCTCCGCCGACACCTCGGTGCGCCTGCACGGCGACAACCTCACCGGGGAGGGTCCCGGCGACGACGAAATCATCACCGTCGACCTGACCCGCGTCCCTCCCGCCGTCACCGCCATCATCTTCGTGGTCACCTGCTACACCGGCCAGCCCCTAGCCCGAGTCGAAAACGCCTTCTGCCGCATGGTGAATAGCGCCACCGCCACCGAACTCGCCCACTACGACATCGCCACCGTCCCCGGCACCGGGTTCATCATGGGCGGCCTATTCCGCCCCACCGGTGCCTGGGAATTCCGCGAGATCAACCGCGGCATCGCCGCCAAACACCCGGTGGAGGCAACCGCCGAAATCCTCGGCCACCTCTAGCGGAAATCTCGAAAGCCCCCACGGCGGAATAGATTTCGATTCCTCGGACTTTTCGGCACAATCGCCAGGTTGTGCCGTATGGAAACCGCTGCCCACCCCGAGGAATCTTCCATGCGCCTGCACGTCGTACTTCCCGACGAATCAGCCACGATGCCCATGTCCACGCTCGTGGAACTCGCCCGGCAGGCAGAGGAATTGGGGTTCGCGGGCATCTGGCTCCCCGACCATCTCCTGCCTCCGAGCGACTACGGCCCGGTGTACGGCGGGGTCTACGAACCCCTGACAACACTCGCCTACCTGGCCGCGGCCACCAACCGCGTCGTCCTCGGTACATCGGTGCTCATCCTGCCCCTGCGCGAGCCCATCCTGCTGGCCAAACAAGCCGCGACTCTCGCCCACGTGAGCGGCGGCCGATTCATCCTCGGCGTCGGCACCGGCTGGGAATCCTACGAATTCGATGCCGTAGGAGCGGATTTCGCAACCCGCGGTGCCGCAACCACCGCAGCGCTACACCTGATCCGCCAGCTGCACACCGGCTCATACGCCGACGAACCCCACACCTTCGACGCCCGCGCAGTCTTCCAACCCGAACCCGAAACCCCGGTCCCCGTCCTAATCGGCGGAAACTCCGACGCGGCCCTACGCCGAGCCGCCCTCCTCGGCGATATGTGGCAGTCCGTCGGCCTCACTCCCACAGAATTCGTCGCCCGTCGAAATCGCCTGCGGGAATTGGGCGGCGACGCGGTATCAGCGGGAGCCCGCGACTCCTGGGACGACAACGCCCACCCGGTCGACGACCTGATCGACCGAATCCAAGAGTGGAACAAAGCCGGTGCCGACGACCTGGCACTGCATTTCGGCCCGGTCGATGGATTCGGTGAACGCATGCACACCCTCGCCGCCGCTTTACGACACTTGTGACCGACGGCGACGATTGCGCCGTCGCCTTCGTACCCACCGGCCGAGCGGAACTGCTGAATCAGCTCGGCGCTGCCGCAGGTCAGCGCGTCCGCACCATTGGGGAGTTCGGTGCGGAGTGCCCCCACTAGCCGATGGGGAGCGCGCTCAGAATCGGGTTGTACGCCCAATTCAGCATGCGCTCGGCGTCCTCCTTCGCCGCGCGCCCGCTACCCGGCGAGCTGTGCAGCACGACCCCGATCAGCGGGATTCCCGCACGGACGGTCTCGAAGAGCAGGCACGCCCCGGCTGCGTCGGTGGACCCGGTCTTGATGCCCAAGGTGCCCGGGTATGCGCGCAGCAGCAGATTCGTGGTCTCCCAGAGGTGATCGCGATTGGCCGGGCCGGCGGGCACGTGATAGTTCTGCGTGCCGACGACCTCGCGGAACACCGGCGACATCATCGCCCGCAGGGCGAGGCTCACCAGATTCGCGGGCGTGGAGTAGGTGGAGCCGTCAGTGGGATTGGGCAGCCCGCTGGGATCGGTGAAATTGGTTGCGGCCAAGCCCATTTGGCGCGCGGTATCGTTCATCCGGCCGATGAATGCGTCCTGGCCGGGGCCGTATGCTTCGGCGATGGTGTAGGCCGCGTCGCAACCCGATGGCAACATCAGCGCGTACAGCAGTTGCCGGGTGGTCAGCACCTCACCGGCGGCCAGGCCCGCGGTGCTGCCGTCGTAACTGATGCAGTACGAGATGCTTTCCGCCGGAACGGTGATGGCACGCTCGAGATCGCCGCTATTGATTGCGATCAAGGCCGTCATCACCTTGGCGATGCTGGCGATCGGCGCCGGGGTGTTCGCCTCCCGCGACCACAGCATCGTGCCGGTGATGCCATCCGCGAGCGCGGCTCCGGGTGCCTGCACGCCGTCGGGTTCGGATGTCGGCCAAGGCAACTGGGTGTGCGGAGCGCTCGCGGCGGGCGCGGCCGCGACCCCTTGACCGGCCACCACCACCAGCGCCCCGACGACGACAGCCCGCAACAAGGGGGCAAATGTTCGCATGGGCGATATTCTGCCTCCGGCACGGCCTCGGAGCCGGGATTGATCGGCCCGATCAGCGAGCCGCGGGCACCTTCACCCCGATTTCGCCACCGAGCTGATATCCGCCCTCCAAACGCAGGTTGTCGCCACTCCAAAACCGGCCCGGGTCATACCAGTTGGGGCGTTTCTCCGGCAGCAAGCCCATGGCCTGATACGTCATGGCGACGATCTCGGCGCAGTAGGCGTTCTCCAGACCGGCGTCGGAAGGGCGCGCTTCGGCCCGTTTCGGCCACGGCACCCGTCCCCGGAACCAGCGCCCGGCCAGCGCGCTGGTCGACGGGAATGGCATCCCGTCCAGCCGCGCCACCGTGCGCAGCGCGGCGTCCTCCATCTCGCGGGTGACCGGCCGATCCAGTTGGCGAATCCACGCCTGCTGCTCGTATTCGTTCGACCACCGCATCACCGCCGCCCGCAGATCGTGCAATTGCGCACCGCGATGGTGGTTTCCGGACCAGATATCCGGTAGCGCCCGGCCCAACTCGGCATGCCAGATCAGCGCGGGTAGATCATCGACCACCACCGCCATCCCGACATGATTGACCGGGCTATTGGTCAGGCCGCGGATCGCCCGATCCGCCCCGGAATGCCCAAGGAACAACCACAAATCACCCGTCCGGGTGAGCTCGACCGCTTCATCCAAACCGACACTCGACAGCGCTTCGCGTGACACAGCGACTAGCCTAGGCGGATGCGCTGGTGGAAGGTACTCGGATTGGCAGGTGCGGCGGGTGTCGCGACGACCGGAGTCATCATCGTCCGGTCCGAACGAAAACGACGCGCCTATACCCCGGACCAGGTCCGGGATCGTCTGCACGCCCGGCTCAGCGAGCAGCCCGAGTCGGCCGGTGACACTCAGGGCTGAATCGGTCAGATGAGGTCGGCGCTGGGCGCGGCCCAGCGAATATCGTTGCCGGACAGTTCGGTCCGCGGAATACATCCGCGAGCAAGCACCTCGAGCACCAGTTCGGGGTCGCACCCGTACACCCCGGCACCGAACGCGCTGTTGGCCTCCACGACAGCCCAGCCTCGGCCCTCGATGAGACCGATGTCGACGACAATCGCGGGCGGAGTCGGAACCTCCGCGAACAACCGCTCCGCGCAGGCCCGCACCGCATCGGCTTCGGCCGAGGTCATCGGCCAGCCCCCGTCGTCGGCGCGCGCGAGTTCGCCATCACGCAGGTAAGGCGACATGGTAAGCACCGCCGCATCTTTGATGAAGCACCGAAACTCCGCCTCCCATCGCACAGGTTCGGCAATCAATACCGGTGTCTCATCCGGGCACGCCTGTGCCGACGGCAGCCCCTGACCGTCGCGATACACCGCCCCCGCAAACCCCTTACGCCCGTCCGCCGGTTTGACGAATACCGGGTCAGCCGATCGCCGCGCCTCCCCGAGTGTCGACACCCGAATATCCCGCTGCCGCAATGACATCGGCAGATCAGGCAGCCATTCCTTCGGCGCATCGAGTAGTGCGATCCCCAGCTGAGCCGCGATCACCTCGGCGAACAACGGCTCCCCGTAAAGCGCTCCCACACTGTCTGTTTGGCCTTCGGGAACGCGCCAGCCGCCCAGCCGCAACACATTCCATCCGGCCCGAATAGCTGCCGCCCGCATAACGCGCGAATCGTCGGAATAACGCGGAGACAAGATCAAGGTAGACATCGCCTGCGAGTGTAGCCAGCGTTGCGGGGCTCGCCTGGGTCCTGCGACGGGCAACCCGAATCGCCTATCGCGGAGGGCCTTCCGCCGCGATGAGGTGGATCGTATCGTCGTGAATATCGGCGAATGCGTATCCGGTGGACCAGACTTCCAGCAGAGCGGCGAAGGGATTCGGAAGGTCCGCCAGAAGGTGCCCGACCGCCTGGGGACAGTCGATCGATGACGGAACGACAAATTCCCGCTCCGCCAGTAGGCACCACGCCCGGCTCAATGTCAGATGCCAGGCGGCGCGCTCCAGGAAGAGGGAGCGCGGGTCGGTGCACAGCAGACCCGGACCCAGCGCTCCGAACAGCGCCCACCACTCGCTGAAAGTCCACTGGTCTCGAAGGAGTTTTACCAGCACCTCGGCCCGCGGATGCGGGTTGGTGTCACGGTTCGGACGGTTCACCGGGCCACCGATCCGCCACACAATCCGGTCCGTTTTCGGCACACCCCATACTGCGAGGCGTTCGATCGCCGTGCGTGCGGCGCCTTCCGCCCGCATCACGCCTTCGACGTCGAGCGTCAATGCGATGACCGCAGCCGCCGGTGGCGAGTCGACGATCGGAGAATCCAGCAGGATTTGGCCAACCGTGCCGCACTCACCGCAGGTGAAGGCGTCTTCCTCCCAGTCATCCTCGGCCGAGGTGTAGCCGCCGACAGTGCCTCGCCCCTTGCAGCGGGAGCAGGTCGCGAGTTCGGCTACCTGGAATCTCCGGCGCGGATCCCCGTCCAACGCGGTCGGTCGCGCGGCCCGTGCCGGGCGCATGACTTGCTCGAATAGTCGCTGACGTTCCATCTGTCCGTCCATGACGCCCCCCGAATAGCTCGTGGTGACCACATCGATCGATCACTCGAATGCACCATAACGCCCTTCGCCCCGGCCGAATGCGCCGATTTACGCCATCTCCCGCGCCTCGAGCGGGACCATGAGTACCGGGCCGCAGCAACCGCCTGGCCGTATGGGAAAGAGATGCCTGTGAAGCCGTCCGACCTGCCCCGTGATCCACGCTTCTACACCGCGGCTGAGCCGTTCGAGGAGCAGGGGATGCTGCATTTCACCCGGATGGCGGACGTCGTCGAGATCTTCCGGTTGGAGAAGAAGGGCGCGTTCACAACGGATTTCAGCTATCTGCTGGAGTTTGTCGGGGGGATGGGGGTGCCGATGCCGGAGCGGCCGCATCTGAACATGTTGTTTCCGTGGACGCGGGGTGAGACGCGAGCGGACGGGTCGCCGGGCAGACACGCGGTGCTGCACGAGCTCCTCGCCAAGCATTTCGGTAAGCACTCGATCGCCGAGCTGGAACCGACGGTTCGTGATTTGGCCGCGAGGGGAGTGCGTGAAGGAGTCGAAAACTCCTCGGGTGACTTCGATTTGGTGGAGTTCGCGAGCACTCTGTCCTCGCGGGCGGTCTCGTCACTGCTGGGGCTGCCGCTGGATGTGGCCACCATCGTCCGGGAGGAGGTCGAAGCCTACGAGAAACGCCCGGGATTCGAGGCCCTCGAACCGGAGTCGCCCGCCCTGCGCTCGTTCTTCCAAGGACTGTTCGACAACCAGCCCGAAGACGGTCTGCTGGCGGATCTTTCGGCCGCCCACGCCGCGGGCACCATCGACGTGGACGAGCGCGACGCCCTGGTCTGGGGCTGCTGGGCAGCCGGACTGAGCACCACCGCGACCGCCATCTGCCTGCTCATCGGCCTCGGCATCGAACTCGACTTACTCCCCGCCGCAGCCACCGCCGACGAACAATGGCTGGATGCGGTGGCTCACGAAACCCTGCGCTACGCAACCCCCTTCACCCTGGTACCGATGTTCGCCACCCGCGACATCACCCTCACCAACGGCGTGAACCTCCAAGCCGCCCAACCAATCCAACTCGCCCTATCCGCCGCCAACCGCGACCCGGCAGTCTTCGGCCCCGACGCCGACACCTTCCAGCCCGGTCGCCCCCACGCCCACATCGCCTTCGGACTCGGCATGCACTGGTGCCTCGGCGACAGCCTCGCCCGCCTCGAAATGCGCACCGCACTCAGGGAACTAGCCCGAACCCTCACCCCAGCCACCATCCGGGAATGGCACCGCGACGCCGGTCTGCTCGACCGCGTCGCCGTCGCCCGACTCGACTTCCGGCCGACCGCAGTGTGATTCGCGCACGTCGACTACTCATCCTCGGCACCACTCAGGTCGTACTCGTCGACATCGAGACTGGATCCGGTCGATGTCAGGAACTCCAGCACCGGCACCGACAGATTCCATCCCAATGGTCGCGGCCAATTCCGTACTTCGCTCGAGGGTGTTCCACCCGGCGCAGCCCGGACACCGTCTGGATCATGGAAGTACCGGACGACCTGCATCACCGAGTACACGTCCTCCTCTCGGCACAGCGAGATCACCTTGTCCCGAATCGGATTCAGTCTGTCGATCAGATGCTGGATCTGATCATCGATACTCTCATCGGACGTACGGACGATCCGCCAGTCGCCACTTCGATCAACGGCCTTCCTGGCTGATCGGCTGATTCTGCCCGGCTGTTCGTCCGGTGCAATCCCCAGGCGTGCGGTCAAATCCGCAGTCGACAAGTTGAAGGAATGGACCTTGAAATAGCAGTACTGACGGGTCTTCATGGGCGTGATCCCACCACGCACCCGGGACGGGCCGCGAGCCGATAACCATCGGAGCGGTTGGATCACGTTCAATCAGAACGGAGCATTCCGTTTCAGCTGCTAGCCTGGAGTCATGCCGATAACACCCGATACCTCACCTCGCCCGGCCCTATCCGGCCGAAAGGCGCGGGCGACTCGCAATGACGAACTGATCTTGGACGCCGCCCGCGAGGTCTTCCTGGCCGATGCCCACGCACCGATCGCCGCTGTCGCGGAGCGGGCAGGGGTGGGAATCGGCGCGCTGTATCGGCGCTACCCGAGCAAGGAAGCGCTGCTGCGAACCCTCTGCTCCGAGGGCCTGCGCCGCTACAATCTGGAAGCCGATACGGCACTGCGGAATTCGGATGGATGGCAAGGTCTGGTCGACTTCCTGCAACGAGTCGTCGAGGCCGACGTGCACTCGCTGACGGTGCATCTCGCGGGCGAATTCACCCCGGACGAGTCGATCCTGCCGGTCGTCACACGCCCAGCCGAAGCCAACGACGAGATCGTGCGCCGCGCACACGCCACCGGACGCCTGCGTCCCGGCGTCACCGCGCAGGACCTGGGCCTGATTCTGGAATCGTGCGCCGCCATCACGACATCCGATCCGGAGCGCACCGCGCAGCTGCGTCGTCGGCTGCTTGCCATGCTGGTGACGGGTCTGACCGTGGAGGGTGAACTACCTGGCCCACCGCCTGGACCGGCCGAGTTCGCCTGGCGTTGGCAGCGGCGGTAATCCGGTCAGGAACCTGCTTCGCCTGCCATCCGTGTCAGCCGGGTCAGCGCCGCGAGATGTGCGTGATATGCGGTGCGGCCCTTGTAGGTAAGAGCCAGCCAGGTCTTCGGCTTGCGACCGTCGTAACCCTTGGTGACCTTGATATATCCGGCAGACTCGAGCAGTGTCATCGCCTTGGACAGCGTCGACTTGTTCAGCTCGCACAGCTCGGTGATGACCAGGAATTCGGCCTCGGTGCATCCGTCGAGGAATGCCACGAGCTTGAGCCGCGGCAGGGAGGCGAACAGTTCGTTCAGTTGATCCACGGCATGGTCCGAGGCCGTGCCTGTGTCATCCAAATCCATCCACCCGCAATCACTCCGGCCAAACCGCACAGCCATCCGTACAACGCCGGAAACGCGAGACCAAGCATAGGCACCATCGGTGCCAGCACCACCACGACCAGGATCAGCTTCCACATCGAGACCGGCGCCGGGACCAGACCCCGCTCGCGCCGGACCCTGGCCAGCCAGCGTGAAACCCCGAAAAACGCTGCCAGCGAGAGGGCTCCGCCGATCAATCCGATGAGGTTGAGCGCGCTGGTGAAGTCGGTCTGGGCCTCGGCCATGCCGAAGAGTGCGACGCCGAATCCGGCGAACAGCCCGGCCGCGACGGGTCCCCAGGTGGGTAGCTCGGCGGCATCGTGAGCCTGACGGGTGGCCGCGGCGGCGATTTCCAGCGCCTGCTCCGGCGTGTGCATGTCGTGCATGAACCGACCGTATATCAACTGGTTTCCATTCGCCAACCAGTTTCCCAACTCGAACGGATTTCGCGGGTACGGTACCGAATATGCTCGACTACGACATCGAGGCCGCGACCTACGACCGAACTCGGGGCGGCGACGAGCGGGCAGCGGCTGCCGCCGAAGCTGTGCGCACGTTACTGCCCGCCGACGCGCGCACGGTGGTAGACGTGGCATGCGGAACCGGAATCGTCAGCACCCGACTGCGCGCCCCCGACCGCATCGTCCTGGGCGTCGACCTCTCGGCAGGCATGCTCGAATACGCACGCCCGCGACTGGACGGCGCGGTCGTGCGCGCCGATGCGACGAGCCTCCCCATCTCCGCCGCGACCGTCGACGCGGTCCTGTTCATGTGGTTTCTGCACCTGGTTGGACCCGAAATCGCCGAACAATCGATCGCCGAAGCCGCCCGCATTCTGCGACCGGGCGGGGTGGTGATGGCCACGGTCGACAAGGAATTCGCCGTCTATGGCACCCCGAGCGATCTGGCCACGATCATCGAACCCGTCCACCGCATGCTCGTGACCGAAACATCCGATGCCCCAACACGATTAACCGAAGTCGGCCATCGTCACGGTCTCCAACCGGCTGGGCAAGCCACATACACCGGACACGGCCAAGGGCGCTCGCCCCGCCAACTGCTCGGTGCGTTGCCGCACATCGCCTGGTTCCAGCGACTGGACGACGACGCCGCGGCCGATCTCCAGTCCAGGATCGTCGCACTACCCGATCAGGACGAGCCTCGCCCCGACCCGGTGTATCGCATTGCGCGCCTGCGGAAAACGTCCTCCTGACGCACTCCGGTGTTGCCCGGAGCGGATATTCGCTGGAATCCCTTACCGAGCCCCCGTATACCTGACAGGCACGACGAAGTTCGGGTATGGAGTTGGAGGTGGCGGAATGACGTTGAGCCGCAAGGGATCACGACCGATTACGGTTGATGGGATCGGGTATCGGTGGAGGTTGCGGGGGCGGGCGACCTATAGCCAGGCGATGGGGTGGACGCCCTGTATCTACGCGGTTGATCGCCCGGAGCGGGGTGGTTCGACGTTGCTGGTCACCACTGATCGTTTGCATCCGAGCGTCGCCTGGATCACCGAGGAGATCCGGCCGGTGCTGCCCGGGGAGGTTGCCGACACCATCAGGGAGGCGTTGGCGCGGGGGTGGGAGCCCGATGTGGACGGCGCGCCGTTCCAGCTGGATCTGTCAGGTCGAACCGTCGCGCGCCACTGAGCGGTCACAAGTGGCCCTACCGCGCTCGATGTCGCAATTTTGGGCCGTTGTATCCGCTCGGTCGGTGGATGCGTGTTCGGTGGATCGGAATTCTGTTGGTGCTCAGTGGGATTGTGGTGATCGGCCTGGGGTTCGCCGCATCCTGCCCATCACCCGGCTGATCGATTCGGTGCGACCAATGGACTGGATCACCGACAACGCCGCCCGTCGCCGAGCTCGGCGCCTTTCGTGCCAAGCTTGCCGGAGCCGCACGGCAGGACGACGCCATAGGTTGGAACACTTCGCAGTCAACGCCGCGCTACCGAGAGCCGCCGTTCTCGGTGGAGATCCACGCTGTGGGCTCGCGATCGCTTGGGTGTTCGTCGTTTCCGGGGCCACGGCGGTCGACGGTCGACGTCTCGGAGTACATCTGCCTGGTGAGTCGCCTCGAGATCAAGGTATCGATTCGCCCGGGCGTTACGTGTGCACGAACCGCGCGTGCGCCCGTGCTTCCGAGCGAGGACCGTGAGATCAGCGTATCGATGTCGTCAGTGGGAATTCCGTTCACCTGCTGATCTGTAGTGTTCGGCTCGAGATTGTGGTTGGTCATTTCACTCCTTCCCAGCCAGTCGGCCGATCCAGTCCACACTTTTGGTCAAGGTCGACCAACGGTGCTCCACGGCGCGAACCGATCTCTCGCCGTAAATTTCGGCGATTTCACGGTTCGAGTACCCGTTTGCTTTGCCCCACACGATGTTTCGGTCCCTCGGTGACAACTCGGAGAGGTACTGCTGCAGGATCACGTTATCGATCGCTTCTTGGCTCGGATCGGCAACATGGTGGTCCTGGCGGGGCCGATCGGACTCCTGGCGCAGAGCGGCCTTATGAGCTTTGTGCTTTCGTTCCTCCATACGCCGGTGTTTGGCCAACTCGTTCGATACCGCGTGCAGGCAGGCGACGATGAAGTACGTGGTGAGGGTGGCTCCGCCGTCGGCGCGCCACCCGGTACCGTCGAGCGCGCGGCGTCGAAAGCTGTAGAGCGCGTCCATGACCGCGGTGTCCAAGAGCGAGGTGCGGAATTCCGCGTCGTAGACGATTCGCTCCGACTCTCGCTGGGAAGGAACTGACCAGACCTCGTTGAGCCGGAACATCTCGGGCAAATGCCCCGAACGCATCCAAGCATCGAGTACCCCGATGGCGTACTCGATGAGTGCATGCCTGAACTTCCCCCAGGCTGGCCCGGCGAATCCGGACTCCTTCAGAGTGGCGAAGAGCGCAGCGTCCCCGGCCAATCGGTTGACGCCGCACGCGCGCTCGAAAACAATAGTGGTGAGCATGTCGAGCTCGGCGTTACTGATGCCTTCCAGCTGCAATGTCGTTGCGTCGCTCCTTCCGCGCCCAGTCACGAGATACCTGCGATTCGGAGACGCTGTCCTATCAACGCGGGTGGCATACGTTTCGAATTGAGGGTCTCCTTCGGGGAACACGTCTTCGGAGTCTCTGCCTTCGACAGTCACTCGGGCGCTCCTTCACTGTTGCGGGATGACCGGCCCGCTCGCTCATGGGATATCCGATGGCAACCGGACACCTTCGTTATATGCGTAGTCCGCGGGGAACACCCCACCCCGAATCCATCAACAACACGGCACGTCCGATTCCAGCCGGAATCGGTGGACACTGGATTCGTACGCATACAAGCTGAACATGATCGAGCACATCCTTACCGCAGCTGGCGTTGTGAGCACGACAGGCGGTCTGGTCTGGTGGCTGCGCCACGACGGTCCGGTCCGCCTCTATGCGGGCATCACCGCTGTACGACACCCCGACCAGGCAATCCGCCGCGACGCCCGTGCGGTACTGGAGTGCACACGGAGATATGCCGGTCGTGGACGATACCGTCGGTGAGGTTCATGTGGCTCGGCATTCGGATGCCCAGTTCAACTGAGTTATGTTCTGAAGGAACGGTATTCGCGGCGTGGCGCGATTCCGGGCGTGGGTAGGGTGGGCGCATGGAACAGGGTGGGCGGGACGTTCTGGCTTCATCGTTCGGTATTGCTGCGGCTGACTATGCCGCGCATCGGCCGGACTATGCGCCCGCTGCGGTGAGCTGGGCGCTGGCGGGTGCGCCCGGTCCGCGAGTGCTCGATCTCGGGGCCGGGACGGGGAAGCTGGCTGGGACATTGGTTGCCATGGGCGTCGATGTTGTTGCGGTTGAGCCTGATTCGGCGATGTTGAGTGAATTGCGGCGGGAGTTGCCGGGGGTTCGGGCGTTGCAGGGGAGTGCCGAGGGGATTCCGCTACCGGATGGTTCGGTTGATGCCGTGCTGGCCGGCAATGCGCTGCACTGGTTCGATATGGATGTCGCGGGCGCGGAGATCGCCAGGGTGCTGGCGCCCGGCGGTGTCTTGGCCGGGTTGTGGAATGTCATGGATGACAGCGTTGAGTGGGTCGCCGGGTTGGCGCGGGTCGCTGGAAGTGCGGCGATCGGGGTGCGGGATACGGTGAGTAGCTGGCGTGGAGCCACGGCGGCTCTGCATCTTCCCGGTGCCGGTGGGCTCGGCCGGTTCGGATCAGCCGAGCAAGCCGAGTTCGCGCATGGACAGCGGCGTACCGCCGAATCGCTTGTCGCGACGCTCGGCACTCGTGCGGGGGTATTGGTCATGCCGGATCAGGAGCGGGAAGCCCTGCTCGGGCGCGCTCGGGCTTTCTTGACGAGCGATCCCGCGACAGCCGACGGTGAGTTCACCCTTCCATTGATGACCGGTGTGCTGCGCACCCGTCGTCTATGACCCCCGCGGTCACGCGATCTCACCACTGGCAGCGATCCAACTCCAGTTCGGGAACACGATCGATGCGGTATCTGGCGTAACCCAGTGAGTGTGTGATGTTGCGCAGGAAGCGATCCGAGGTCAAGGGTGCGCGCGCGGAGTCCAGGAGGTCCCGGGTCTGCGGGCAGGTCAGGGCCGTGCCGATGCGGGCCACCCAGCCTTCGTCGAGGTACAGGGGCAGGCGGGGGTGGCGGGTGGCCATATCGGAATCGACTACGGCCCAGTCGGAGTCGAGGTTCTTGTCGTGCCCGATGCGGGCATTGGGGAAGCGGAAGGTGTGCGCCGCCAAGGGATACGCCAGGCCGACGGGATCCAGGACTCGGACGGCCAGGGGCATGTTCATGCTGATCATGCCGAGGTTGACGTAGAAAACGGTGTGGGAAGACGCCACGTTGGGGGAGTGGGGCGGGACGACGTACCACGTGGTGAATGACGGTGTGTTGATGAGCAGGCCACCGGCGGGATTGGCCGCGAGGTCGACGATCATGGGCCGGAGCCGAGGGTAGTCCAGGTAGTCCTCGGCGCGGATCGGGTGGGCGTGACCGGTGCTTTGGATGTAGTAATGCCGTTCGTCGGCGATGCCGGTGGGGGTGATTCCGTTGGGAGTGGTGATGGCAATGACGTTGGCGGCGTGCAGAGCCCAGCCCGCGACCGCGGCAATGGACACGATACGAAGGACTGTCGCACGTGGATTCATCTGCGCGGCAACAATGTTCACTGGCATGACCATGACGGGCAGCAGTACGCAGAACAGCGGCGGTAGCAGCATGCGACCGTGCATGAAGTCGCCGCCCACCCGAGTTTGGTAGACCGTCAGCAATGCGGCTGCGCCGAGCATCAAGACCACGACTGCCGACGGAGTTCGCAGCCACATCCTCAATAGCCGAATACGCTGGCGCGGAGTGGCTTTCGAGCGGTTGATCAACCGAATCCTATGGCCCAACCCGCGCGAGCGCACCGTCGCCAGCGCCGCGAGGGCCAGTATGACCAGGGGCACCCACAGCCAATACGGTCCGATCAGATTCCACAGATAAGTCAGTCCCTGCCGCCATTTCGCTCCACTCGCGTCCTTGGCGACGGCGGTGTTCGGGTAGGGCAGACCGTAATAGCCCATTCGCCAGATCTGATAGCTGACCGGGACCATACCCGCGAACAGGACACATGACAGCCGGAATATCCACGGGCGCAAGCGGATACCTGGCATCGGCGCACATACGATCATGAGCACCGCGGGAATTCCGATCATGGCCATCTCCGGCCGGATCAGCGGCGCCAGCCCCGCGAAGAAACACAGTCCGAATACGTCGGCGCTGCCCATGGTCTGGGCGCGACTCCAGCGGATCATCCACCACCACAGCACCGCGAGCCAGCAGATCACCAGGCTGGATTCGAGTCCCGAGGTGGCATAGTCCCGCGCCGGCGGTAACGCGATATAGACGAGAGCTCCTGCCGGAAGCAGCAATTGGCCACCGCCACCCCACAGCCGTGCCGTCCCCGCCATGGCGAAGACGACCGCGGTGACCGAGAGCGTCAGTGCGATGCCGAGCACCACGTACTCGAGCCGAGCCTCGGTCAGCCAGCTGAAGAACCAGATGAGATAGGTCCACGCCGTACTGGTGTTGACCTCGACGCGCTCGCCCGCGTTGAAGACGGGCCCGTTGCCCGCCAGCAGATTTCGCACCGTACGCAGCACGGTCAATCCGTCATCGGCGATCCAGCGGCGATCCCAGGCCCCGAAAGCGAAAGTCCCTGAGGTGAGCAGAATTCCGATCACCAGAACCGCGCGAGCGAGCCGTCGGTTGATCGGCGCGTGTTCCCGCTCCTGCGCGATTTCGTCAGCGGTTCCGCTCGTCGTCACGGCCGAAGCGGTCAGCGTCACCCGCGCGAGCCGAACGTCACGGTGACAGCGGAATCCGCTCCTCGCGGTCCGAACAAGTAGCTCATGAAATCCCCTCGACTGGTACGGCCGAACCATATCGCCTGGTCCGGCAATCCCCCAGCCACCAAAAGTGGGGCTTTCACTTCATCTGGCACACCCGTACCGGTAATGCGGTTCCGGTCCATTGACCGGCTTCGAGCTCACGCTCGATAGCCGTTGCGGCGTAGTTCATTCCAGCACTGCGCAGCTGAGCGATCCGCCCCCGCACACTGTCGATCCCGTATGACCGGACCACGTCATCAATCCCGATCCGGCGGGATTCGACCTCGAATCCCGCAGTGGCATAGCTGATTTCCATCACCACCCCCAAAGGGAACCCTGCCGATTCCCCCGCCGAGCCTAGCCTGCTGCAAGTACACCTGCACATGCAGAGCCCGGCTTTGTGATACGTAATAGCCTGTGGCACAGTCGAGTTCTCGGATCAGGAGCGCACGGGCAGGCGAACCAGCGCCAGTGGGCGATTCGTCGATACCACCCAGTGCTCATAACCGTTCAATGCGGCGATCGCGGCGGTGACAATGATCAGCGTCACGATCCCGGGCAACAGCGCCCCCACCGCGGCGACGACGAACAACCCCAGCGCGGTGACGGTCCGCCCGACCGTCGGAGCGCCGAACATCCGCCAGCGGGTGAAGCAGAACCCGAGTACGAATAGCGCGGCCCCGAGCGCGAGCAGGTGCCCGTTGACTCCGTGCGCGATCTCGGTGGGATGTTCGACCACCGCGCGCGCACCCACCGAGACCAGCACCAGGCCGACCACCAGCAGCATGTGCCCGTAGCTGAGCACATCGCGAACCACGGTCGCGCGAATCGCATTGGTGCGCAGCGAGTGTTCGATGGCGGCGAATCCGTACGCGAAGTACAGCCACCATAGTCCGCAGCCGAGCGCGAAGGTCAGCGCGATGGCGATCCAGGCGGACACTCCCAGATGCGACTCCGCTGCCCCATTACCCACCGAGGCAACCGACTCGCCGAGCGCGATGATCACGAACAGTGCGAACCGCTCGGGCAGATGGGTCGCGCCGAACTGCATCCCCTGCAGCGTTCGCGACCGCACAGCCGGACTGGCGAAGGCCAGCAGCACCGCGGCGATCCAGATTCCGTCGCGCGCACCGCCGCTCGGCACGAATGCCGCGATGACCAGCAATACCGAGCTGACCAGCGTCACCGAGTACGGGTTCATCCAGGTCTCGAACGCCTTCTTGCGGCGCATCGCATTCCACAGCAGCAGTCGCAGCACCAGATGTGCGCCCGCGAAGATCAGCGGTGTGGCGCGCCCGGTGAACGCGTGCGGCGCGGTGATCGCCATGACGAACATGCACAGTCCGGCCACGAACAGGAAGAACCGCTGCCGGTCGGTGTCCTCCACCCCGTGCACCGCGAGCGTGACGCCCACCCATGACCACCACATCACGGCCAGCAGCAGTACCGCCTGCCCCACCGCGCCCCAATTCGGATGTCCGACGGGCAGATGCGCCGCCTGGGTCACCGCGAATACCAGCACCAGATCGAAGAACAATTCAGCCCAACTGGCCCGGTCATGCGCCTCGTGCAGAGGTTCGGTCAACGTAAATCCTTGTCTAGCGGTCGATCGAAAGCGTCCCACTGTAACCAGGCAATGCCGACGAAATTCCCGCGCCACCGGCGTGACCATCGGGAGTGGAGGGTTTGCGAGACTGTCCGGTATGTCCGAAAGTTTGCCGATGGCCGGTACAAGTCCCGAGATTGTGTTGCGCGGCTCGACAATCCGGCCAGGGGAGGCTCTTGCCGGGGTGGTTCGTTGGCTGGATAGCCCGCCACCATACGAGGCAGAACGATGGGTCGCACGATTGCTGATGGAGGGGACCGGCGACCAACCCGCTGACGAACTGGTCCTTGCCTTCCAGTACTTGGTGCCGAACACGGCGCGCGAGTGGGAGTTCGCGCTGGCGGTGCCGTTCGAGGCTCCGCTGTCCGTCGGCCCCGGCAATGCCGGGGCGCTGGTCGATGCGGGGATCGAGATCGACGGGCACTCCCACAGCGCCCAGCAGGCGGTCTGGGTCGATCCGGTACCGGCTCAAGCGGCGGTCCTGGCATCGTTGTCCGGCTTGGGTTTCGACGTCAGGGGTACGCGGATCGAGCCGGGCTGGCTGCGGGGTATGCAGCAGGACCTGCCATTTCACCAGGTGATCGAGTTCGCCGAATCAGCGCGGTTGCCCGCGCTGACCGCCGTGGAGATCAGCTTCCTCACCGGCGAGGACGGAGTCGAGGTGACGTGGCAGGCCCGCACGGACGGCGGCAAGCGAAGCGGTGGTTTCTACCTCGATCACACCGAGGCGGATGAGGACGAGGTCGCCGCCGTCGTGGCAGCCGAATTGGCCGCCGACTGAGCTGTCGCGTGATCGTCCACGGTCGATTCACTGAGACCGAATCGACGGTGCCAGCGGGCCAGGGGACGCGGCGCCCACCAATTGGCGCGGCCGAGCAGGGTCATGAAGGCCGGGACCAGGAGGGTGCGAACCAGGAAGGCGTCGACGAGAACCCCGATGGCCAGGCCGAAACCCAAGGCGCGCATGAATGAGACCTGGCCCGCGCACATGGCGGCGAAGACGATGATCATGATCGTTGCGGCCGCGGTGACCAGTCGGCCGGTATGAGCCATACCGAGCGCCACCGAGCGTTCGTTATCGGCGGCGGTGCGTGGGGAGGCGAGCCATTCCTCTCTGATGCGGGCGAGCACGAACAGTTCGTAGTCCACGGCCAATGCGTAGGCGACGCAGGCCAGGAACGGCGGGTTGATCGGGTTCACCGCGCCGGTGGCGGTCGTGCCCAATGCGCCGAGGTGCCCGTCCTGGAAGATCCACACCAGCGCGCCGAGTCCCGCGCCGAGCGAAAGCAGGTTCAGCAGAAAGGCTTTGATCGGCAGGACGACACTGCCGGTCATGGCGAACATCAGGATCAGGGTGATCACCGCGACCAGGAGTAACACCACGGGGATCTTGCTGGTGACCCCGCGCGTGTTGTCGATATCGCGCTGAGCGAGTCCGGTGAACAGAGTCGGCGCGGGCGGGGAGGTCCGCTTCAATTCGGCGAGTTGGCGTTTTCCGCTGTCGCTGAACGGATCTCGGTTCGTGGAGACGGTCAGATAGGCCGCATGACCCCTGAGCGCGGCGCCGAGCGTCGCGGGTCCGATCGAACGCCCTTGGGCGTAAATACCGTTGGGGCTCGCGACCGTGATCACGCCGTCGACATCGGATAGCGCGGCGGCATATCGCGTGACATCGCCCGGTGCGGTGATGCCGTCAGGGATCACGATGACGACCTGTCCGGCGAGATTCTGCTGCGGGAAGTCCGCGCGCAACATATCGCCGGTCTGCCGCACGGACGTCGAGGGTTGCAGCGCACGGTCATCGGGGAATCCCAGTGTGATGCCCGCCAGCGGTGCGGCCATCACCGTCAGCACACCACCGATGACGAGAACCACCGCGATCGGCCGCCGGGTGGCGAAATGCGCTGCGCGATACCAGAACCGCTGCTCCGGAGGCACGAATCTGGTTGGCGGCCTGCGCAACCATCGGCGCACCGGCGTGCGCAGGTCGAAGGCGTCCAGCCGGGAGCCCAGCAGCACCAGCAGCGCGGGTGCGATCAGCAGCGCGCCGATCAGCGCGAATCCGATCGCGATCGCGCCGCCGAATCCCATGGATCGCAGCATGTATTGCGGGAACACCGTCAACACCAGGAAGACCGACCCCATGATCAGCGCCGAGAAGGTCACGGTGCGTCCGGCGGTCTGCATGGTGATCGACAATGCCCGGTGCGGTGATCTGCCGGTTCCGATCTCCTCGCGATATCGGCTGACCATGAGCAGCGTGTAATCCACCGCCATCGCGAGCCCGCATGCGGTGGCGACGTTGATGGCGAAACTCGAGACGCCGGTGAACCAGTGCAGCGCCCACAGTGTCGCGGTGGTTCCGGCAATGGCGAAGAACGCCACCAGCAACGGGATGACAGACGCCACCGCACTGCCGAAAATCCACACCAGGGCAAGGAAAGTCAGCGGTATCGCAATGGCTTCGAGCAGCAGCAGGTCACTGTGGGTCTGCTTCTGCATTTGGCTGAAAACCATGGCCTGCCCACCCGCGGTGACGGTCACGCCGTCTCGGGTACCGAGCAGTGGTTCGACCAACTCGCGGGCGCGCACGGGTGCGTCCACGTCATCGCCGATGATTTGAGCGGCGACCAGGGCCGTGCGGTGGTCCTGGCTCAGCAATGATCCGCTCAGTTGAGTGGGGGTCGTCCAATACGAAATCGGTTGCCGGACATAGGATGAAGCTTGCAGTGCGGTGAGAATCGCCCTGCCGCGAGCGGCTGTTGCGGGGCTGTCCGCGCCCGCGTCGCTGCTTACCGTCAGAACGATCGGTTCACCGCCGGCCGAGAAGATCCCCTCCAAAACCTGCTCGGCCCTTGTTGATTCGGCACCGGGTTCATTGAAGAAGCCCCCGGCCGCCAGTTTCCAGGTGGCGGGTGCGGCGTACACACCGGCGAGTACCAGGAACAGCACCGCCGCGGCGACGATGCGGCGTGGTGATCGCCGTGCGATATCGGTCAATCGTGTCAGGAACATGTGTCGTGCCCTCTTCCCCGTGAGGTCAGCTGTTGTATGTCGTTGCGGGGCAGCGGAATCCGCCGCCGGGCAGATCAAGTGCAGATTGGCGAGGTCTGCTGCAGGCTGGCCGCCAAGCCGCATGCCCAGGTGCGTTCGAGTTTCCAGCGACCGTCTTCGGCGACGATCGGCACCTGGGCGGGGCTGGTCCGGCCCGAAAAGCTCAGCGTGGCATCGGCATTGGCGGTGCCGTTGCAGTAGTCGGTGACGTTGTCGATGACGACCGAGAAGTTCGCCTGCTGTAGTGCGGGCAGCATGCGGTTGAAGAGTCCTGGATCACCGGCCGCGCCTTGAATCAGGTCGACCTTGTCGGCGGTGGGGACACTCGGGTCCAGGCCCTTGGTCAACAGGCCATTGAGCAGGTCGACGGTGGGGGACCGGGGATATTTGCCGTGCTGGGTGCAGTCGACGGCGGTGGTGACGGTTGCTTTCGCCGGTGTTTTGTCCTGACCCCCGCAACCGGTGAGAAGCACGGTGGCGCAGGCCAGGAGTGGAAAAGCGGTGGACGCAGGTCGCATGGGCTTTCCTCAGCGCGATCGAATAATTCACATACTCTGAGTCTGAACCATACTTCGAGTCGCTCACATGTCAATAGTCGGTCACGCCCGCGTGTGATTGTCTGGTGCGGTGGTGTCGAAGTGGGTGGGGATCAGCGCGGGCGTAGTCGGATGGGCCGCGACGCTGACGGGAGTTGCCGGAATCGGGCTGCATTTCAGCCGGTCAGAGGCAGAGGTCCTGGTATTGGCGGCATCGGGTGCGCCGTATCTGATGGGTGCCGCGCTGGTGGGCGCCGTGGCGTTCGCGGCCACGCGACGCTGGATCGGCGCGGGCGTGGCAGGTGTCGTCGTGGCCGGTGCGGTGTGGACGCAGGCCCCGCTGTACCTCGGGAATTCAGGCGGGGCGAATGGGCCCGAAGTGCTGGTGATGCAATCGAACCTGCTGTTCGACGGTGCCGATCCAACCGCGGTTGTCGAGCGGGTTCGGTCGCGAAACATCGCTGTGCTCACCGTCAATGAGCTCACCCCGGCCGCGGTGGCGGGCCTGGGTCGGGCCGGGCTCGACGAGGTACTTCCGTACCGCTACATCTCGCCCGGTCGGACCGCGACCGGGACCGGTATCTGGAGTCGATATCCACTGTCGGACACCGTCGAGTACGACGGGTTCGTGCTGAATCAGCTCTCGGCGACCGCGACTATCCCCAGCGCGGGACCGGTGTCGATCTACGCGTTCCATCCGGTGCCGCCGGTCTACGGGACTCGGGTGTGGGCGGACGAACTGTCCAGGCTGCGTGCGATTCTCAAGCAAGCGCCCGCGGATCGGCCGGTGATCGCGGCCGGTGACTTCAACGCGACCTACGATCACGCGCAGTTCCGCGCGCTGCTGTCGGAGCGTTTCGGCGATGCCACCGAACAGGCGGGTGCGGGACACCTGGTCACCTATCCCACCGACAAACGGTTCCCGGCGCTGGTCGGGATCGACCATATTCTCATTGCGCGGGGGAGCGCGGTCACCGTCGAGACGGTGAATCTGCCGGGCGCGGACCATCGTTCACTGGTCGCGCGGATCCGCCTCGACCACCCGTAACCCCACTTCCGCTGCGAAAGTGAGGCTTTCGGGATCTCGGCTCAGCGGCGCTGGAACAGGCAGAACGCTTCGGACGAGGCCGCCGCCGAACCGGTGCCGCCGGTCTGGCAGGGGCGGTTGGCATCTCGGGTTTCCAGGTAGAGCGCGTAGTAGTAATCCCCGGTCGACGAATTCGGTGACGTGGCGCTGCACCGGAAGCCGAGAACCTCGCCGCGCACCTGGGTCTTGCCGGCGTATTCGCAGGCCGCGCGGGTCGGGAAGGTCCCGCCGTCGATGGTGCGGGCCTGCGCGGCGCCGGCGGCGAAACCGGTGAGCGCGATACCGGCCAGGGCGAGGGTGATGACCCTGTTCAAAGCGTATGTCCTTCCGTTCCAGCCTGATTCGGCAATAGTGTCGCCGATCGGCCGAACGGTATCAATGGAAATGTCCGAATCACAAACTAGGACTTCGGTTGTGCGCGTAATCCCCTGAGCATGGTGAACGTGACGAGTTCGACGTCCTCGGTGAGCTGTTCGGGATGCTCGGCCAGGGCCACTGTCATGGACGCCTCGGCCAATAGCCGGAAAACCAGCTGCGCGGCGACATCGGTATTCACCGGACGCAATTCGCCGACCCGGGCGAGTTCGGCCAGCATGCCCTCGATCAACGGCATGGCGACGGTGGCGTCCAGCTCGCGGGTGCGTTCGGAGCCGAGCACGCTGGTGGCCTGCCGCAGCAGTGCGCGGGTGTCCGGATCGGCGGCATAGCAGGAGATCGCCTGCTGCGCGGCGGCCTCGGCTCGATCCCAGGGGGAGAGGTCGGGCGCGGCGGCGGCCTTGGCGACCTCGAGCATGACGATCCGCTCGGCCTCGAGATACACCTCGGCGAAGACCTGCTGTTTGTCCTGGAAGTGGTGATAGACCGCGCCCTTGCTCAGCTGGGATTCGCGCGCGATGTCATCGACCGAGGTCGTGTCGAATCCGCGCTCCACGAAGAGCTTGCGGGCCGCGTCGAGGATCGCGGTCCTGGTCAGCGCGGCGTACATATCGCGGCGGCTGCCGCCCTTGACCTCACTCACGGTTGGTAATCATACTGAACAGACTCAGAGTCGGTCTGCGACTTACAGTCGGTCACCGGCGTGGAGACGGTCCGGAGCCCTCCGGACCCGAGGGATAGGGGAAACGCGATGAACAGTCGAACTGTGCTGGTGATCGGCGCTGACGGAGTCCTGGGCTCCACCGTCGCCGCGGCATACGCCCGCGCCGGGTGGCATGTGCTGCGCGGGACACGCAGATACCGAGGCGACCCGGATTCGGTCTCCGTCGACGTGTCCCGCCCCGAAACCATCGATCCGGCCCTCGCGCGCGCCGACCTCACCGTCAACACGGTCGCCGACGAGGACCTGCGCGCCGAGCAATGGGCCCTCGAACACGGTCACCGCATCCTCAATATGGCCACGGTCCCGGTGAACTCGGCCCGCAGACTCCGAATTCGCGCCGCTCAGAGCGCTTCTCGCGGCTCGGTACTCCTCAACGCCGGATTGGCGCCTGGGGTGACCAACCTGGTCATCGCCGATATGCTTGCGCGCCACCCGGAGTCGGACACCATCGACTTCGTGATGTGCCTACCGGCGAGCGGTATGGCCGGCCGCGCAGCCGTGCATTTCGTACACGAGAACCTCACCACCATCGGCCAGCACGGCGTCTACAACAAACGCTCCCCCCGCCACGACACCCGCACGGTCACCCTCCCGAACCCGATAGGCACAAAGAAATGCTTCGGCTTCGCCGAGCGAGACCGAGCCTGGCTCCTGGACACCGCGGGCGGCCGCACCATCCGCACCTACGCCTACCTCGATCGCCCCTACCTACACCGCCTGGTAATCGCCCTCAACCCCCTCGGCCTCCTCCCGGACATCCCCGAAGCCCCCTTCCACCTCGGCCGCCACTCCACCCCGCCCCACCCCACCACCGAACCGATCCTGCACTGGATCGCAACCAGCCGACAGGGCACAACCCTCGACATCCGCACAGTCGAATGCGCAGGCGGCTACCAACACGCCGCCCAAGCCGCCCTGATCTTCGGCAACTCCCTCCTGCAAACCTCCCCACCCGGCTGCTTCAACCCCGAAGAACTCCTCACCCTGAATTCCCTACACCCCCAACTGAATACGGCCGCAATACGCGTCACCACGAGAAGCCCGGAACCCACCCCCTCCACCGAACCTCGCCCACGTACGGCCTCACCCCGCCCAGCCAGGACCGCTGCGATCTAACGGCATCATGGACGAATGGGGTCGACGGAGCGGAATGAATCCGATGAGGTTGCCGGAGAGCGGGAGACGCTTATCGGAATGCTGGAGTTCAATCGGGAGACGTTGGCGCGGAAGTGCTCTGGGCTGACGGCTGATCAGCTCCGGTTACGAGCGGTGGAGCCGTCGCGATTGTCGTTGATCGGGTTGGTTCGGCATTTGACCGATGTTGAGCTGGGATGGTTCGGGCGGGTGTTGTCCGAGGCGGAGGACACCCCGTTCATGTATTGGCGGGATGGCGCTCCCGATGGCTCCGATTTCCATGTGGACGATGCCGACGTGGATGAATCATTCAGGTTGTGGCATAACGCATGTGCTCAGTCGCGGCGGATCACCGATGCCTGCGCGTCGGTCGAGACGTTCGGCGTGTACCCGGAGGGCGGAGACCGCTACAGCCTGCGCTGGATTCTCACGCACATGATCCAGGAATACGCCCGGCATAACGGACATGCGGACCTGCTTCGCGAACGGATCGACGGGAAAACGGGGGACTGAGTCGGGGGCGGGGGCGACACTCGGCGGTGGTGTCCGGGAGGCGTGGTCAGGGCGACGTAGGTTGTTCTGGTGCCATCGAAGGGGCGAGTGCCTGTGCCACCGAAGGGATGCGATGACGAACAGTGTTGCCCGTCAGGTACTTCGCAATATGGTCGAGGTGCCCGGTGGCGAGTTCGATATGGGCTCGGACGAATTCTTTCCGGAGGAGCGGCCCGTTCATCGAAAGCGCGTTGATCCGTTCTGGATCGATACCCACCCGGTCACCAATGCCGAGTTCCGCCGTTTCGTCAAGGACACCGGCTATCGCACGGTGGCTGAACGTCCGTTGGATCCCGCTGACTTTGCCGGTGCGGATCCGGCTGAACTGGTGCCTGGCGCGCTGGTCTTCCAGCGCGCCAGGGGGCCGGTCGATCTGAACGACTGGCGGCGGTGGTGGGCGTATGTGCCGGGTGCCGATTGGCGACATCCTCGAGGTCCGGGCAGCACACTCGATGGCCGCGAGCGGCATCCGGTCACCCAGGTCAGTTTCGAGGACGCGACCGCCTACGCCGCATGGGCCGGGAAATCGCTTCCCACCGAAGCCGAATGGGAATTCGCCGCCCGCGGTGGGCTCGACAACACCGTCTACAGCTGGGGAGACGACTTCGCGCCCAAATCCCGGCGTATGGCGAACACCTGGATCGGCGAATTCCCCTGGCAGTTCCTGCCCGGCCGGGGGCAGTCCGACCAACCCGGTACCACCGCTGTCGGCACATACCCGCCCAACGGTTATCGCCTGTTCGATATGACCGGCAATGTCTGGGAGTGGACGACCGATCTGTTCGCCGCGCACAATCCCACTTCCGCGTGCTGCGCCCCACGGCATCCGGCCGCGATCGTCGAACCCGGTGAACGCTTCCCGCGTCGAGTCGTCAAGGGCGGCTCCTATCTGTGCGCGCCCAATTACTGTCTGCGCTATCGTCCCGCTGCCCGCCAGGGGCAAACCGAGGACACCGCGACCGGGCACCTCGGATTCCGTTGTGTGGTGCGGCAATAGCTCGGGCCGAGTCACCGCGCGGCAGTGGTGTCAGCGGCCCTTCAAGGTTGCTCGGAGCAGGTCCTTGTTGAGGCGGCCGATGACGTCCTGGGGGATTTCCTTCGGGCAGGCGAGGGTGCATTCGCCGGTGTTGGTGCAGCCGCCGAAGCTCAGATCGTCGTGGGTTTCGAGCATGTCGACCACGCGGGAGTAGCGTTCGGGCTGGCCCTGTGGGAGTAGGCCGAGGTGAGTGATCTTGGCCGCGGTGAACAACATGCCCGAACCGTTGGGACAGGCCGCCACGCACGCACCGCAGCCGATGCACTCCGCGGCCTGAAAGGCGTAGTCCGCGTCCGGTTTCGGGATGGGGACGGCGTGGGCTTCGGGGGCGGTGCCGGTGGGGGCGGTGATGTAGCCGCCCGCTTCGATGATCTTGTCGAAGGCCGAGCGGTCCACGACCAGGTCCTTGACGACCGGGAAAGCCTTGGCGCGCCAGGGTTCCACCGTGATGGTCTCGCCGTCGGAGAACTTACGCATGTGGAGTTGGCATGTGGTGGTTGCTTTTTCGGGGCCGTGCGGGGTGCCGTCGATGACGAGGGAGCACATGCCGCAGATGCCCTCGCGGCAATCGTGGTCGAAGGCGATGGGTTCCTCACCCTCGGCGGTGAGGTGCTCGTTCAGCACGTCCAAGGTCTCCAGAAATGAAGCGTCGGAAGAGATTTCGACCGGGTAGTCGACCAGGCGGCCCTTGTCGCGGGGGCCGCGTTGCCGCCAGATGCGCAATGTCAGCTTCATGTGGCTGGTCCTGTCTACTTGTAGGAGCGAGTGGTCGGGTGCACGTAGTCGAACTCGAGTGCCTCGCGGTGCAGGGTCGGCGGCGCGTTGTCGCCGCCCCATTCCCAGGCGGCGACATAGGAGAATCGCTCGTCGTCACGGCGCGCCTCACCGTCCTCGGTCTGGGATTCGGCGCGGAAGTGCCCGCCCGCGGATTCGGTGCGATGCAGCGCGTCGATCACCATGAGTTCGGCCAGCTCCAGGAAGTCGGCGACTCGACCGGCGCGTTCGAGCGATTGGTTGAGGTCATCGCCCGAACCCGGGACATTGACCCGCTGCCAGAACTCCGCCCGCAGCGCGGGAATGAGCCCGAGCGCCTTGCGCAGACCCTCCTCGGTCCGCTCCATACCGCAGTGCTCCCACATGATGTGCCCGAGCTCGCGGTGAAAGGAGTCCACCGTGCGATCACCCTTGATCGACAGCAGCGTGTCGACCATTGTTCGAACCCTGTTCTCGGCCTTGCTGATTGCCGCCTCGTCGACTTCCCCGACGGGTCCGCGCGCGAGATAGTCCCCGATCGCGGTCGGCAGCACGAAATACCCGTCGGCCAGCCCCTGCATGAGCGCGGACGCGCCGAGCCGATTCGCCCCGTGATCGGAGAAGTTGGCCTCACCGATCACGAATAGTCCCGGGATATTCGAGCGCAGGTCGTAATCGACCCAGAGCCCGCCCATCGTGTAATGCACCGCCGGGTAGATCCGCATCGGCATCTCGTACGGATTCTCACCCGTGATCCGCTCGTACATCGTGAAGAGGTTGCCGTACTTGGCTTTTACCGCCTCCAGCCCGAGCCGCTCGATCGCATCGGCGAAGTCGAGGTAGACCCCGAGTCCGCCCGGCCCGACCCCGCGCCCCTCATCACAGACGTTCTTCGCCGCCCGCGAGGCGATATCGCGTGGCACCAAATTGCCGAACGCCGGATAGATCCGCTCCAGGTAGTAATCACGCTCAGCCTCGGGGATATCACCGGGTGTGCGCTGATCCCCGGCTCGCACCGGTACCCACACCCGGCCGTCGTTGCGCAGCGACTCCGACATCAGGGTCAGCTTGGATTGATGATCGCCTGAGACCGGAATGCAGGTCGGATGGATCTGGGTGAAGCAGGGATTCGCGAAATACGCCCCGTGCTTATGCGCCCGCCAGCTCGCGGTCACATTCGAGCCCATCGCATTGGTCGACAGGAAATACACATTGCTGTAGCCGCCCGAGGCCAGCACGACCGCATCGGCGGTGTAGGACTTGATCTCTCCGCTGATCAGATCCCGCACCACCACCCCGCGCGCCACCCCGTCGGCCATGATCAGATCCAGCATCTCGTGCCGCGCATGCAATTCCACCGTGCCGAGCTCGACCTGGCGCAGCAGCGCCTGATACGCGCCCAGCAGTAACTGCTGTCCGGTCTGCCCGCGCGCGTAGAACGTGCGCGAAACCTGTGTGCCGCCGAAGGATCGGTTGTCCAGCAGCCCGCCGTACTCTCGCGCGAACGGAACCCCCTGTGCCACACACTGATCGATGATCTGCGTGGAGATCTCCGCGAGCCGGTGCACATTCGATTCCCGGGACCGGTAATCCCCGCCCTTGACCGTGTCGTAGAACAGGCGGTGCACGCTGTCGCCGTCATTGCGATAGTTCTTCGCCGCGTTGATACCGCCTTGCGCCGCAATGGAATGCGCGCGCCGCGGGGAGTCCTGGAAGCAGAACTGAATGACGCGGTAGCCTTGTTCGCCGAGCGTGGCGCCGGCCGAACCACCGGCGAGACCGGTGCCGATGATGATCACCGTCTTCTTCCGCTTGTTCGCGGGATTGACCAGCTTTGCCTCGAATTTACGTGTGGTCCAACGATTCTCGATCGGACCGCCCGGGACGGCGTCGTCGGTGATCGCCGCGCCGATGTCGTAGAACTCGCTCATGATTACCTCACCCATCCGAACGTGACGGCGATCGGAACCGCCAGAAACCCCGCGACCAGCAGTAGCGAGAGCGTCGTGGCCAACCGGTCGTATGCGGCGTAGCTGCGACTGCTCGCCAGCCCCAATGTCTGGAACGCACTGCGGATTCCGTGCCGAAGATGCAGGCCGACCAGGATCACCGCCGAGACATAGAACGTCGTGATGTACCACCGAGACGGCTCGAAATCCGCGACGACCTTGGCGAACGGTGTCGCATCAGCACCTTCGGGATTCACCGCGCCCGCGGTCAGATCCAGCAGATGCCAGATCAGGAACAGCACGATGATGACTCCGCCGTACCGCATGGTGTGCACCGCGTATCCGCTGGCATGGGACTTCTTCTTGGCCGCGTACTTGACCGGCCGCGCCTGCCGCGCGGTCCATGCGAGGCTGACCGCCGACCACATATGCAGGATCACGCTCGCGGCGAGCATGACCTCCATGGCCGAGAGCAGCCACCGGTGCGGCAGCAGTGGCTCGCCGACCGTGCGCAGCCATTCCGCGTAATGATTGAAATCCGATGCCCCCAGAAAGACTTTGAGATTCCCCGCCATGTGGGCGATCAGGAACAGCACGAGAATGCCGCCCGTCACCGCCATTACGGCCTTCTTGCCCACCGTCGAGCGGTAGAGCGCCGGTATTGCCATAGCCACCAGCGAAAAGTACGTCCGGGCAGTTCAGGCGGTCCAAGTCCGCGATGCTCTGATCTCCATGGCCGCAGTCTATGAACCAAGCTGCGACGCCAATTACTACGCGCTGTAGCGGAAATTGGCGTGAGGGCTTTCACACGCGCCGCATGATCCTTATCTCTCGGAATCGAAAACCCGAAGTCGGTAGTCCTAGGCTATCGAGTGTGCAGTTGCAGCAATTGTCGTATTTCCTGGCGGTGGCGCAGACCAGGCATTTCACCCGGGCGGCCGAGGTGCTGGGCGTCGCGCAGCCGTCGCTGTCCAAGCAGATCCGGGTGCTCGAACTCGAGCTGGGCGCACCGCTGTTCAGCCGTGCCAGAGGCAATATCACGCTGACCCCGGCCGGTGAGGCGCTGTTGCCGTTGGCGAATCGCATTCTGGCCGATGTGGATACCGCTCGGCTCGAGGTGCAGGAGCTCGCGGGACTGCGGCGCGGCCGGGTCCGGCTGGGAGCCACGCCGTCACTCTGCTCGGGACTGCTGGCCGATATTCTGCGCCGCTTCCACGACGCCTATCCCGGTATTCGACTCATCGTGGAGGAGAGCGGATCTCGCGACCTGGTACGGGATCTGACCAAGGGCGACCTCGATCTCGCCTTGGTGATCCTGCCGCTGGCTGAGGACACTCCGCTGGTCACCAGCCCGATCCTGCGGGACAACCTGGTGGTGGCCTCGCAGGCGGGCGATGATTCGCTGCCCGCTCGGTCTCGCATGCGAATAACGGACCTGAAAGACCGGCCGCTGGTGATGTTCCGCCAGGGCTACGACCTGCGTGAGGCCACCATCGCCGCGTGCCGCCAAGCCGGATTCGAACCGCGTTTCGCGGTCGAGGGCGGGGAGATGGACGCGGTCCTGCGGTTTGTTGAGGTGGGTCTCGGGGTGGCGGTAGTGCCCAGTACCGTGCTGGCGGGTCGGCCCGGTCTGCGCGGGACTCCATTGTCGTTGCACGACAACACAGGTGGGCAGAGCCTGCACCGAACGGTCGCGCTCGCACATCGCAAGGATGTCGTCCCCACGCACGCCGCGACCGCGTTCCGCGCGACGCTGGAAGGCTTCCTTATCGACGCGGCAGCCGAGGGCACCCTGCCGACCGGCGTCGAATCGCTGCTCTCGGCCGGTCGATTATGAAGTGCGCGAAGGGAATCGGCCCGTGCGAGGCGAGCGCTAGCCGAACAGGACCGTGCGCATGAGATAGGCGACGTGCACCTGCGCGCACGCCGGATGCGCCGATCCGAACCGGCGGCCCAGGTCGACCACGAGTGCCAGCGCGGAGTGCACGAGCAGCCGTGCCTCGGCGGCGGTGAGCTCGGGACGCGCGGCGACCAGCAGCCGAGCCCACTCTTCCACGTTGAGCCGCTGCACATTTCGCAGTAGCGTGCGCTCGGTGGGTTCGACATTGCCGATCTCCGCGTAATAGACGAAGGTCAGCTCCCGTTCCTTGAACGAGCCCGCCACGTACTGCTCGATCAGCGTGGTCAGGGCCTGTTCGGGGGAGGTGGAAGCCGCGACGGCGGGTCCGACCGCGTCCGAAACGAGTTTGGCCGCGCGGCGGAAGGCAGCGGTCAGGATATCGCCCTTGCTGCGGTAGTACCGGTACACCGCCGACGGGGCGGGCAGGCCCGACGCCTCGGCGATATCCTCGACGCTCACATTCGGGTAACCGCGTTCGTGGAACAGCTCGATTGACTTGCGCAGCAATAGATCCGGAGTGAAAAGCGTGCCCGGATCCGGCGCCAGTTCGGGCTCGGGCATCGGTACGGGTCCGGGTAGATCGCCGTGTGACACAGCCACGCACGCCGCGTGTAGTCGGCGGTTCAGGGCTTTCACCGGAAGCGTCACATGATGATCGCCGATGCTGGTGATGATGCTGTAAAGCGACTGCGAGAGAACGGCATTGGAGTCCTCGCTCAGTTCCGGGCGGAGTTCGGCCAGCAGCGCCCGCATACCCCGATCGGCGGCAGCCAGTTCCGCACCGAGTTCGCGGCGGTCCTCTGCGGTGAGATAGCGCCCCTGCCAGCGCAGCAGTGCCGCGCTGCGCCGATGGGCAATCGAGGCCGCGATGAGCGAATCGATCATCACGCGCACCCGATCATCGGGCGGCAGATCCGAATCACCGGAGGGCAGCGCGACGGCCTGCAGGCATACCGAGCTCAGGCGCAGCATCTCCTCACGGAAGAGCGCGTATTTACTCGGGTAGTGCCGGTACAGCGCCGTGGAACTGATATCGAGCTGGGAGGCGATCTCCTCCATGCTCACCCCGTGATAGCCGAGCGTGCTGAACGCCTCGGCGGAGGTGGCGGCGATCATCGCGCGCCGGTTCTTGGGCCGGCGGCGCACCGGGCGCGGCTGTCCGGAGGCGGCCGCGGCCCCATGATCTTTTCGGTTGGCACCGGCTGACATGGACGCGATGTTACGGCAGCGAACAGCGCTGTTCGGCGTTCTATCGGGAACAGACTCGATTTGAATGAAAACTCACATATGTGTAGCAAATGGCACTTGACGAACGATATTCGTCAACGCCGATTCGGAAGTCAGGGTAACTTATGCCATCGCGCGGGTGACTCCCAGAACAGCGCGATCTGCATGAGCCAGATGACCCAGCGCTGCGGGCACAGCTTCTCATCGTCGCCGTAGACGCGCCCGAAGTCGACCACCAATCCCAATGCGGCGTGCACCAGGATGTGCGCTTCGGCCGGGGAGAGTTCATCTCGCGCGGCAATCAGCAGCGCCGCCCACTGGTCCACGATCAGACGGCGCACCGTGCGCACCGGGGTGCGTTCGTCGACCGGCAGGTGTCCGGCCTCGGCGTAGTACACGTAGGCGAGTTCGCGTTCGGTGAGCGCCTCCGAGGCGTAGTAGGTGACGATCTTCGACAATGCCTCCGCGGGACAGGAGGATTCGGCGATGGTCGGGCCGATGATCGCCACCATCCGATCGGTGACGCGGTGGAACGCGGTGGTGAGCAGATCGCCCTTACTGCGAAAATAGCGATACAGCGCCGACGCCGATTGCAGATCCGCCGCCAGCACAATGTCTTCCACGCTCACGTTGGCGTAGCCGCGCTCATAGAACAGGTGAATCGCCTGCCGCAGCATGAGCTCATGCTTGAGCGGGGACGCGACCTCGGTGCCCGGGCGATCCGAGATCGATTCCGGCTCGGGTAGATCCGTCTCGACTATCGCCCAGCACAGCGAATCCAGCAGTGCGGAAATCGATTTCGCCGACAGCCCTACCCGATGGTCGCCGATGCTGCTGACCGCGCTGAACATTGCGATGACGCGCACCCCGCACTCGCGCGCCGACAGTTCCGGCCGCACACCCGCGACCAGTTCCGACAGCATCGCCGTCGCCGTGGCGAACCGGTCGTCGAGGGTGGCGCGATCGGGAGGGTCCAGGTAGCGAGCTTCCCTGCGCGCCAACGCCACCGTCGGCCGATTGGCAATGGTTCCGGCGACAATGGCCTCGAGCGCGTGCCCGAGCCGCTGCTGGGGTGTCCACTGCTGCGCCTGCGGCGGCAGGGTCACCGCCGCCACCGTCACCTCGGCCAAGCGGAACAATTCCGCGGCGAAGATCGCGTACTTGCTCGGGTAGTGCCGGTACAGCGCCGCGGACGTAATGCCCAGGCGCGCACCGATATCGGTGATGCTCACCTGGTGGTAGCCGAGCTCGGCGAACGCGGCGGCCGAGGTCGCCGCGATCTGGGCACGCCGATCCTTGGGGCGGTGACGATGCACCCGCACCTCCTCGGAAGTCATTGCCCGGCTTCACATCACGACTGCGGCGGCTGAACCAGCGGCGAGTTCAGCTTGTTGACCAGCCAGCGATCACCCGAATGCTCGAGACGCATCACCATCGACAGCTGCCCCGGCGCGGGCTTGCCCTGGGTGCCCAGGCTGGTGATGGTCTGCCCGATCACCACGATGGCCTCGGCGGAATTCTGATCGCCGGTGCGGATGGCGCACTGCACCTCATTGGCCTTGGCGACCACCTGGCCCTGCGTGAGCACATCGCGCAGATCCTTGCTGGTGTTGTCGAATTGGGTCTTCCACTCGCCGGTGGCACCGGCGAGCACCGCGTTGAAGTACGCATCCAGGTTCTTGGCGTCATAGGTGACCAGCACCGGAGCGTATTTGCACGCCGCCGCGCGGGCATCGGCCTGGGCGGCGAGCAGATCGCTGTCGTGCTGGCTGCGCTGGAAGAAGAACACACTCGACCCGATGGACGCCGCCAGCGCCACCACCGCGGCGGCCCGTAGCGCGATGCGTCCCCGGGGACCCACCGCAGGCAGGGACAGTGCGCGCAGGCGCGACTTCTTCTCGCCCACCGGCTCTTTCGCGGACTCCTCCGGATCGGAGGGCTTGGCGACCGACACGACCGCGCTCTCCTCCGATGTGGCCGATTCCGCGGGTGCCTGCGCAACGACCTCGTCGGGCCTGTCGTCCTCGGTTTCCTTGCCGCTCATAAGTTTTCTCCTATCGACCAGTGACGGGTTGGGACAGTTCGTTACCGGTCACACCGGGTGGCGCGCTCGCGCCGTTGTCGGCGACATCGGGACGCGGGGCATTGGCCGAGCCGCGTACCTGCAACGCTGGATTGTTGGTAAGGCAGTAGTTGTAAAGCCTTGTACGCGTGTCGGTTTGGGCATTGGTCGGCACCACCGGGATGGTGTCGTACTCGCACCACGGACGCGGCCACGGATCCACCAGCGTGTGATAGCTGCCGTCGTGTGCCGGAATGCCCAGGGCTTCCGAACCCGCGCGGATGGCCGGGAACAATGCCGCGATCGCGGGGGCCCGCAGTTTCGCGGCCTTGGTGATGGCCACGAAGTTGGTGACCAGGTTGGTGATGGGATCCTTTGTCTCGGAGACGAATCCGCCGATGGTGGCCAGCTGATCCGGTCCGGTTTGCAGTAGATGCCGGACCTCGGCATCGGCCGCGGTCAGCTGCTGGAACAGCGCGGTGCCCGCGGCGGTGATGGTGCCCAGGTCGGGTTGTGCGTGCGAGGTCGTCGCCCCGATGACGCTGAGATTCTCCAGCAGCTGTTTGGTCTGCGGGAGCAGATCATTGAGCCCGGACATGGCCCGGCTGATCCCGGAAACCATATTGCGCAACCGATCCGGTCCACCGGCGAGCGCCTTGTCGAGTTCGTCGACGATCACATTCAACCGGTCGGCGTTCATGCCGCCGATGAAATCGCTGAGGTTGGCCAGTACCGACTGAATCTGCACCGGTGTCTTGGTGCGGGTGCGATCCACCACCGCGCCATTGGAAAGGTAAGGGCCGGAATCGGAGTCGGGGCGGAAGTCCAGATACTGCTCACCGGCGGCGGACAGTCGGCCGACCGCGACGACACCGTCCGAGGGGATGTGCGCCGAGTCGTCGATCTCGGCGACCGCGGCCACACCGTCGCCCGCCACCTTGATCTCATCGACCCGGCCCACCCGCAGTCCGCGGAAGGTGACGTCATTGCCCGAGAGCAGCCCGCCCGAAGTGGACAGCAGCACCGTCACCTTGTAGGTGTGCGGAATCGGATTGAACCGCAGCACATTCGAGCCGATATACCCGCAGCCCAGCACCAGCACCACGATCAGTCCGACATTGGCGATAGCTATCCGGCTGCGCACCACCCATTGCCACAGGGGAGTATTCATCGCCCACCGTCCTCGGTGGCCGGGGCGGGCGCGGGTACCGGCTGCGGTGGACTCGTCAAACGACCGAACACCTTCTCCAACACCTGGACGAAACTTCCGATGAACGCCGGTACGTCACTGAGTTCGGGCAGTCGGCTGCCACTGGGATCGGTGAGCGCGCCGATGCTCAGATACGACACGGTCGCCGCGATTGCCAGTGTCGGGCCCTTGAAGCTGGCCATGAACGAGGGATACAGCTGATGCAGCCCGTCCAGCGTCGCGGTCAGATCGGTCGATTGCGCGAATCCGGACATCAACTGCTGAATGCTGTTGAACAGACTGACGAAATCCCCGCCGGTGGTATCGCTGAAATCGTGCAGTGCGGCCATGGTGGTCGAGACCTTGGTCAGCAGGTCCACGATGCGCTGGTTGTTCTCGGTGAACAGTCCGATCAGGCCGGGGAAGGTGTCGGCGGCCTGGCCGAGTTCGGCCTTGCGGCTGGCGAGTTCACCGCCGAGCGTATTCAGCCCGGTCAGCACATTGTCGATATCCCCCGTGCGCTTGTTCAACGCCTCGATGGTCGCGGTCATCTCGGTGAGCAGATGCGCCAATTGCGGTCCGCGCCCGGCGAACATGGAGTTCAACTCGGTGGTGATCTTGGCGGCCTGGTTGATGCCGCCGCCGTTGATCAGCATCGACACCGACATCATCAGCTGTTCCACCGACGCGCCCGTGGCCGTGGAGTCGGTGCCGATGGTGTCGCCCGAATGCAGCAGCGGCCCGGCGTCCTGCGCGGACGGCAGCGTCATCGCGACGAACACATCACCGAGCGGAGTGGCTTGGCGCAGTTCGACCGTGGTGCCCTTGGGCAGCTGAATGTCCTGGCGGATAAGCATTTCCACATCGGCGATGAAATTGGTCGTCTTGATTTTGGTGACGACGCCGATATCGCTGCCGCCGATCTTCACGTGCGCGTGATCGGGCAGATTGAGCGCATCGCGGAACGCCGCGTGAATGGTGTAGCCGGGCGCGCCGATTCCGGGTTTGGGCATCGGCATGTTCTGCACCGTGACCGCACAGCCGGTGCTCCCGGCCAGCGTGGCGGCGGTAATGGCCGCCGCCGCAAGGGATCTGGTTCGTCTGCTCATTTCATCTCCGTGATGCCCAGCAGGGCGGCGGTGAGCCCGAAGTCGGGGCCGAAGTCGGCGATCTTGCCGGTGCGGCAGCCGTCCATGCGCATCTGAATGCGCTCGCAGAACGTGGAGAGCGCCTCACTGTCGAGCACGATCTTGTCGAGCAGGCCGTGCAGGCGCAGCGCCTGATGTTCGCGGCTGGTGGCATTGGATAGGTTCTGGAACATGAGCGGGCCGACATCGACGATCTCGGTCAGTGAGCGGGCATTGGCTCGCATCTGCCCGGCGATATCGACGAATCGGGTCAGCGCGCCCGATAGTTGATCCTTGTTGTCCCCGACCAGGGCAGCGGTGTTGTTCAGGAAGTCATTGAGCTGGGTGAGCACCGATTGCAACCCGGGAGCCTGCTGCCCGAGCAGGTCCACCAGCTGGGTGAGCGTCCCGCTGAAACTGCGGACCGTGTCATCGTTGGACGCGATGATCTGGGTGATGTCGTTGAGCTTGACGATGGTGTTGGCGATCTGGTCCTTATTGGCCAGGGTCACCTCGAACGCCGACGACAGCGCGTCCAATGTCTCGCGCAATCTGTCGCCATTGCCATCCAGCAGCGGGAACAGCACCCGGCTGGCCATCGGCCCGGTCTCGTTATCGCCCTTGAGCGCGGCGCCGAGCTTGTCGAAGTTCTCCAGAATCCGATCGAGCTCGACCGGAACCCTGGTGCGCGGCAAGGGAATATGCGCATCGGCCGCCATGACAGGTCCGTCGCCGGTGTAGGCGGGGGTGAGCTCCACATGCCGATTGGTGATCAGCTGCGGATTCACCAGTGCGGCAAAGGCATCGGCGGGAATCTTGACCGTCGAGTCGACATTCATCACGACCTCGACGTAACTGCCACGCGGGGTGACAGATTCGACGCTGCCGATCGGAACACCCAGCACCGCGACCTCATTGCCCGCGTACAAGCCCGCGACGCTTTCGAAGTCGGCGCTGATGCGCATGCGCTTGCCCAGATACTCATTGGGAATCGCGGTCAAACTGTCCGGCAGCAGCCCACATCCGGCCGCCACGGTCGCCGCGCAGCACAGCGCGGCCAGCTTGGCGATTACTCGGCTCTTCATCACCTACACCCCTGAATGGCCTGGGCGAAGCACAACCAGTTGTCCGGGAACAGCCACGGCGCGTACACCTCGCCGTAGGGGCCATTGCCGAGCGCATTGTTGAACTGCCGCAGTGCGACCGGCATGATCTCGTAGAGCCGGTCGAGATTGTCCTTGTTCTTCTGCAGACCCTGGGACATGGTGTTCAGGTCCTGGATCAGCGGGCCGATCTGGTTGTTGTTCTCGAGGCCCATGTCCTGCAAGGTCTTGGACAGCGAGGCCACATTGTCGAGCAGTTTGCGCAGCAGATCCTGGCGCTGCTGTACCGCGGTGCCGATGGCCTGGCCCTGGGTGAGCAGCAACAGCACGCTGTTCTGATTGTCCGAGGCCAGCTGGGAGACCTTGTCCATACCCTTGAGCAGGCTGTCCACCGCATCGCGGCGATCGTTGATCACCTTGGCCAGCGCGCCGATACTGTCCAGCGCCTGCACGGCCAGCTGCGGGGAGTCACCCATCTGCTGATTCACCGTGTCCAGGGCCTGGCGCAGTTTGGCCGGGTCGATGCCCTCGATACGCTCGAACTGGTTCTTGTACTGCGGATCCTGGACCACCTTGCCGAGGTTGTACGGCACGGTGGTGCGATCGAGGTGAATGCGGTTGCCCGGCAGCCCTTTTCCATCCCCGGGTGTCAACTCGACATGCAGTCGGCCCAGGATGGTGGAGAGTTTGATACCGGCCGTGGCATCCGCGCCAAGGCGCAGATCGTTGCGCACCTTCATCTCCACCAGGACCTTGCCGTTGTCCAGGTGGACCGAACTCACCTGCCCGACATCGATTCCTGAGATATCCACCGTCGCACCGGATTTGAGACCGGCGGCCTGGGCGAACTCGGCCTCGATGGTCTTATCGCCCAGCCGCGCCTGTTTGATCGCGGTCGAGCCGACCAGCAGCAGCACCACGGTCAGCGAGGCCAGTACGCCCACGCGCAGATAGCGATTGCGCCACGCACCGAAGAGCAGTTCACGTGCGGTGGTAATCATCGGCACACCTCCGACTGGGCGGGGCCGCCGACCTGGGAGAACAGGCCCGGGGGCAGGAGCACGCCCCACAGCGAGACATCCAGGCGGCAGATGTACGCATTGGCGTACGCGCCGTAACTGGTGAAGGTGGACACCCGGTTCAGCATCGCCGGGAGCTCGACCGCCGCCTTGTCCAGCGACGCGCCATTGAGCAGCAGCAGTGCCACGCCTGCGGAGGCGTCGTTCTGCGCGCGCGCCAAACCGGGTTTGACAGCGCCGATGAGCGAGACGAGCGAGTCGGTCGCGGTGGCGACCTGATCGACCGAACTCTTGAGCGCCTCACCCTGGGCGTACAGGCCCTGCATCAGGCTGCGCGCCTGGGTGATCAGCGTTTCGAGTTCGCTGCTGCGATTGGCCAATCCGGAGATCACGCTGCTCAGGTTGGTCAGCACATCGCCGAGGATCTGATCGCGCTGGCCGAAAGTGCCCGCCAGCTGCGCGGCCTGGGTGATCAGCGCGCTCATCGAGACGGTGTTGCCCTGTAGCGCCTGAATCAGGGTGTCCGACAGCGAATTCACCTGATCCGGTTGCAGCACGCTGAACAGCGGTTCGAAGCCCGAGAGCATGGCCGAGACGTCGAAGGACGGTTCGGTGCGCTCGATGGGGATGGCGTCACCGGGGCGCATCGGCGATCCGGGGTCCTTGCCCGCGATCAGCGCGACATAGCGCTGTCCGATGAGATTCTGATAGCGCACAAGGGCTTTCGTCGTATCGGTGGGGTGCTGATCGTCCTCGATGCGGAAGTCGACGCGGGCCCGGTAATCGTCGGTGAAATCGATCTTGTCCACCCGGCCCACGCGCACCCCGGCCATGCGGATGTCATCACCGATCCGCAGACCCAGGACATCGGAGAACACGGCCGAATAACTGTGTGTGCCACCGGCGACCGAGCGCTGTAGCGTCGACCAGATGGTGTAGGTCAGCACCACCGCGATAATCGCGAACAGGCTGAACCCGATCGTTGCCCTACCCGATTTCACTGCTGGTCACCACCTTTCGCGTACGCGACGTGCCCACCGGCCAGCACCGGTCCGAGCAGCAGCACCTGCGCCATATTCGGTTCGCCGCCCACCACCGCTGCCACCGCGTCCTTGCCGCGCAGTGCGGCCGGAGCGACGGTGCCGTCACCGGATGGGGTCGTCGACGCCGGTGCGGTGAGACCCGGAATCTGTGGCAGGCCGGGAATCTGGAGCGGCGGCAGCCCAGGAACACTGATCTGTCCCGGCGTCTGAGGTTGCGGTGCGGGTCCGGCCGAGTTGAGATGCTGGGGCAGCAGCTGGGACGGATAGTCCTGTGCCGGAGCGGAATCCGCGACGGTCGGGGTTCCGCAGCGCGGGCCGTACAGGTTCCCGTAGTGCGGGCAGTCCTTGGCCACGTACTGCTGGAACGGGGTCAGGCTCACATCCATCGTCCACACCATCTGCTTGTGCGGGCCGAAGCTGAAGGTCGGCTGTAGCCGTTGCAGCGCGGTATTGAGGTTGGAGATCGCGTACGGGATGGCCTGCGGATCCTGGGCGAGGCTGCCGAACAGCTCGTTCAGTCCCGATACCAGGACCTTGCCCGAATCCGGGCTGGCCGCGAACAATTCGTTCACCGAATCGATGGCGGTGCCACCGTTGGTCAGCAGGGCGACCAGCGACGCGCGCTGTTCGGTGAGGGTTTTGGCGGTCGTCACCGTTTGCGAGAGCACTTGCACCAATTGCGGTGCGGACTGGCTCACCGCGGTGGCGGCGCGACCGAGATTGCCCAGCAGATCGCCCATTTCGGGGAGACCGCGCACCTGGGTCATCCAATTGTCGAGCCGCTCGATGGTGGATCCGGGCACGCGGGCGCTGGGATCCAGGGCCGCGGCCAGGGTGGCGAGCACCCGGCCCAGTTTCTCGGGCTGGATATTGGACAGCACCGTGCGCAGCACATTCAGGGTGCTCTGGAGCTGCACGGTGGCCGCGCTGGTGTCCTCGGCGATCGTCGCGCCCGCACGCAGGGTCTGCGTGGTGGGTGTGGTGTCGACCAGCTCGATGGCGGTGACGCCGAAGATATTGTTCGGGATCACGCGTGCGGTCACCGTCGCCGGAATCGTCTGGGCGATACCGGGTTTGAGCCACAGCGAGGCGCGCTGGCTCGCACCTTTGGACACGATGTCGACGGTGTCGACCCGGCCCACGACCATGCCTCGGAACTTGACGTCGGCATTGGTGGGCAGGCCGTCGCCGGTGCTGGTCAAGGTCGCCACCACGGGCACCTTGTCCTCGAACCGGCCGTTGTAGCGCAGCGCGAGCAGGTAGAGCAGTACCGCGATGGCGGTGAGCAGGATCAGGCCGTAGAGGGAGAGTTGGCGGGCGGTGGGACCGCGACCGCTGGGGTCGAGCAGCATATCGAATCACCTACCCCGAGATCCGGAATCCGGGGTCGATGCCCCAGATCGCAAGTGTCAGCAGCAGATTCACCGACACCATGACAACGATGACCATCTTGATCGCGCGCCCGGCCGCGACCCCGACGCCTTCGGGGCCGCCGGTCGCGGTGTAGCCGTAGTAGCACTGGATGAAGGTCGAAATCAGCACGAAGACAACGACTTTGAACAGCGACCAGAACACGTCCGGGCCGAGCAGGAATTGAAAGAAGTAGTGGTCGTAGGTGCCCGCGGTGGTGCCGCCCAGAAACAGCACCGACAGCTTGGTGGCCAGATACGCCACTGCGAGGCCGACGCTGTAGAGCGGGATGATGGTCAGCGTCGCCGCGATCATCCGGGTGGTCACCAGGTACGGAAGTGGCCGGATGGCAATGGATTCCAGCGCGTCGATCTCCTCGGAGATCCGCATGGCGCCGAGTTGCGCGGTGAACCGGCATCCGGCCTGAATGGCGACCGCCAGCGTCGCGATGACCGGCGCGAGTTCGCGGGTGGTGGCGAAGCCGGAGATCGCACCGGTCAGCGGGCTCATGGTAAGCAGATTCAACGCGGTGAAGGACTCCATACCGACTGTGACACCGGCGAATCCGCACAGCATGATCACCACGCCGATGGTGCCGCCGCCGACCACGAGCGAACCGTTGCCCCAGCCGACATCGGCGGTCAGGCGCAGCACTTCCTTGCGATAGTGCTTGAGCACGAACGGAACCGCGATGAACGCCTGAAAGAACGTGTACGCCTGATGGCCCAGCCGCTGATTGGCCTGCACCGGCGCGGTGACGGCGTTGCCCAGCACGCGGACCGGTCTGAGCGCCGGGGGAGTGTAGCTGCTGCCCACCTCAGATCACCTTCGTCGGGAAGAGGGTGTTGTACAGCTGGGTGAGAATCACGTTGGTGGCGAACGTCATCAGCGCCGCGGTGACCACCGCCGAGTTGACCGCATTGGCCACGCCGCCCGGACCGCCCTTGGCGTGCAGGCCGATATCGCAGGCGATCACCGAGGTGAGCAAACCGAAGACGGCCGCTTTGACCAGCGCGATCACCAGATCGTTGGCGACGGCGAAGGATGCGAACGAGGCGATGAACGAACCCGGCGTACCGGATTGGGCGTAGACGTTGAACAGGTACGCGGTGGCGAAACCCACGAACACGATGAACCCGCACAGCAGCATGCTCACCAGCACCGCCGCGGCCAAGCGGGGCGCGACCAGCCGTCGCACCGGGTCCACGCCCATGACCATCATGGCGTCGATCTCCTCGCGAATGGTGCGCGAACCCAGATCGGCGGCAATGGCCGAGCCGACCGCACCGGCCATCATGAGCGAGGTGACCAACGGCGCACCCTGGCGAATGATGCCCAGCCCGGCCACCGCACCGATGAACGTGGTCGCACCGACCTGATTCACCAACGCGCCCAATTGAATTGAGACCACGACCGCGATCGGCACCGCGACCAGCACGGTCGGAATCGCCGAAACGCTCGTCATGAACGAGCACTGCTTGATGAATTCGCGATACGGGAAGCGCCGCCGGAAAATCGATATGAGCAACTGCGCCAACGCATCTCGGCCCAGGCTCACCTGCCGGCCGAGGGTCTCCAGCGACTGCTGGGGGTGGCGGCGCCACAGCTCGGTGGCGCTGGCACTGAATTTCTCCAGTTCGCCCGGTTCCGGAGCGCGCTCGCGCGCCGGCGCTCTTTCCGAAGTGGCAGTCACGGGTCGCCGATCCTTTCTAGCCGCTCACCGCCGCCGGAATATGGGATCGATTCCCCAGCGCTGGGGCGGAGCGTGTGAAGTGTTGCACACCACAGTGGTGTGGGACAAGAATTATGTAACTGAGCATTCTCGTCGTGTTGCCTGACTGCTACCGCGTCTGACAACGGGAGCAGGTCAGCACAAGTAATTGTTCATTCGTCCGATGAAATCGGAGGATCAGGCCGTGCCCGACAGTTGCCGCTCGAGCATTACCAGGCCGAAGCCGAGAACCGCGACGCCTGCGGCGACGGTGCTCAGCACCGCGAGCCAGAGGCCGAAGCGGAGTACGGGATTGACTTTCATGCGCCCACCGAGGATCTTGACGCCGATCACCAGGATGTCGATGAGCCAGACCAGAATCATCATCTACGTCATGCACACATTCGAGAAGGTGAGCACCGGCCAGCACACGATCGAACCCAGGAATGAGACGATCACGTCGATTCCGTGCATCTGCTTGAGATGTGAAGTGTGCGTGAGGGTCCAGATGAGACCCACCAGCCCGTAGGGGATTCCGAGAATGATGAGCGTGCCGAGAAACTCCGACACCTTCATCTCATAACTGAGTAGCCGATCCAGCCGCTTGAGCATCCGGATAATCCTTTCGCATACCTGCCCGTCGGCACGTGCGCGCTGGTCCTCTCGGCCGGCTGCGTCGTTGCCTCCCACACGCTCAACGCGGCATTGCGAAGAGCTGGCGCAGCGTATGTTACTCACAATTCACGCCGATGGAAGAACCTTTCGAGACAACATGCGGGAAGTTTTACCAGCAAGCCCGCCAGGCGCACCGCCGGTTGACGTCGGGTTGCGACGGCTCTAAGTTATGTTCCATTCACATCGAAGCAACTGGGAGGGGCGGATGTGAGCGGACAATGGCGTGCCGGTGACCTACTGCGTCGGCCGCTGGGCGATCGATGCTTCCTACTGCTGCTGCCCCGAGCGGTCGGCCTGCAGATTCTGCATCCTGCCATCGCCGCGGCGCTACAGGAACACGCACCGAATCGCCTGTGGTCGCACAAGAAACGCGCGATCACCCAGATGATCTACATGGCGTGCGAGGACCGGGATATGCGCTCGGTGATCCGCAACGCACACGAGCACGTCACCGGATACGACGAGTACGGCGACCGCTATCACGCGCTGCGCCCCGAGATCTTCCTGTTCCAGTACGCGACCTACGTCGACGCACTGATGACCGCGAGCGCGACATTCGGTCCCCGGCTCTCCGAAGACGCACGCGCACAACTGTATTCGGAATGCTGCGACTGGTACCGCTCGCACGGCATCAGCGATCGCCGACTCCCGGCCACCTGGGGCGAGTTCACCGACTACTTCGACACCGCCTGCGCCTCGGAACTGCACTTGGGAACCGCGGGGGCCGCCCTTGCCGAACAAGCACTGCACCCGGATACCTGGATCGTCCGATCACTTCCGCGAGCGGCGGTACGCGCCATGCAACACGACCGGGCGAAGGAGTTGCTCGGTATCGAACCCGCGTCCGCCGACCGGCTCGCACTGCGCACTCTGGCCGGGGTGACCCGCGTCGGCTTCGCCGTCTCGCCGCCCTGGATCCGCCGGGTTCCGCAAGCCAGACCGTGAAGACGCCCGAGATCGACAAGACCCGAAGGAGTGTCGAATGAACGAGTGGACAGGAGCCACCTGGATATTGACGATGAGTGCGGTGCGACCGCGCGCATCGACGGCGTGAACGCCATGTTCACCGTGGAATTGGAGCGCACGATCACCGCGCCGATCGGTGAGGTGTTCGACTGGCTTACCGATATCACCAACTATTCGGTGGTCTTGATTGTGCGGCGGGTCAACCTGATTCGGCCCGGGGATGTGCATTCGGCCGGAGCCGGAGCCGGAGCCGTACGTGAGGTGCGGACCCGGCTGCTCACGCTCACCGAACGGATCATCGAATACCGCAGGCCGACACTGCTGCGCTACCGGATCATTCGATCGCGCCCGCGTCTGCGGCATGAGGACGGCTATCTGGCTTTCGACCAGACGCCCGCGGGCACTCGCGTGCGGTGGCATACGCGATTCGAGGTCGCCAGCCCGCTGGGCTCCGGGCCACTGACCGCCGCAATGGGTTTGGTGATCGCCACCGGGTTCCACATTGTGCTGCGCACCGCGGCCGACGAACTCGGTCGCCTGCCCGCGCACCCCGGTCCAGACCATGACCAATACCGGCAAAGGAGCAGGCCCGCACCATGGGATCCCTCGTAGTGACCAGGGTGGTGCCCGCCACCCCTCAGGCGTTGTTCGACACCATCATCGAGCCCGCGAGCTGGGATCACTGGTTCAGCATCCATCGCGAATTCGTTCACGAACCGCCCGCGCGACTGAGTGAAGGGTCCACCCTGCGATCGAAGGTCGTCATTCTCGGTATGGACAATGAATTCGAGTGGACGGTCGAGGTGCTCGACGCCCCACATCGAATCGTGTTGCAGGGCAGTGGAAGTTCGGGGTTCCGGAGCGAATTCACCTACTGGCTGCAGCCGTGCGACACGGGCACCCGGTTGACGATCGGCGGGGTCTTCACCAGCCCGTACATCACGACGGCACTCTCGCGCACGCTCGAACGGCACGGACAGTTGGAGTTGGTGCGCACGCTCGAACAATTGGCCGCGCTGGTGGGGCCCGAGCGCGTTCAGTGCGGCGAAAGTCGTTCGTACGAAGCGTGATCGCGGGCCATGGCGAACCCTCGGTCGGCCTCTGCGATCATGGGCGCGTGTCGATGTGGTTGACGTTGGTCAAGGTGGATCCGAGTGTGCTGGGACGGGCGCTCGAGAGCCCTGATGTGCTGCAATCACTGGTCGAGGACGCCGATTCCGACGAGGATATCGACGGATTTCGCCCGGACGCGGACCGCCATGACGAGGACCTGGACAGTCTCATTCACATCGCCGAAGGCCGTGCGGAGGTGGAGGAGGGCCTCGCCGATTGGGTAGTGGCGTACCGCTATCTGGCCAAGGCCACCGGCTTCGATCCGGACAGCGCGCTCGATGCCGATGATCATCTGTTCGTCTTGAACCCCGCCGACGTGCGGGAGGTGACCGCGGGACTGACGACCGAAGGCTGGACTCGGTTTCTGGATCTCGGCCCGTTCTTCGTAGCCGCGGCACGCGAGGGGAAGTCCGTGCTCGGCTCGGTCAGTTGAGGGACCGGCTGGCATGATCGCCGAGTGAACCTACGATTCGGTATTCAGTTGGCGCCCACCGCGACCGAGCTGCCGCAACTGCGCGCGATGGCCAAGGTGGCTGACCGGGAAGGCCTCGATCTGCTCGGCATCCAGGACCACCCGTACTCCGGTGGACTGGCCGACACCTTCGCGGTGATCGCGACGATACTCGCGGAAACCGAACGGCTGCGGGTCTTTCCGGACGTGGCAAGCCTGCCGTTGCGCGGCCCCGCGATGCTAGGCAAGCAGGCCGCGACCCTGGATCTGCTCAGCGGCGGCCGCTTCGAACTCGCCCTGGGCGCGGGTGCGTTCTGGCCCGCGATCAGCGCCATGGGCGGCCCAACTCGCTCCAATCCCGAAGCGCTGCAAGCCCTCGAGGAAGCGACGGAGATCATCCGCGCCATGTGGCAGCCGGGTGCCAAGGCGAAAGTGGACGGCACCCTCTACCGTGTGCACGGCGTCCAATCCGGCCCCGCCCCCGCCCACCCTGTCGGAATCTGGTTCGGCAGCGTCGGTCCCAAGGCCAATGCCCTCACCGGCCGCATCGCCGACGGCTGGGCCGCCCCCATCCCGCACTACCTGCCCTACGAGAAATGGCGAGCCACACAGGACATCATCTCGTCCGCGGCAACCGATGCCGGCCGCAACCCCGCCGACATCACCCGCATGGCCCAACTGGTCGGAACGATCACCGATACTCCCGGTCCGGTCACCCTGCGCGGTGAGGCCCCCATCCGCACCGACGCCGCGGGCTGGGCCCGCATCTTGGCGGACCTGGCTACCGACACCGGCTTCGACACCTTCGTCTACTGGCCCGAATCCGCCGAGGACACCCAACTCCGCCGCTGGATCGGCGACGTCACCCCCGCCACCCGGGCCCTTCTCTGAACTCCTTTGCAGCGGTGGCACCGTCGGATTCCGTAGAGCTCCTACTGGCAGCGATTACTTCGCGGACTGTGAGCTCTTGCGCTGAGCGGCGTTGAAACGCGCCTTCTTCTGGCGGTTTCCGCAGGTGTTCATGTCGCACCATCTGCGGGTGCGACTCTGGCTGGTATCGAAGAAAGCGGCTCGGCAGGTCGGTGACGCGCACAGGGCGAGTTTTCCGTCGCGCTCGCCCGCGATGACGCTGATCGCGTCGGCGGCGATCACGCCGAGGGCATCCGCTACGCCGCTATCGGGGTTGAGTCTCCATTGCCGATTGCCTTGGGGCGTCAGGGTAGCCGCGGCTCGGCCCGCGATGGTGCGGTCATTGATGACCTGGACGGCGGCCGCGGGAAGCGGCTCATCGCTCGCGGCCGCCGTCGCGACGGTATGAATCGCTTCCCTCAACTCGCGGGCGAGGTCGAGCTGGGCCGGAGTGCAGGAGTCCACGGCGAGGCCGTACACCGCCAACCAGTCGATGAGTCGCTGCGGTGTCGGAATGCGTTCCATGGCGATGCCGTGACGCTCTGACAGCGTCCCTGTGAAGCTGGTCGCAAGCACGCTACCCAGGCGAAATTCGGGAAACCCAGCACGCATGGAACCACCTTAGCTGGTTGCGGACCGGCGAGACGACATGTTAGAACCGTCTTAGCCGGTTCGGAGTGAGCATTGGCCGGTCACACGACGATCAGGAGGACTCATGACCCGTCCGACCAGCGACGTGCAAGCGTTCGAAACCCATGTATCCGACGCCGACCTCGAGGATCTGCGCGCGCGGTTGGCCGCGTCTCGGCTGCCGGAAGCAGAGACGGTCCGCGGGGCCGCGCCCGGGCCGCGTCGATGGGATCAAGGCGTCCCGCTCGCCGATCTCATCGATATCGTGAACTACTGGCGCACCGAGTACGACTGGCAGCGGTTCGAGGCGCACCTCAACCGAATCGGCCAGTACCGCACCACGATTGATGATCTGGGAATCCACTTCCTGCACCGGCGATCCGCGCGCGCGGATGCCACCCCGCTGATCCTGACGCACGGCTGGCCGGGCAGCATCGCCGAATTCGTCGATGTAATAGACGATTTGGCGAATCCGGAAGATTCGGACGCGCCGGCGTTCCACGTCGTGGCTCCGTCCCTACCGGGCTTCGGCTACAGCGATAAGCCCGCCACCACCGGGTGGGGAACCGAAAAGATCGCTGCCGCATGGGTACAACTCATGGGAAGGCTCGGCTACGACAGGTTCGCCGCGCACGGTGGCGACTGGGGTGGCAATATCACCACGGTTCTCGCCGGTAGATTCCCGGACCACGTGCTCGGTATCCACACCACCTTCGCCGAAGCGCCGCCGGGGCTGACGACCGACGGGCTGACAGCGATCGAGCGCGAATGGACCGAGGAAACCCACGACTTCTGGCATCACCGTGCGGCGTACGCGAAGCAGCAGGCCACCAGGCCGCAGACCATCGGCTATTCGCTCGTCGACTCACCGGTCGGACTTCTCGCCTGGATCCTGGACAAGTTCGCCGAGTGGTCCGACACCTCGGACAGCCCGTTCGAGACGATCTCCCGGGACAGAATTCTCGACGATGTCACCCTGTACTGGCTGACGCGAACCGGTGCGTCCGCGGCCCGCATCTACTACGAGAGCCATAACTCCCTCGACCCCGACCTGCGGGTCGACGTTCCGTCCGCGATCACCATCTACCCCCGCGACATCGAGAAGTATCCACGTCCCTGGGCGCAGCAGCGGTATCGCCGGATAGTCCGATGGGGATCCCCCGAAACCGGTGGGCATTTCCCGTCATTGGAGGTCCCCGACTACTTTGTCCAGGATCTGCGAGAAGGCCTCTCGGCGGTATTGGCCGCCGACTGATGAACCTGGCGATCGAGCTGGCGCCGATCAATCGGAGCGGGCTAGTAGCGCCAGTGCTTCACGACGGTGCGATGGCATCAGCATGGCCAGCTGCTCACGCAGTTCCCGCGGCCAATTCGGATCCGTGATCTGTGCGAGCAGCCAGGCCGGGTCGTGGACATCCAATCTGGATACGGCGAGCATCAGCATGTCATCTCGGAAGACTGCGGGATCATCGACCGGCGTGACATTTTCTCTGAGAAAGTCGAGCGCCAAATCACGATCCTGCTGGGAATGGTCCATCTTCAGGTTCCTCCTCGGGGTATTCCATGTTCAGTTAGTACCTGTTCCGATGCGGCTGAGAAGAATCGACGCCATTTCGATGGAAGGCACGTTCGACCGCTGCTTTGAAATCGTCGAAATTCCGAGCGGAACCGAGTTGTTCCTCGATTATGCTTGCCCGGACCGAGCCGAAACTTTGCCCGCGGCCCATATTTCTTTGCGGCTCGGCGCCGATGGAAATACCTGCGGCTTCCTGATTGGTCATTGCCGGGACGGTCCATTGGAACGCTTCGGGATTGGATCGCTGGTAGGCCTTCAGCCAATCGACCACGCGGCCTGCCGCTTCCACGTCGCTCACGTATACGACGATGCCATCGGTGCGCATTCTGCCCGGACCTGCCACTTTGGCGGAAGAGACACCGGGAAACCGGTCGGCGTCATGCAAGACCTCGTTCACCAACCCGCGCATCAATCCGGGCGCCGACATGTGCTCCGCGTTCACGTAGACACGATACTGGACGTCTATCGAATCGCGGCCTGCTCGTTCATAGTGAACGAATCCGACGGAGTCCGGATCGACACTGTGCCAGTTATTTTCATCCAACAGGATATATCCCTTGCGGGACTGCACGAGTGCACTCCGCGGGAGTCCGTCGGCGCGTTCGGGCATCAAGTCCACCAGCTCGCGAATATATCCCCGCGGATCCGGCACAGACCCGCTGTCTGCGCCGCTGTACATGCGATAGATATGGAGATCCGGATCATTGCGCCGGTTCCACACCTCGCCGAGGAAAGAATCCAGATTCTCTTTGGACAATGCCGGCGGTTCCATCCCGTTACGGCGATAGGACTGCTCGCGAACAGCCATCAAATCGTCGAAGCTGACGTCCGGAGGCAGCCTGCGGCGCAAGGTCTCCAGAGTTCTGGGCTGGTCGAATACCGAGGGGAAGTCCTCGACCGCGCGGGCGACCGGGTACTCGACACCGTGGTGCTCGGGTTCCACCCGTGTACCGGTCTTCAGCGAGTCGCCGAAATTGATCCGATCACCGTGATCGAAGGGCACCTTCTCGCCAGGGCGGACCTTTCGATCGCCGACCGAAAGTCCGTTCGTGGAGCCGTCGTCTCGAATCCACAACCTTCCATGCTCATCCATGCCGATCGTGGCGTGGTTGCGCGAAATCTTGCCGATCACTTTCGGATCGGAGACCAGTGCACCGAGATTGCTGCGGCCGACTCCGATCTCCTGGCCCGGTGCCAGCCGAAGTGGCAATGAGCCGTCCGGGCCGGATAGGTGCACAACGGCCGGATGCGCTGCGGGGGCGGAAATCGGTGTGGGCGGAGGTGCGGGCTTGGGCGCGGTGTGTGCGATGTCGACTCTCGACTCATAGTCCACGCCGAGACGTACCCGATCGCCCGGATTCAGCCTGACCTGCTCGCCCGGATCGATGCGCTTGCCGTTGACGTATGTCCCGTATGTCGATCCATCATCCCGGATCCACACCCGCCCGTGTTCGTCTGTGCCGAGTGTCGCATGCCTGCGAGAGACCGAGGGATGCGCCGAGAAGTGTTCGGACAGTGGCGAATTGCTGCGGCCGAGGCGCACCTCGCCGCCCGGGGGCACGTGTACCGAGGCGTTCCCGAATCGGACGTCGGCGCCATGACCGTGGCCACCCCCGGCGCCCGGCCCGTCGAAGCCGCGACCGCCGCGGTGGAAGTCATCACCCGCACCGCCTCGACCGGGCGGACCACCGGCAGGGGGCTGAGCCGGCGGCCGATGGCCACCTTCCGCGGCTATCGGCCGATTGTGATCGGGCGGTCGCCCAGCGGCCATCTCGGGCGCCAGTCCCGGACCACGCTCGCCCCGACCGCGGTTGAACACCGACTCCACGCGTCCCGTCGGCGCGATATCGCCCGGCCGGTGCGGACCACCCGGGCGCCGGGTATCGCCGATCGGTGATTGCCGGCGCAGACCGCGAGTGCCAGGTGCGACATCAGGACTGCGGACGGGTTCACCGCCGTGCTCGATATGCCGAATCGGTTGTGCGGGCCTGACTGCGGGCTTCCAGTCGTCACCAGGTGCTGATCGCGGGGTGATCGGATCCGAGGGCCGTTCGGCTGCGGCCGGTGGGTGCTCGACCGCCCCTGGGGGCCGTTCGGAGAGCGGCACATGCTCGGGGCGATGCGGTGCGGGCGGCGGTTCGGCTGCGGCCGCGGGCCGATTGGGCGTCGGCGGGGTGTCGCTGGGCCCGCGCGGAGCGGGCTGATCGCGCGCGGCATCGACGGACACCCGTCGTTCGGGTGGCTCAACCGGGCTCCGATTCGCACGTCCGGGGGACTCGACCGGGCTCCGATCAGCCCGCGGGCGCACGGGTTCGGGTCGCCTGGCCTCGGGCTGAGCTGTCGGCTCGGGAGTCGCTGCGCGGGGCTGCCTGGCTGCGGCTTCCGGCGCGGCGGAACCCGGTCGCGGAACCTGATCTGCGGAGCGCGACCCTGGCTCGGCCGGTCGCGGAGACGCTTCGGGGTGAACCGGTCCGGCCGCGCGCGCGGGTGCCGGATCGACCGGGCGCGCGGCCGCCGGCACATCCCGGTCCATGGGTGCTTGGCTGCGGGGTGCAGGCTCCTGGACTCGAACCGGTCGATTATCGGAGGGCGCCACGACCGGATGCCTCGATCCGGGCGCCTCGTCGCGCCGCGGCGGTCCCGCTTCCAGATCTCTGCTCGACGGCTCCGCATGCTTACCCGATCCCGGCGTCGGGTCCGCTTCAATTCGATTCCGGTCGTTCGACACTCGCACATCGGTGTCCCGGATCGCGGATCGCCGCGGCGGTTGCCCGGGGGGCTCTGCGGGCATTGCACGCATACCCCCGCGCCCGGGTCGGCTGGTGCGCAATGCCGCGGAGGCGCCGCCGAGCAATCCGCCGCCCAGACCCGCAGTTGCGCCCTGAATGAGGGTATTCCGGCCCAGTCCGTCGAACAGATTCACCGATTCGCCGTGTGCGGCGGCGATTGCGTTCTGCGCGACAACCGACACCGCACCGCCCGCCAGACCACCGCCGATGCCGCCGCCGACAGCGCCGAGCACACCGACTCCGAGGTGCTTGAAGTATTGGCTGGATCGGGACCCACCGCCGCCCACCACCCGGCCGAGTCCCTGCCCGACTTTGATGCCGATGAAGGCACCGACGACACCGCCCGCGATACCGGCCAGTGTCGCCACCCCGACGTCGGTCCAGTTGATTCCGTCCCCGTGATGGTCCGCGGCCATCCACACACCCGCCGCGAGCACCGGCGCGCCACCCCAAATCGCTCCCATGCCAACGGTATTCACGATTGTGCGAATGGCTGATCGCTCCGCCACGCCGGCGACGGCACGTTCGGCGACCGCTGTGGTCGCCGCGCGAGCGGCTGCCCTGATCTCGACTTCCGCGGCCACCCGTTCGACCGGGGCCGCGGCGGCGCCCCCGACGAAGAATGTCAGTGCGTCCCAAGCTAGTTGGGCGGTGAGCATCACGAGGGTCACGATGATCACCTTCTTGGCGTACTCGATCGAGTTCGCGGCATCGTCGCACTGTTTCGCCAGACTGGTGCAGTACTCGGCCAAGCTGTGCAGGTTCGCGGTATTGGTTGTACCCAGCTCCGCCAGCGTCGCACCGGCCTTGCCGGTCGCCACGCTCCCGAGTTCCGAGACCGCCACAGCATGCCGGTCCGCCAGTTCCGAGCACACTTTCGCGACGTCGCGCAGGGCCGCCGCACGCCGCCGCAACGCATCTTCGTCACCGACCGGAAAGGGCCCGGCCAGCAGCGTTACCAGCGAGCGTGGCACCTCCGGCGGAATCGTCAGCGTCATCGGCGCCACCCGATTCCGATTGACGAAGCGCGCACCGTCAACGGGGTTCTATCGACCGTCGAGCACTGTCGGCGGCGTCCAGCAGGACTCGATACAGCGCTCTCGACCGCGGTCCGGCCGCGGCTGCGGTCAACTCGACCTCGGCGAATGCAGCCGCCACCACTGCGGCCGGATCACCGGGCACCCCTGACTGGTCGGGAATCTCCATCTCGCGCACGGCAACACGTGCCCGGTAGCCGCCGACGGCATCCATGGCGTATCCGAGTTCACGGATCACCAGTGCGTACACGGGTGGCAAATCCACTGTGCCAGGCCATTGCCCCGCTGAACGTTCCGCCGCGATCCGTTCGTCGGCTGGGCCTAGGCTGCGGGCCGCAATCGGGCTCAGCACCAAATGACTTCCCGATACGCCGTCCGCGGACTCGTCGGTGGAACTCCGGATCAGTTCTCCCTCCGGCAGTTCGGCGATCGACAGCGTGATCAGTACGAGGGGCGGATGCCGGGTGAGGGTGTCGTCGATCGCGGCGGCGAACTGGGTCACCACCGCATCGTCGATTCCCGGGCTGTCGAAGCCGTACGTTTCCAGGCCGTATTCTTCCGCCAGCTGTCGAGCCAGACGCATTGCCAGCGTCTCCTCGGATATCGGATCCGGTTGCGCAATAACTTTTTTCGTCGATTTCGGAGTGTTCGGCCGGGCCGCCGGTCGCGGCGGGGCGCCTCGGCCGGCGCCGTGCGGTGCGGAGACCCCGCGTCCACTGGGACGTTGGCCTGACCAAGGCGTAGTCCCTGAGCTGGAACCGGATTGCCCACCCGCGCGGTTCGCGCGCGTGTTTTCGCGACCGTTGCCGGTGACAGCCGCGGGAGTCGGTCGTCCGGTTTGCGATGTATTCGTGGCTGCGGTTCCGGGTGCCGCCGCTGTCGCGTCGGGCAGTGCTCGATTCGGGGACCCGACCGGACCCGATGGCTGAAAGGGATTCTCCGACCGGGCCAGGTTCGATGGCTGATCGGCGGGTTGAACCGGCGCGGCGGGCTGGGCCGAATTGGAAAGCGTGCTCGCCGGCACCGACTGCGGCATCGGATCGACTGCGGGGTTGCCCACGCCGGGGCCGCCGGGCGTGACGCGGGACGCAGAACCGCCGTCGTTCGCCGCACCCGAATCGGTTCGCGCGGTTGGCGGGGCCGCCTGCGTCGCCGGCGAATCAGGTTGAGCCGGGGCAATGTTGGACTGCGCACCGGCGGGAACAACAGCCGAAGGTGAAACCGGAGCGACCGGGAGAGGATTGGTCGGCCGTGCCGCCGCCAGCATTCGGCTCGCGATCTGATCGTGCTGCTGCAGGGATTCGAGCAGTCCGAGAAGATTGGCGCCTTCGGTTCCCAAGCCTTTGGCAACTCGCTCGGAGTTGCTCAGTGTCTGCTGTTCATCGGGCACATACGTTTTCGCGAACGACTTGCCGATGTCGTCATTTCCCCAGGGCTGACCGTTCTCCATGAGCACGGATCGCAGTTGTGCCAGTGCGGCGTCCGCATCGGCGGCGATGGCCCTGAATTTGGACGCCAGCGCGCGCAGTGGATCCTCGTCTACCCTAAGCGAATCGCCCACGGCACCCCCAGATGTCGGATCTCGCTCAGCTCCCGGGGGCCGACGGATGGATCAGTTCAATGATCGTCAGTATGGCGTCCAGGACCAATTTCCCACGGTTGGGAATAGCCGAGAATCCTGCGTGCAGGTAATCGACCGCGGCGCGGGTCAGTGCAGGATCAATGCCGATAGGACGCGGTGGGCGCGAGCGCTCATTTGGGCGGCGGTTTGGTCGGGGTTGTCGAGCCACCAGGAGACGATGGCGGTGACGCTGTTCATCCAGACTCGGGTCAGAACGGCCAGGTCGCCGGGGTCCGATAGGGAAGCGGTGGAGAAGGCGGCGACTACGCCGGAGGCGGCTTGGGTGGCGATGAGCGCGCGGAAACGGTTTGCGGTGGTGGCGGTTTCGGTGTCCGGCGGGGCAGTGCGGTCGTAGAGGACGTGCCAGTCGTGGGGGCGGGGTTCCAAGGCGGTGAAGATCGCGTCCAGGACTGTCGAGGCGGCGGTGACGAAGGTGGGGCCGGGTGATTTCATGGCTTCGGCGATGCCGGTGGACAGGGCTGTGCCCGCGCGTTCCACGCAGGCGGCGCAGAGGCCGTCTTTGGATGAGAAGTATTGGTAGATCAGTGGTTTGGAGACTCCGGCGCGGGTGGCGACGTCTGTGACCAGGACGGCGGCGTAGCCGTGGGTGCCGAACTCTATCGCGGCCGCGTCCAGGATCTGGGCCTCGCGTTCGCCGCGGGGCATGCCCCGGCTGCCTGATCGATGCGCCATCGCCTCTACCTCCCGATTCTTAATGATGATACATCAAGTGACTCGAAGGTCATATCTGTCTGATACCGTCAGTTACGCATACATTGACGTTTGCGAGAGGACAGTCAGGTGAGCTTGAAAGATGTCGTATTCCATGCCGCCCAGCGCGGGGTGTCTGGTTCATATGCGTTGCGCGGCAAGCCGTTCGATCCTGCGACCGCGTTCCATCCGCCGCAGGGACGTTATGGGACAGTGCATTATGGGCTGATGCTGCCCGGGCTTCCCGCGCCGTTGAACTTCATCGACGTGATCGCCGTCATCGGCCAGCCTCGAATCACGCTGTGGCGCAACGATCACCTCATCGAAACCACGGCCGCCGATACCGCCAATCTGCTCATCGGTGCGGGCGTCGAGTTTCCCGGTCAGTTCCGCGGGTATCAGGTCGATCGCGATCTGGAGATGGCGGCGGACTCCAGCATGGTCCGGTTCGGTGACGAATTCCTTTTCGAGGGAACCTATCCCGACTTCACCGTCGCCTACCGCAATCCCGCCTTCGACCTCTATCTGCGCGTACGCGCCACCGATAAGGTCTCGCATTTCGCCAAGGTGCGCGGCGGGCTCTACGACCATTGGTCGCTGCTGTGCCAGTACGAGGGAGCCGTCACCTATGACGGGCGGACCACCGAGCTGTCCGGGCTCAACACCCTCGAGTACGCGCGCGGAGCCGATGTGGCACTGCCGTTTTCGTTCTTCACCTATCAGATCATCAATATCGATGACACCACCCAGGTGCTGATGACCGAGGTGCTCGGGCCACTCGGCGTCCCCGTGCAGCAGGCGGTGTACGTGCGCTCACTGCATGATCACGGCGGCACCTACGAGGACAACTTCGCGTTCGATGTCCGCCGTCTCGAGCCCGCGGCTCGCCGCACACCCAATGGGCTGTCGATGCGGCTGGCGACGGAGTTCACCTGGCGCGTCGATGATGAGCACGGCAATGAACTCATCGAGATCCAGGCCGTCACCAATGACGATTACGTGTACGGCATGGCGGGCGGCTATGTCGGCAGCTACCGGTACACCGGGCGCTTCCGTGGCGCGCCGATCGACGGGACCGGTTATATCGAGTACATCGGCACGCGCTGACTTACCCGAGCCGTTTCGCTTCGAGACCGCCCGGTACGGGATTACGCTGGCAAACACTTCGTAACCACAATCCAGCGGACCCGGAGACAGCCATGGGATACCGACGGGGTTTAGGGGTGTTAGTCGCGACCGTGGGGTTGACGGTCGCGGTGGGGTGCGGATCCTCCACCGATTCCAGCGGATCGGCCGAACCCGCGTATGCCGCGACATTGCGGCCGATCATCGAGAAGTTGATGCGGGACAACGTTATTCCCGGCGCGGTCGTGGTGGTTCGATCACCCAAGGACGGTGATTGGACCGCCACCTTCGGGACCGGAACCATCGGCAAGGACGTCCCGATGACGGTGGACGATCACTTCCGGATCGGTAGCAATACCAAGACCATGACGGTCACGGTGCTGCTGCAACTGGCGCAGGAGGGCAAACTCTCGCTCGACGATCCGATCGCCAAGTATTGGCCGGGTGTACCGAACGGGGATCGAATCACGCTGGCTCAGCTCGCCGAAATGCGCAGCGGCCTGTTCAGCTACACCTTCGACGAGCAGTTCAACGCCTACCTGGACAATGAGCCGCAGAAGATCTGGACGCCGGAACAACTGCTCGATATCGCCTTCGCGCATCCGGTGAACTTCGCCCCGGGCGAGAAGTTCGAGTACTCGAACACCAACACCATCCTGCTCGGCCTGGTCATCGAGAAGGTCACCGGAAAATCGGTCGCCACCACCTTCCAGGACCGCATCTTCACTCCGCTCGGCTTGAAGCACACCTCTTTCCCCGCCCCTGCGGACTCGTCCATCCCGGATCCGCACCCGCAGGGCTACGCCTTCGGCACCAACGTCTCCACCATCGAAACCTTCGCGCTCCCACCGGATCAGCAGGCCGCGGCTCTCGCGGGCACCCTGCAACCGAGCAACCAGACCACCTCCAGTCCATCGTGGACCTGGACCGCGGGCGCGGTGATCTCGACGGTCGACGATATGACCACCTACGTCAAAGCCCTCGCCGACGGTGGCCTGCTCGATAAGCAGATGCAGCAGCAGCGAATAGCAAGCATCCAGCCTATCGATCCGGCTAACCCAGCCATGGCCGGATATGGCCTGGGCATCGTGCGTTTCGGCACTCACCTGCTCGGTCACGACGGCCAAATCCCCGGCTATATGACCTTCATGGGATCGGACCCCGACTCTGGCCTCACCATCGTCGTCGCTACCAACCTGGCCACCGTCCCCTCCGGCGAAGGCTCCGCGCTGGTTCTGGTCAAAGGGATGCTGCCAACGTTCTACGGCGCCAACGCAATCCCTGACCACGACCCGGCACAACCCGCGCCGACCTCGAATTCACCCGCCCCGACCGGCTGAACGATGGTGTGGCACAGCATCGGCGAAGTCATGGCGCGGCAATTCCGGGCGCCGCGATCATCTCGGGGAAGGGTTTGTCCCGGACTTCGCCGGTGGATGTGCCCGCGAGCAGGCGTTGGCGCGAGATCTGGGAATCGATGACCGCTCCCAGTAGCAGCGCGAAATTCGACAGCCACATCCACACGAGCACTATGACCGCGGCCGCGAGCGATCCGTACAGTCGATTGAACGAATCGAAATGATCGGCGTAGAAGGCCAGGCCCGCCGAACTCGCGATCCATATCGCCACCGCGAGCAGACTGCCCGGGGTCACCCACCGTATCCGCTGACCGGCGACATTCGGAGCGATCCAATACAGCAGTGCCAGAGCCACGCTGGCGATGAGCGCCAGCACCGGCCATCGCAGGATTCGCCAGGTGGTGAGCACGGTGGTCGTGAGATGGAGTGAACCGTCGATTCGAGTGGCCACACCCCCGGTGAGGGCCAGCCCTACGACAATGCCGACGATCGAACTGACCAGCAGCACACTCAAGAGCAGTCGGAGCCCGATTGTTCTTGCCACCGAACGATTTTCGGAAACGCCGTAGAGCGAATTGGCCGCGCGTATGAAGGCGCCGATATAGCTCGAGACCGTCCAGATCGCGGAAACGAAGCCGATGATAGCGACCGGACCCGACCAGTTGGCGGACGGTTGCAGGTGCTGGATGGACTCGACCAATGCCGCGCGGCCGTCGCCCGGGCCGAGGTGGCGGGCCGCGTCGGCGATCGAATCGGCGGATCGCGGTTCGAGCAACCCCAAGACCGCCATGGCTATCAGCAGGGCGGGAAACAGCGACAGCATGCTGTGATAGGTGAGTGTCGCGGCTCTGTCCGACAACTCATCCGACCACGCGGCCCTGATCGTGTGAATACCCACGCGGATCGATGGAATGCGCATGATCGAATAGCGTCGCGCCCACGGCGATTTCAAGCTCATACCCGCACCTCCCCGAAGGTCATTGACACCGCCGTCTGTCTTCAAACCTGGGCGGGAGACGCGTCGGATCAATTGGAGTGGATCTCGGTGAGTTCCGATCCGGCGGGGAAGGGCAGCACGAACTCCTCGCCGACGTCGCCGATGGCGTCGGTGATCGCGGTGGTGACGATGATGCGGTCGTCGTAGAGATGGCGGATGCGGACGGTGTGGCCGCGGTAGTCGAATCGGTTCATCAGAAAGCGCAGGCCGTGCTCCTCGAGTGCCTCCTCGGCGGCCACCCAGTTCGAGACCGCGGTGAGGGATCGGCCCAGGCGATCGATCGGGATCAGCTCGGGGGCGTGGGATTCCAGATCGATCCAGCCGATGACTTCACCGTCCTCGCGACGGTGCGGAATCCAGTGGGCGGGAATGGCGCTCATGATCAACAGGCTAGCGGTGCCTACCCGGTGCTCTGCGCGCGTATTGCCTGCTCGGTCCGTCCATAGGGGTCGTGATCAGCCCCTCGGAGTGTTCGCTAGTGTCGTGTTGCAGGGTCCGATCGGGTTCGTTCTATCCGTGGAGGTATCCCATGTGGACAAAGTGTGTGGCCGCCGCCGCAACGGCGGTGTACATCGTCAGCGCGATCGCTCTCGGCGGTATCGCCGCCGCCGATCCGGACGATCCGGGCACAGATCCCAATTCGCAGCTGTGCCCATACCCGGACGTCAGCAATCCGTACTGCACCCAATACCCCGATGACCACGATCAAGAGGGCGACCTCGGGAACAACCACGACGGCGGGCACGGCCGGCGCTGAACCGACCTCCCTACATCGGGGTGACCGCCCGGACCACGAGCATGCGCTGCGGGCTCGGGCAGATCAGGCTGTCCCAGGGCAGCCACTGGGATTCGGTGTTATCGGGCGGATAGACGCGCAGGGTATTGGTGCGCAGCGCGTCGCAGTCGTTGACCTGCTTGGGATAGGTGATGAATTGGAATTGGGCTGCGGCACCCGGGGCCAGGACGACCGGGGCGGGTTTGGGGGTGTCCGCGCCCTGATCTCGTTCGGCGGGCTCGCCCACGGGGTCACCGCTGGGGCCGTTGGTCTGTGAGATGCCCGGGAAGCCTTGCATGACACAGGTTTTGGAGCTGGTGTTGTAGAACCGCAGATACCATTGGCCGCCGATCGGGGCCCCTACGCCCTTGTCCAGGCGGAGTTGGGCGGTCACGCATTTCGGGATCGCGTTATCGGCGGTGGTCGTCGGGTCCGAGACCGGGCTCCCGGTCGGCGGCGCGGTGACGGTTTCGGTGACCGTGCCGCCGGGATCGGTCGCGGTGCCCGGTTGCGTGGGCTGGCCGGGGCGGGTGGTTTGTGCCGGTGGCGCGGTGGTTTGGGCTCCCGGGGTCGTGGGCTGGGCTCCGGTCGTTGAGGTCGGGTCGCACGCGCTGGTGGAGACGGCGATACCCGCCGCGACGGCGGCGATAATCAATGATTTGAATCGCATGGGATCCCCCTCGGGTTCGGTGGTGCGAGCGTTCCTTCGCACGCAGCACATCGAGCAGCGGGAATGCCCGTTACGCGACAGCGACGGCGGTGAGCTGTGTAATCAACTGCGGTTCAACGCAGTTCGCCGCACCGCCGCCCAAAACTCGCTGCTCCGGATACCTTCGGGCAAAACGTTAACGCGTACTGTGCCCCAGGAAGTGGGGGCCGGTTCGCATGCTCAGTGTGATCCGTTCGAGACAACGTTCTCGTTGCGGAGGATGAACTTGCCGGGGACGCCGTTCTCCTTGTCGGAGAACGCTTTCTGGGCCTCGGTCAGCGGATAGAGCACGGGAGTGGGCATCACGAGTTCACCGGCGGCGACGCCGCGCGCCAATTCGGCGAGTTGGGCGCGGTTGGGCTCGACGATGAAGTAGACCGCGCGCCCGGTGGGAGGCTGCACCGCGGGCGGAGCGGCGATGGAGACCAGCGTGCCGCCGGGAGCGATCAGCGCGGTGGAGCGGGCCAGGATATCGCCGCCGATCATGTCGAAGACCAGATCGGCTGTGCCATCGAGAGGTTCGAGCGAGTCGCCGGTGAGATCGAGGAAGGTCGTCGCACCCGCCCCCAGAACGGCGTCGCGGTCACGGGTGCGGCCGGTGCCGATCACCTCCGCGCCGATATTGCGGGCGAGCTGAACGGCGAACTGGCCCACCGCGCCGCCCGCACCGTGGATCACCACCCGCTGCCCGGCAACGAGGCCGCCATGCACGAACAGCGCCTGCCACGCGGTGAGACCCGACATGGGCAGCGAGGCGGCCTGGACATGGTCGACCTCGGGCGGCAGCAGCGCCAGATCGCGGCCTTCCACCGCGACGTACTCGGCGGCGGCCCCGTCGCGGTAGCGGTCGATCATGCCGAAGACGCGGTCGCCGACCCGCAGATCGCTCGGATTGGTACCGAACCCGAGTTCGACCACCACCCCCGACACGTCCCGCGCCGGAATCGCCGGGGTGCGGTCCCGGCCGGTGCGGTCCACATAGGTTGGCTCCCAATCCAATTCACCGGGGGTGAAGGCGGCGGCATGCACCTGGACAATCACGTCGCCGACCGCGGCGCGCGGGTAGGGCGCGGGCTCGACGACGAGTTCGGCGGCACGGCCCGCCTTGGGCATGCGGGCCGCGGTCATGGTGGTGCGAGTCATGATTACTCCAGATCGGTGGTAGGCCGGTGGTGCGGGACAGTCGTTGCCCCGCACCACCGAGAAGTCAGTCCTGAACGGGGAAGTTCGCGCGAATAACGTTGTGCGGGTCGCGATTTCGCTTGATCTCGCGCAGCCGCGCCAGTGTCTCCGGATCGAAGGCCGCGGCGGCGGACTCACCGGGGGCGAGGAAGGTGTACGGCTTGGCCCCGGTGATGTGCGAGCCCAGGGCGTCCACGATCTCCCCGAATCGTTCGCCGACCGCGTCGATCAGCTGCGGCAGGCCGAGCCCGAGCAGGTAGAGCGCGTACGGTTCGGTGACCGCGCCGCGCGCGCCGCGCCCGGGTGCGTCCTGGGCGAGCGCGCCGCCCAGATTGCGGATCTGGATATTGAGCAGCGGGGCGACCGGAGCGTCGATGAGGGTCTTGATCACCGCGTCATCGAGATCGGTGAGCAGCTCGCCACGCGAGAGCGAGGGGCTCGGATCGGTCGGCTCGGCGGTAATGGTGCCAATCTGTGCCGGGGTGAGCGCGCCACGGGTATCGACCGCCGCGTCGCCCAGGGAATCGAGCGCGCCGGTCAGCTCCCGCCCCTGCGCCGGATCGCCGAGGTAGGCGAAGTCGAGGGCGATCATCGGTGCCGCACCCGGAATCTGGAAGCGCTGCAACCACACCGACAGCTCGTCCGGCGCATCGGTGGTGAGCTCGGTGAACACGTCGAACACCTCTCGCGCGCGCTCGGCCGACCACATCACCCGTCCGCCGTAAAGCTCGGGCAGCGTGACCAATTCGAACTCCAGCCCGGTGACGATCGCGAAATCGCCACCGCCACCGCGCAATGCCCAGAACAGTTCCGGATCGGATTCGGCGGTGACCCGCTGCGGACGTCCCGCGGCATCGACGATCTCCAGTGCGCGTACCGCATTCGCGGCCCAGCCGTATTTCCTTGCGAACCAACCGAATCCGCCACCGAGCGTGTACCCCGTCACGCCCACCACCGGATTGCTGCCCGACAGCCCGGCGAGCCCGTGCGCGGCGGCCGCGGCCTGCACCCGACCCCACGCCACGCCGCTGCCGACCCGCGCCACCCGCTGCTCAGCATCGATCTCGACGCGGTCGAATCGCTTGGTGCGCACCAGAATCGCCCCATCGATATCCCCGGTCGCCCCGTGCCCGGTCGGCTGCGTCACCACCACCCGCCCCGATCCACCGGCGTACTCCAGCACCGCCGCCACATCCTGCGCGTCGGCCACCTCGACCACCGCCGCCACCGACTGCCGCACCGCGGAGTTCCACGGCTGTGACGCCCGCTCGAAGTCAGCGTCGCCCGGCAGCAGCACACCACCGCGAAGGTTCGTGCGCAGGTTCTCGATACCCATTCTCTTCCCTCATCCACTCTTGTTTGCCGGGTTACTGCCTGATTGACGACACAGCATCCGGATGTGTGACATCAACCCGCCGGAGCACCGCGCGCCCCGGCCACCAGTCACGGCGCTGCACCCATTCCCGCAGTCCGATCCCGGCCACCGACCGTACGAAGCGGGCACACTCCGGCGCATCGGTCATGTGCCCTAATGTGTCGCCTGATTTGCCCGGGGATTGCGCGCGATCGCGGACGGCTCCGCGCGGGTGGCCGATGAAATCGATTGGGAACAGTGCGCTTTGCGATCGCGGTACCGCGACATCGCGGCGGGTAGCCTCGAACGCGGATCGATCATGCGAAAGGGCGACTATGTCCGGCGAGAATATGTTCAGCGTCTACGGGCGCATGACCGCGCTACCTGGTCGGCGGGATGAGCTGATCGCCGTGCTCCTGGCGGGATTGCGCGCGGGTGATCAGGATGGCGGGCTGATCTCCTTCAGTATCAATGCAGCCGTCGATGATCCGGACACGGTGTGGCTGACACAGCTGTGGGTCGATAAAGCGGCACATGACGCGACCACGCGGTCCGAGCCGGTCGCGGCGGTGAGCCGTCAGGTTCCCGCGCTGCTGGCTGGGCAGCCCGAAGGGCATTACGGCCATACCGTGCACTTTCACGGCGGAATCGCCTAATAACCCACCGGTCACCGGCTGAGGAGGCCCGAGGTCGTGGCCTGGGCGTTCTTCGCGCGCCATTGCAATTGAACCGCGAGTAAATTACCTTGCAGTCAATTGCCTGACGGGTCGAGAGGAGACGGCTGTGACGCGGTCGTGGTGGGGCTGGGGGAATGTCGAGGACGCGGTCGGTGAGGCGGAGCGAGCCACGCTGACCAAGCGGGTCGCGAATCTGCTTCCGGGAGCGGACCTGTCGGTGCACGAGCCGCCGGCGCTCGATGCGCTGGCGGTACCCGAGTCACGGATTCAGCTCCCGGATGCGCTGGCGGAGTTGGGCTCTCGGGATCTGCGGGATCGTGTCGCGCACAGTCATGGGCAGGCATTCCGGGATGTGGTGCGAATGCTGCTCGGTCAGGTCGAGCAGGTGCCGGATCTGGTGGTGCGGCCGCGCACCGAACGCGATGTCGTCGATGTGCTGGACTGGTGCGCCCAGGCAGGGGTCGCGGTGATCCCATTCGGCGGCGGCACGTCGGTGGTGGGCGGGGTGGAGCCGCGCGGTATCGCCGACTTCGCCGGGGTGGTGTCCCTGGACCTCGGCCGATTGAACCGGGTCGTGGAGATCGATCGGGTCAGCCGGGCGGCGCGGATCCAAGCCGGAATGCTCGGACCCGATCTCGAACAGGCATTGCGCCCCGAGGGGCTGACGCTGCGGCATTTCCCGCAATCGTTCGAATTCTCCACTCTCGGTGGATGGTTGGCGACGCGGGCGGGTGGGCATTTCGCGACCGTCTACACCCATATCGATGACATGGTCGAATCGATGCGGGTGGTGACACCGGTCGGGATCAGCGAATCCCGCCGGCTGCCTGGTTCGGGCGCGGGACCGTCACCGGATCGCATGTTCCTCGGATCCGAGGGGATCCTGGGCGTCATCACCGAAGCGTGGATGCGATTGCAGACGCGCCCGCGCTGGCGAGCGGGCGCATCGGTGATCTTCGACGACTATGCCGCCGCCGTGACCGCGACCCGCGAGATCGCGCAGTCGGGGCTGTTCCCGGCGAACTGCCGACTGCTGGATCCGGTGGAGGCGTTCCTCAACGCGGGTACGCCCACCTCCGGCGGGGTGCTCGTGCTGGGCTTCGAATCCGCGGATCACCCTGTGGACGAGTCGATCTCGCGCGCATTGCAGATCTGCCGCGACCACGGCGGGCAGGCCCCCGAGGGCGTGCGCTCGGCCGATTCCGAACAGGAACAGGCGCGCACCGGGGCGGCGGACACCTGGCGGTCCTCATTCCTGCGCATGCCGTATCAGCGTGATGCGCTGGCCGCGCAGTCGATGATCGTGGAAACCTTCGAAACCGCCTGCACCTGGGACCGTTTCGACGAATTGCGAGACGCGGTGCATGCCGCGGCGGCGAAAGCGTTCGAATCCCTCGGCATCGCCGGCGTGGTGACCTGCCGGTTCACCCACGTCTACCCCGACGGGCCCGCACCGTATTTCGGGATCTACGCCGCCGGTCGCTGGGGCCGGACGGTCGAACAGTGGGATGAGATCAAAGCCGCTGTGTCGCAGGCACTCTCGAGCGCCGGTGGCACCATCACCCATCATCACGCCGTCGGACGCGACCACCGGCCCTGGTACGACCTGCAGCGCCCCGAACCGTTCGCTGTCGCCCTGCGCGCGTCGAAATCGGCACTGGACCCGGCCGGAATCCTCAACCCCGGCGTGCTGATCGACCCCGTGGCACGACGATGACCGCGAGCCGGGCGGGAACCAAAGGCGTACCGCGCGAACAGCGCGAACAGCAGATCCTCGATATCGCCACGGCCGAATTCGGCGCGCGCGGCTACACCCATGCCTCGCTCGCCGAAATCGCCCGTGCGGCAGGGGTTTCCAAACCGCTGATCTACACCTACTTCGGTTCCCGCGACGGCTTGCACGCCGCATGCGTACGCAACGCGGGCGAGAGCCTGGTCGAGGCGGTCGCCCGCGCCCAGGTCGTACACGGTGCACAGGGCAAAGCCCTCGCCACCCTCACCGGCATCTTCCACGCCCTCGACGGACGCACCCAGAACTGGCGAATCATCTACGACAGCACCCTGCCCCGCCCGAGCGCGGCCCACGATCTCGCCCGGACCTACCAGGACGCGCTCAACACCATGGGCTCCGAAGGCGTCGCCGAGGTCCTCTCCGGCGCGGGAATCACCGCCGCAGAAGACCATTCACTCCTGCTCACCTGGTGGTTCAGCATCGTATCGAGCACCATCGCCTGGTGGACCGACCATCCCGACCACACCCCCGCCGATATGACCGAACGCTGCCTGCGCGTATTCACCGCCATCCGGCAACCCGCACGGGAATGATCACCGAATCTGCACGAGAACACCGAAAACCCCGCACGCCCAACCGATAACGTCAGACCTCGCGCCGGTACCCGGCGATGGGGGAGGGAACGTCATGGACAGGTCACGTGCGCGCCGACTACTCGGCGCCACGATGTGGGTGCTGGCAGGCATGCTGGTCGCCTGTGTGATCCTGGTGGGCGGGCTGTGGTGGCTGGGGAACCGGCTCGACACGGCCCTCGGGGGATCGACCTGGGATGGTGAGGTGCCCTTCATCGCCTATTGCCCGCCCGCACTGCCGTGCACCATTACCAGCGTGCCCGAGCGCACACCGCGCCTGGCCATCGACAGAGGTCATGACACCATCTCGGCGTCCCCGCAGCCCCAGATCGCGGGCCTGCGTACCGGTAATCAGGTGATGTGCACCGTCCACGTGGAGATCTTCGCGTGGGGGCAGGCCGCCAACGACCCACAGCTGACCTCGACCGTCACCAACTGCCGCCGCGCATAGACCCGGTGGATCGGCCTTGGCCTGCGGGAATCCGCACGAAATCTCCCCAATTCTGCCGAAAACGCCACACGCCCAACCGATAACGTCAGACCTCACGCCGGAATCCGGCGGCGGGGAAGGGAACGTTATGGACTGGTCGCGGGTGCGGCGGATACTCGACGATGCGATGTGGGTGCTGGTGGGGATGGTGTGCGCCGTCGTGATCGCGGTGGGCGGGATTTGGTTGCTCCTGGTCAATCTGAATACGACCCTGGGGAATCCGCGGTGGGATGGTGAGTTGGCCTTCATCGCCAATTGTTCGCCCGGGATCTCCTGCGTGATCAAGAGTGTGCCGGAGCAGACACCGGCCCTGGCCATCCGCGGCAGTGGGCTGCCCACCATTACGCTGGTGCCGCAGCCCGCGATCGCGGAGCTGCGCACGGGTGATCGGGTGCTGTGCACGGTCCATGTGGAGCTGGCCGATTCCGATATCAATGACAACGCGACGATATCGACCGCCAGCGACTGCCGCCGCGCATAGTTATTGCGGCCCAGCCGCTTTCGGCTCGCGATGGCGGGTCGGGAGTGGCGAATGTCCCCGGTAGGTCACCGCCGATCCGATGCATGCGATCGCCATCAGTACCGCCACGACGGTGAATCCCTTCCAGTACTGTGTCGGCAGCAGCACTCCCAGCGCGCCGCCGGTGACCCAGGCGAGCTGCAGGACCGTCTCGCTGCGCCCGAACCCCGACGCGATCGATTCCGGCGGCAGCGCGTCCTGAATTGTGGCATCGAGCGAAACCTTCGCCAGCGCAGTGGAAGCCGATGCGACCAATGCCGCCAGCACCGCGCCCACCAGGTTGTCCAGCAGTGCTGCCGCCACCGCGATCGCGACACAGCTCAGTGCGCACGCCACGATGACCGTTCTCGGCTTGCCGAGTTCGGTGCGCGCGCCGACAAAATTGCCGGTGAAGTTTCCGATTCCGGCCGCGGCACCGGCGGCGGCCAGCATGACCGCCTGCCGCAGGGCCGATTCGCCACTGCTTTTGGCCACGAACGCGACATAGAAGGTCAGGAAACCGGTCAGTACCCGAATCGCGCCATTGGCCCACAGGCCCGCGATTACCGTGCGTCCCAAGGGTTGTCGCGCCGGTAGTACGGAGTGGTGATCGCTCCCCTGCTCTCGCGAGTGTCCGAGGGTGGCGGGCACTTCGCCTTCGGTGACCTCCACCCAGCTCGGAATGCGAAGGCTCAGTACGGCTCCGGCTCCGGCCAACAGTGCGGCCACGACCAGCGCGCCGGTGGAATGGAACAGCAACGCCACCCCCGCCGCGATACCGCCCGCGATGATCGAACCACCCACCAATCCGAACACCGTGAGCCGGGAGTTGGTGCGCACCAGGTCGATTCCGGGCGGCAGGACGCGCGGGGTGATCGCGCTCTTGAGTACCGAGAATGATTTGCTCAACACCATCGTGGTCAATGCCAGCGGGTACAGCGCCCATCCGTCGAGATTGAAGATCAGCAGCACGATGACCACGACCCGCAAGGCGAACGTCGCGGCCAATGCCACCCGCCGTCCGCGCTGCACCCGATCCAGCAGCGGCCCGATGACCGGGGCGATCACTGCGAACGGTGCGACCGTCATCAGCAGGTAGAGCGCCACATTCACCCGGGACTGGGTGGCCGGACTGGCGAAGAACAGCGTATTCGCGAGGGCGACCGCGATGGCGGCGTCCGTCGCGAAATTGGCGACCGTCGCCCGCAGGAGAGCGGTCAGCCCGGACTCCAGTGCTCCATTGGCTCGCGCGGCGTGCTTCACCAGCTCGACGCCGTGCTCCGTCGCGCGAGTAGTATTGTGCCGCAACCGATTCAGTGCGTCATGCTGGTGCGGTCGGTCGCCGCCGTCCTGCGATGTCATCGGCGGTCAGTTGGCGCGCAGCAGAGGCTGGGTCGAGCAGCGGAACGCGCCGCCGAACAGCCGTGACACCGAGAAATCGATGTATTCGACCGTGATCCCGCGCGCCTGCAATTCGCTTCCGACGCGGTCGAATTCGGGGTCGGTGATGTAGGTGCTCGAATCGATGGGCAGGCCGTTGGTGGCCATCGCGGCCGCCTCGTCCTCACTCACCTCGATGACCTCCCATTCGCGCAGCGGTGCGGGCAACCCGTCAGGCAGCCGGTCGCGGCAGGCGATCAGCAGCCCCTCGCGAACCAGGCCGATCGCACAATCCAGGTGCAGCACATGCGAGGGGAGTCGCACCGGGAGCACGGTGAAACCGAAGGGCTCGAGGTATTTCGCGAGCCAGCGGTGGCCGATCTCATTGGTGGCCATACCCGAACATCCCACCAGGATCTGGGTGCCGAGCACCAGCACATCGCCGCCCTCCAGGAACGGTCCCGGCCCCGGATCGCCCAGCGGTGCGATGCCGGGCTGCAGCAATGAGACATAGTGCGCGGGGGAGGGCATGACGCGTTCGAGCAGCAGATCCCGGCTCGGCAGTACCTCCATGCGTCGGTGCGGGAATTGCAGCACGCCTTCGATGACGTGGTCGCCCACGGTGAACCACGGATCACGGACGAAGAAATTGGCATAGCCGGTTGGACCCGCGGCGGCCTTCTCGTCCGCGGTGAACAGCCGGGGGCGCAGCACTTGCACACCGTGCCGTCCCAGCACCGCGGCAAGCTCATCACGCTCGGCCTCCCACGCACGCTGCTTATCGGGATACACCGCCCCGAAGTCCCGACCCCACACCGCCTCCAGGATTTCCACGGCGCTCGCCTCAACCGGCATCGAATGCCCGAGGACCTCCGGGGCGTCGGGTGCTCGGAATTCGCTCTGAGAGACGACCACGGTGCGCAGCGGCGCAAATTCACTGTCTACACGTACTCGAGGATCGCTATCGGGCATAACGAGTGACGATATCGGGAGTATGGGTCGCGGTTCCATCGGCGCGCCACGCCACACTCCGAGGAGAAATATGGACCCACCATAGGTTTTCCTCGACTGCGCCATCAGCACTCGTATGAAACGCGACCGTATGGAAACCTCCGGTATTCGAGATCGTTATCGCCGCGGTGGCCGTCCTCACGTGACGCGGCGCACGATTCACGCGCGTTATGTTCCTGATTGCCAATCATGATCGCGAGACGATCGCTGAGCGGTCGTACCCGTAGCAACCGCCACGACCGCTTCCTGCATCAAGCCAGGGCGGGAACGAACTTGGTGACCCTCGGGCGAGCCTATGGCGCAACCGAACAGCGCCAAGTGTTGCTGATACAGCACGTCCCACAGTGGATTCCAGATCGATTGTTCGATTCGGTGCCGAAGGTGTTGGGGTGGATAGTATTTGGGTGTGTTTGCGCAGTTACTCGGGACGTTGAGCGGGGTGGTGATCGGTGGAGCGATTACGTTTCTCGCGTCGTATGTCAATGAACGGTCGAAATGGAATCGGACTCAGGGGGCGCGGTGGGATGAGCGGCGATTGCAGGTGTATTCGGAGTATTTGATCGTCACCCGGGGGATGCATACCTTGGCGGCGCGGCTGGTGCGGATACGGGCGGGGGTGAGTGATGTGGAGGGGATGTCGTTGCAGGAGGGGATTGTTCGGTTGGGGGAGTTGGAGCGGGAGCGGATTCAGCGGTGGCAGGAGGTGCAGTTGCTGGGGAGTCCGAAGGCGGTGGCGGTGGGGGATGAGCTCAACAGGTGTACGTGGACCATGGAGTGGTTCGCGCAGGGGGAGATGAACGGGGACGATGACTGGCTGCTGATCATTCGGGAGGCATACCGGCTGCGCAAAGAGTTCAGCGTCGCGGCGCGCGCCGACCTCGAAGTTGCTGACGCCGAGCTCGAGGCACCGGTGTGGGTGGACGCGTGGACTCCGCGTGAGCACATGATCGCGGTGCGGCAGCGTGCGTTGCCGCCCGCCTAACCAGGGCGATCGGGAATGAGTAGTGCGCGCGGGCCGGTGTCGGGCGTTGAATGATTCGTATGGGAACGCGAGTGAATCGGCAGACCGTGGATTTGTCCGGCTATCCCGATCTGATCGTCATCTACCTGGGCATGCGGGTCAATCGACTGTACGGGTTGCGGACCCTGCTGGGGTTCGGGCCCAAAATCGCGGCATCGGCGCAGGATCAGCCGGATGGGCTGCTGCTGCACGAAACGGTTGTCTACTCGCTGTTTCCGGCGAATGTCGGGATGCGGCAATACTGGCGGGATATGGAATCACTGCTGGCGTTCGCGCGATCGGAGCCCCATCGGGTGTGGTGGCGAGACTTCTTGCGCGACAGCGGGGGAACGGGCTTCTGGCACGAAACCTATTCCATGACAGGGGGTATGGAGGCGGTCTACGTCGATGTGCCCGAGGCCATCGGGTTCATGCGATTCGCGCCGAATGTGCCTGCGCGCGGGCCGATGTTCGGGTCGGCGGCGCGGATGGGGCGCGCCGAGTCCGCTGATGCGGCCGTCTCCGAAGCCGACCTGTATGGGTCGTCCACTGACGGACGAGAATGACTACGTCGCTGCTACGCGTTCGCTCCCAGCACGGTGGCGGCGAGATCGGCGATCACCGGGACCGCGTCGAACAGGTCGTCGTCCGATCCGATCATGGTGTCGAATGTTTCGAAGCTGGTGAGGGCCAGCAGGATTCGAACCTGATGGTCGGTGGCTCCCGCGGTTTCGTCGGTGAAGCGTTTGGCCAGCACCGTCAAACCTTCACGGCGGCGCTCATCGCGGGCGCTGATGACCGCATGGACATCGGCGTCGAGGGCGGCCAGCGCGCGTAGCCGGCGCATGGCGGGGCGATCGGCCTGCCAGAAGCGCGCGAAGCAGGCGATGAATTCGGTGAGCGCTGCGGGTGGTTCAGGGTTGGTGAAGGCTTTGACCAGTTCGGGCAGGCCCCCCTCCGCGGCGAGGTCGTCGCAGACCGCTTCCAGCAGACCGGTCTTGGATTTGAACTGGTAGTAGACGGTTGCGCGGGCCACATCCGCGCGCTTGGCAATCGCGTCCAGGGTGAATCCGGTGTAGTTATCGGCCCCGCCCAGCACTTCCCGAGCGGCGTCGAGAACCTGTCGGCGGCTCTGCTCGATCTGCGCGGTGCGCTTCCCCAGATTGTATTGACGCGGGCTCATGGCCTTGACAGTACCTGGTGAACCTGATTCATTCATACAGTCCGTCTAATTAATTAAATGAGGGCGAAAGGACAGTGGCGTGACTACTTCAGGGGTTGTGGTGCTGGGCAACCACCCGGATCTGGCGGGCAGGACCGCCGTGGTGACCGGCGGCTCGCGGGGCATCGGCGCTGCCACCGCAATCGCGTTGGCCCGCAACGGAGTTGACGTCGCGGTGGTGGGCCGCGATCAAGCCGCGCTGGACGGCGTCGCGGCCGCGATCACCGACACCGGCGGCCGGGCGCTGGCGGCGGTGGCCGATTGCACTTCCGCAACTGACCTGGACCGGCTACATGCCCAGGTCCTGGCTCGATTCGGCAAGGTAGACATCGTGATCGCCTTCGCCGGTGGTTACGGCCAGCCGGTGCCCTCGGTCAAGGAGACGCCCGACCATTGGCGGCACGTGGTGGATTCCGATCTCACCGCGACCTTCCTGACCATCTCGGCTTTCCTGCCGGAATTGACCGCACACGGCGGCGCGGTCGTCACGATGGCCTCCTCCGCGGGCCGGCAGGCCAGTCGCGCCGCGGCCGCCTACTCCGCGGCGAAGGCGGGAGTGGTCGGAATGACTCGCCATCTGGCCAATGAGCTTGCACCGCAGGGGGTTCGAGTCAACTGCGTGGCGCCCGCCGCGGTCGAGAACGATCGCATGCGGAGCTTCATGTCCGAGGAACAGCGAGAGCAATTGGGGCGCGGCTACCCGTTGGGACGGCTCGGCACACCCGACGATATCGCCGCCGCGACGCTATTCCTGGTCTCGGCCGCATCGTCCTGGATCACTGGCATCACGCTCGATATCGCCGGTGGTTCGGTCATGCCGTGACCGCGTGCCCGAGCCCCTGACACACCCAAAAGAGTTGAACGAGAACGGTTGACGAGAATGCTGAACGACCACAGGCCGACAACGACCATCGATTTCTTCGGAATGTATCTGGCTCACGACGCGTGCATGCGCGATCTGATCCGCCTATCGGCCGCCGTCGCCGAGGACCGCCTCGGGCAGCGATCGGTGCGCGTCGGATGGGAGACCTTCCTGCGCCAGCTCGACCGGCATCACAGCACCGAGGATGCGGCGCTGTGGCCATTGGTGCGCGCCGCGGCCGATGATCCGGCGGATCTGGCGATCCTGGACGAGATGGAAGCCGAGCACGAGGGCATCGTGGACCTGCTGTCCAAGGTGGAATACGGTGTCGCCAATTCCGTTGGCGCCCAGCGCTTGCGAGCCGATGTGGACGCACTGGCCGCGGCGCTCGACACCCATTTCACGCATGAGGAACAGGTGGCCCTGCCGCTGATCGACCGCACCGTCGGCGGCCGCGGATGGGCCGCGTTCGGTGAGGAGATGCGCAAGCGCAACGGCACCCGCGCCATCACCGAATATCTGCCGTGGGCGCTGGATGACGCGCCCGCCGAATCCAGGGCCAAAATGCTCGGTTTCATGCCGGGCGCCGTGCGCGGCCTGTACCGCTATGTGCTCGAGCCGCGCTATGTCAGTCGGCGTCGCGGTTGGGTGTAACCGATTGGTGCGCGGTCATTCTCGCGCGGATGCGGTCACGGGGTGCGGGAGAACACCGCCACCAGGAAGTCCGAATCGTCGGTGAAGGGGCGCAGATCCCAGGTGGCGAGCTGCAAATCCAGTGTGAGACCGGACTTTTCGGCGTCGGCGCGGAATTCGGGGAAGTCGTAGCCGCGATCGGCGCCGAAGCCGGTGACCACCCGGCCGGTCGGGGCGAGATGCCCGGCAAAACCGGAGAGCACCGCTGCGCGCGTGGACGGCGCGAGGAAGGTCATCACGTTGCCCGCGCACACGATGACATCGAAGTCGGCGGCCACACCGCGTCCCGGCAGGTCCAGTTCGGCGAGATCGCCGACCAGCCAGGTCGGGCCGGGGTAGTCCTGTTCGGCGGCGGCGATAAGGACGGGATCGATATCGACGCCGACCACGGTGTGCCCGGCACCGTGCAGATATCCGCCCACGCGGCCCGGACCGCACCCCGCGTCGAGCACCCGGCTGCCCCGGTCGAGCATGGCATCGACCATGCGCGCTTCCCCGGCGATATCGGTGCCCTCGGCCGCCAATGTCCGGAACCGCTCCACGTACCAGGTCGAATGCGCGGGATCGGCAGCGATGAGCTCCTCCCAATGGCTGGGGGTACGACCGCTCATCGGCTGCTCCTCGTGGTTCGGACGGTGTCGGGTCCACTGTGCCACCACCGGCTTCGAGGGTTCGCGCCCGGTGGGAGGTGAGCAGGGTTCGGCATCAGGACACAGCCTGTTCGAAAGCCGGATCCAGTCCGGCGGCCGATCCGGTGGAGCGGAACCGCTGCTGATACTTGCGCGGCGAAATACCCAGGCGCGCAATGAAAGCCCGGCGCAATGCCTCGCTGGTGCCGAATCCGGCCGCCATGGCGGCCTCGGTCACGCTCTGCCCGGCGTGCAACATGTCCCGCGCCAGGCAGAAGCGGATATAGGCGACGTACTCGGCAGGGGAGCGCTCCACCTCGGTGCGGAACAGGCGGGTGAGATGGCGGACGCTGACCTGACCGTGCGCGGCCAGGGTTTGCACAGTGTGCGGGTACGCCGGATCCGCACAGATCAGGTCGATCACCCTGCGCACCAGCGGACTTCGGGCGGCAGGCCCGCTCAGCGATGCCGAGAACTGCGATTGCCCGCCCGCGCGCTGCATGTAGACCACCAGTGATTGCGCCACGCGCCGCGCGACGTCGGCACCGTGATCCTCCTCCACCAGCGCCAGCGCCAGATCGACCCCGGCCACCACTCCGGCTGAGCTGTAGAGGTTTCCATCGCGCACGAAGATCGCGTCGGGATCCACCGCGATCTTGGGAAAGCGAGCCGCCAGATCCCTGGTGAACTTCCAATGCGTGGTGGCATTGCGACCGTCGAGCATGCCGAGATCGGCGAGTACGAAGGTGCCGCTGCACACCGACGCCAGTCGGCGGGTATTCCAGGACAGATACCTGGTTGCGGCCAGCACTTCGGGCGTTACGAACTTGGACGGATGCTGTTCACTGCCCGGAATCACCACGGTATCGAACGATCCGGAGTCCGCCGCCGCGCCGCTGACCTGGATTCGCGCCCCGATCGAAGTCTGCACGTCGGACCCGTCGGGCGAGACCAGCACAACCTCGTACCCATCGACCGATTGGTTGGCCTCGACGAATACCTCCGCAGGACCGGCGAAGTCGAGCATTTTGACACCGTCGAAAACCAGGATCCCGACTCTGCGGCGTAACGGCGCGGTGCGATTGGAGGACATGACAACCATTATTCTGGAGTCATGCCTCCAGAACAAGGCGCGGGAGCAGCCCGGACGAACCGATTGGTACGGTGAGGCATGGCACGGCCGCGGCAATTCAATGAATCGGACCTGCTCGACGCCGCGACGGAGCTGTTCTGGGCCAAGGGCTTCGATGCCACGTCTGTGGAAGATGTCTCACTCGCGACGGGTGTCGGCAACGGCAGCATCTACTCCGCCTACGGCAGCAAACGCGGGCTGTTCCTGGCGGCCTTCGAACGGTACTGCGCTCGCCGCGCCCGATTCATTCGCGATGTCATCGTCACCGCGCCCGGCACGCCCCGCGCGGCGGTACGCGCGCTGCTGGAGGCTGTGGTGAATGATTGCGCCGCGCATCCGGATCGCCGCGGCTGCCTGATGATCAACTCCATCGCCTTGTTCGGTGACCGTTTTCCGGAGGTCGCCGCCATCGGCACCCGCACGACCACCGCCATGGAACACGGTGTCGCCGAACGTCTTCGGCCCGCCATCGCAACGGCAGGCGAGGTGGACGAAGCGACCCTGTCCGCACTCAGCGCGCATATCGTCATGGTCGCGCAGGGCCTGATTCAGTTGAGCCGCTTGGGAACTCCCACACCTCGGCTACGCGAGTTAGCCGAGGTCTCGTGTGCCGCGCTGCCGCGCGACTGGGCCGATCGACTCGTGCCCGCGGCCCCAGATCACTGATCGTGCTGACGACCGCCTCAGCGGACGTATTGGAAAACCTGCGGATTCGGCATGGGGGAGGGCTCGCCCGGTCCGGGCGGTTCCGGGAATGGTGCGGGCTGGCCCGGCGAGGGCGGTTCCGGGAATGGTGCGGGCTGGCCCGGCGAGGGTGGCTCCGGGAATGGTGCGGGCTCGCCAGGGGCTGGCGGTTCCGGGAAGGGCCGCGACGGTTCGGGCACGGGCGGAACCGGGGCAGGTGACGGCGGTGTCGGCACGGGCGACGGTGGTGCGGGCACCGGCTCGATGGGCGGCTCGGTCGGGATGGGCTCGGGGGGATCCACGGGCGGGTTCGGGAGCGTGTCCGCGTGCCAATTCAGGTCTTTCATGACCGCGTTGAGGCGCAGCAGCGTGGAGTGTGCGCTCGGGGTCTCATCGGTGAACTGCGTGCTCGGTGTCTCACCGTAGGATTCGTCAAAATTCATCACAGGCTCCTCGAAGAATTGCAGGACATCGCGGGATAGCCACCGGGTGCGCGGTTATCGAATATCGCGATGCCGGGTCGGTGGGGTGCGCTACTTACCGAGCGCCGTGGCGAGCTGGGCCTTCGTCATGGTGGAGCGGCCCTTGATATTTCGCTGGCGAGCCTCGTTGTAGAGCTGGTCGCGGGTCAGACCTTTGGGACCTTTGCGGCCCGACCGCTGCCCACCGCGCTGCTGCGGTGATTTGCCCTCCAATGAGGTTCGGCTGGCGGTTTTCGTCTGCCCTGCCCGGGCGCGGTTCTTATTAACCGTGCGCGCAGCGATTTCCTCGGCGCGTTTCTCACTCTGACCGCGATCCTCGGCCGAATCCCGGATGTGTTCGTATTGCCGTTCCTGCTTGTCGGTCCATTCCTTCGGCATGGCGTCCTCCTGATCGGTGACACCATCGCCGTTCCCGGAACGCCCGCGCCCAAACGTGCGGGACGGAATTGCCGTATCGCGAATCGTGCTTTCAGCTGTCGTGCTCAGGTGCGCGCTGTGCGGTGTGATTCGGTACGCGTGTGTGCATCGTCAGCAGAATGTGGTCGAATGCCGCGATTGTGGCGGGTGGCGCCTGCGGTACCTGCGGCAGTTCGAACAGCAGTTGCGCGGCCAGCACTCGCAGTTTTGTGTTGGTCTCCTGCGAACGCCAGGTCAAGACCTTGAATGCCTGTTCGGCGTTGATGCGGTACATGCGCATGAGCACGCCCTTGGCCTGTTCGATCTCCGCGCGGGCCTCGATCACCTCGGGCAGGGTGGCGTGCAGTGTTTCGTGTTCGATCTCCGCCAGCATCTCGCCGAGGTCGATATAGAAGCCCGCGGTGCCGACCGGTATTCCCTCGTCGTCGACGATGCGGTCGGCGACCACCATCACGGTGTGCTCGGCCCCGGTGACATCGATGAAGCGGTGGCGACTCGAGAACGGCGTGCCCTGATCGATCGATCGCGCGATGGCTTCGGCGACATGTTCGCGATCCTCGGGATGCTTGTGCGCCAACAGCAGATCGGTGGTCGGTTCGATCTCGCCCGGGGTATAGCCGTGCATCCGATACACCTCGGGGGACCACTCCCACCGCTGCGTCGCGAACCAGAACCGGAAACTGCCCGCACCGGGACGACTCACGCGCGCGTCACCACCCGCAAGGGCTGCGGCAACGGTCTGGTCCAGTGGTTCGTTCACCGTCCAATTATCGCCCCCACCAGCCCTTTCATCCGGTAAGTCGGCTGTCCGGTCTTGATTGAGATCGCATCGTCACAGTCATGGCCGGTCGGGCGCGCCCGAGCGCGTGTCCTCCGGCGAAATCCGCAGTCCGCCTTCGACGATCGCGTGGGCTACCGCGCGCAGGTGCAACTGATTCGTGCGGGCATACCGGCGGATGAGCTGGAACGCTTCGTCCATGGGGATGTCATTGCGGGTGGCGATCATGCCTTTGGCCTGTTCGATGATCACCCGGGAATCGAGCGCGTGTTGCAGTTGGGCGCTGAGCTGATGGAGCTGAGTGAGTTTGTCGGCGTTGACCAGGTACCCGGTTGCCATATCCGCCAGCACGCAGGCGGCTTCGAGCTCGGTTCGATGCCAGGCGCGGACTTTGCTGTCATAGAGGTTGACCGCGCCGATGCTGTTCTCGCCCAATCGCATCGGGATACCGGCGGCCGCGCGAAGTCCGTGCCGGGCGGCGACGGCGGTGTACTCGGGCCACTGCGGCACCCGCTCGGCCAGATCGGTGATCGGTGCCGGCCTGCCGCTGCGGAACGCGGCCACACACGGCCCCTGCTGGGTCGTTTCCTGACACTGTTCGATCGCGGCGATCGCGGGGTTCGGCGCTGTCACGAACCGCAATGATCCCGCTGATTCGAGGGATACCCCGGCCCCCGCGAGCTCGAGCACATTCATCACCGCGTCGACGAGTTCATCGAGCGCCGTGGCCATGTCGTAGTCGGTCGGCAGCAGACGTGCGAAGCGGGACAGCGCCCGCAGGAACGCTTCACTGTCGTAGGGCATACGCACCTCCGTTCGTTATTCGCCATAACGGGTACCCCTGCCCGCGCGATCGACACCCGTTTCCTGTTCAACGGGGTCGCGGCCTGACGTTCAGAGCTCCCGGACGCCCTGATCGCTTGGGGTGAGGCCGAGTTCGGTGAGCAGATCGCGGATGTGGGTGGCGATTTGGTCGCGGATGGCGCGGACCTGGTCGATGCCCTGACCGGCGGGATCGTCGAGTTTCCAGTCGCGGTAGGAGACGCCGGGGAAGTAGGGGCAGGTGTCGCCGCAGCCCATGGTGATCACGATCGTGGAGGTTTCGACGGTGTCGGGGGTGAGGATTCGCGGGGTTTGGTCGATGATGTCTATGCCCAGTTCGGCCATGGCCGCGACGGCTACGGGGTTGAGGGTGTCGGCGGGTGCTGTTCCGGCGGAGCGGACTTCGACGCGCTCGCCCGCGAGGTGGGTGAGCAGGCCCTGGGCCATTTGTGAGCGGCCGGCGTTGTGGACGCATACGAACAGCACACTTGGTTTGATGGATGTCATTGCGAGATAGTGCCTTTCACTTCACGGTGCCGGAAGGGACGACGACATCGTCGGCAGCCGTGGATGGTGCGGGGTAGAAGTAGGCAATCGCACCGAGTCCCGCCAACGCGCCCAGCACTTGGGCGGTGATGAACGTCGGGGCCGAGGTGGGGGCGATTCCGGCGAAAGTGTCGGTGAAGATCCGGCCGATGGTGACCGCGGGGTTGGCGAAGCTGGTGGAGCTGGTGAACCAGTAGGCCGCGCCGATCCAGGCGGCGACCGCCGCCGGGGCCAGCGCGGAGCGGCCGGTGCGGGCGAGGGCGAAGATGAGCGCGATAAGTCCTGCGGTGGCGACGATTTCGCCGATGAAGTGGCCGGTGTCGGCGCGGGTGTGTGTCGAGATCTGGGCGGCGGACTGGTTGAACATGACGTTCGCCAGCACCGCGCCGGTGATCGCGCCGCCGGTTTGCGCGAGGCAATACGCGCCCGCGTGCGATGCTGTCAGGCCGCTGCCGGTGCGGCGGCCCGCGAGCCAATCAGCCAGGGAGACAGCGGGATTGAAGTGCGCTCCCGAGACCGGACCGAAGAGCAGGATCAACACCGCGAGACCGAAGACCGTCGCGGTGGAATTCTCCAGCAACTGCAATCCGACCTGATTCGGTGAGAGTTGCTGTGCGGCAATGCCGGAGCCGACGACGATCGCGACCAGGGCGGCGGTGCCGATGGCTTCGGCCGCCAGCCGCCGCGCCAACGGCGGGGTGCCGGAGTCGCTCATGCGCGCGAGAGGGTGGAAGCGGCGGGCGCGAGGATGTCGGAAAGACGTTGCAGCGCTTGCGGAACAACCCGGTAGTACACCCAGGTGCCGCGCCGCTGCGAGGTCAGCAGGCCCGCCTCGCGCAGCACTTTGAGGTGATGGGAGATGGTGGGCTGGGTCAGCTCGAACGCGGGAGTCAGCTCGCACACGCAGACTTCCTCGCCGCCCGCGGCGGCGATCAGCGACAGCAGGCGCAGCCGGATCGGATCGCCGAGCGCCTTGAACGCACTCGCCAGGTCCACCGCGGTCTCGGGGTCCAGCGGCGACGACAGCGTAGTGGTGCAGCAGTCCGCCGAGGCGATCAACGGGAGTTCTTGTTTCGACACTCGTCAATATTGACAGATATCGATACAGTGCGCCACACTTGCATCGATAGATATCAATACAACCCGGTGAACGTGGTGATTGACTTGCTCCCGGGTGCGTCGAAAGGACGTGAGTCCCATGCCGGAGCCCATCGATCAGCTGCGTGAGACCGTGCGTGAGCGCTATGCGGCAGCCGCCCTCGCGGTCGGTCACGGTGAGACTGCCCAGGACTGTTGCGGTAGCGAATGTTGCGCGACCGGGGCGATCGACCTCGATGAGAACTTCGGTGCCAGCCTGTACGCGGCGGGCGACCGCGATCAACTGCCGATCGCCGCGGTGGCCGCCTCGCTCGGATGCGGGAATCCCACCGCCGTGGCCGACCTGCGTGCGGGGGAGACGGTGCTGGACTTGGGGTCCGGCGGTGGGATCGATGTGCTGCTCTCCGCGCGCCGAGTCGGGCCGACGGGTAAGGCGTATGGCCTGGATATGACCACCGAGATGCTGGCCCTGGCGCGGGCCAACGCGGCCAAGGCCGGAGCGGCCAACGTCGAGTTCCTCTACGGCACGATGGAGTCGATCCCCTTGCCGGACAACGCTATTGACGTGGTGATCTCCAACTGCGTGATCAACCTCTCGACCGACAAACCGGCGGTATTCGCCGAAATGGCGCGAGTCCTGGTCCCGGGCGGCCGGATCGGGATCAGCGACGTCGTAGCCGAAGACACGCTGAGCCCCGCTCAGCGCGCCGAGCGCGGAGACTACGTCGGCTGCATCGCGGGCGCGCTGTCGTTCACCGAATACCGAGATAACCTCGCCGCAGCCGGATTCGGCGAAATCGAAATCACCCCAACCCATTCCGTGGCGGACGGCATGGTCTCGGCGATCGTCAAGGCGGTGAAGCCCGCGCCCGAAACCCCTTGCTGCGGGCCGAGTTGCTGCGAGTGATACCCACTATTGGTGGGTGGGGTCCGGCCAGGATCCGATCGAGCGGGAGCGGACCGGTTCGATGAAACGCGGTGCGAGGGTTTGCTCGTAGCCGGGGCCCCAGTTCGTGGGTGTGCCGGACATGGTGACGGTGGCATCGTCGGTGTACCAGTCGACCAGGTCCGAGTCGGAGCGGACCAGCCACGTGCAGCCCTGGTCGGCATCGGCGGTGAAATCGCCGTGCCGAATGAGCGCGGGACGCCAGAAGTACGTGCCGGGCCACATTTTGCCGAAGTTGTAGTCGAACCCGCCGTCGAGGCAGTACGCCTCCTCCGAACAGGGGTGGTGCGCCAGGGGCGCTTCACGCCAACCCGGTTTGGCTTTGATGAGACGGCTGTAGAACCCGGTCTGTTCGTCGCGGTGCAGCATTTTGATGTACAGGCCGGGGACTGGAGTGCCACCCAGGTCGAAACGCATTGGGCTGCCGTCTTTCACATCGATCCACGGCATGTCGGCGGAGTTCAGGATGACGAGTTTCTGGTCCGGGCGGACGAATTCGCGATCGCTGTCGGCGAGATCGAAGTGCCAGTCACCGTATTCGCGGAACAGCAGGATCTCGGTGCCCGCGGTGACCGAGATCGGCGGTGTGAGTACGCCGGTGGGGGCCATCCAAAACCCTTCGGCGCCGAGCACGGTATCGCCGATGGTGACCTGACCGGACAGGACGTACCACTCGGTCTCCGCGTGGTGCACGCCCGCCGGGCGTGACCAGTCGGTGTCGAAACGCACCTTGAGAGAGGCTGATCCGTCTTCCTCGTCATAGCTGAGGTGGCGTTGGGTGGCGTTGCCGGTGGCGTGTTCGAACTCGGCGAAGTGGTCGATGAGGTCGCGGTCGTCGATGAGCTCTACGTGTGGACGCATCGGTCCTCCTGGGTGGAGCGGTATTTACGATACAAAATGTAGTTGTTATCAATAACCAAAACAAGATGTATCGTAAATTTCATGACCGGACCCGGACGCCCCTCGGGGCCAGCCGCCGATACCGAGGCCCTGGTGCTGACCGCCGCGCTGGAACTGCTGCTGAGTGAGGGCGCGACAGCGCTGACTCCGCAACGGCTGCACACGATTACGGGTGTGGCCCGCACAACGATCTACCGGCACTGGCCGACCCCGCTCGAGGTGCTGGCGGCATTGATCGCGGTGGCTCCCCATCAGCGGTCCGCGCCCAGCGGGGATCTGGCGGCGGATCTGCACGCCGAGGTCGACCTGCTGTGTGATCGTCTGCGGGACAAGCCCGTTGCCGCGTTCCTGCGCGCGCTGATGACGGCCTCGTCCGCAGACTCCGGCTACGTCGAATTGCGGCGGCGCTATGTCATGGATCTGCTCGAACCGTTTCGAGCGGCCGTGCGCGCGCTGGACGCGGGTGATGAGACCTACGCCGAGGATGCCGCCGCGTCGATCGCCTCCCCGCTGCTGGTGGATGTGCTGCTGCTCGATCGCCCCGTGGCGCGCGAGCGCGCGCACCGCGCGGTGGACGATCTGCTGGCCAAAACCACCGCCCCCTGACCTTTCGCCGAAACCACAGCGCCGCAAGGACTTCGCCATGACCAATGCCGTCGGGCACCGTGCCGTATTCGGTGTCATCGTTCCCAGTACGAACACCGTTGTGGAGCACGATTATTGGCGTGCCGCCATACCGGGTATCGCCTATCGCGCGGGGTCGATGTACATCCCGAACCCGGTCATGGGCGATGACAAGGATTTTCAGGGACTGCTCGGGCAGATCCGCGCCTCCATCGATACCGCCGTGCGAGATGCGCTGACCGCCGAACCCGATCGCATGGTGATGGGGATGTCCGCCGAAACCTTCTGGGGCGGAGTGCAAGGCAACGCCACCTTCGAACAACGACTGCGGGATCGCACCGGACTGCCCGTCACCACCGGTGCGAGCTCCTGCCGTGCCGCGCTGCGGGAACTCGGCTGCCGGCGCATCGCGGTCTTCTCGCCCTATCAGCCGATCGCGGACAGGGAGGTCGGCCGCTACTTCACCGAGGCCGGTTTCGAGGTCACCGCCATTACCGGCCTGCGCTGTCCGACCGCGATGGATATCGCTCGGGTACCCGATGATCGGCTGCGCGAGATGGTCGCCGACATCGACAGCGCCGACGCGGAAGCCATCGTCCAGGTCGGCACCAATCTGTCCTTCGTGGCGCTCGCGGATCGGCTCGAGGCCGAACTCGGCAAACCCGTCATCGCGATCAACAGCGCCACCCTGTGGCATGCGTTGCGCGAGCACGGGATCGACGATCGGATCGAGGGAGCCGGGCAGCTCCTCCGCGAGCACTGACCATCGCCGACGGTCTTACGACCCGGGCAGCAGATCGGCGGCGAGCCCGTTCGATACCAGGTCGCGGGCCTGGAGTTCGGTGGAACCCGCTGTCCCGGTAACGAAGTCGTCCGACCAGTCGAGTGCCAGCGTGCGCAGCGCGGCGGAATTGACCGGTGCCGGGGTACCGCAGAACAGGGTGCCGAGCAGATCGCTGCTGTCACCTTCGGCATCGGTGTGCGCGCCGCCGTGCAGTCGGACGCCGACGAATGGCCGGTGCAGCTGGGATTGGACGGCGGCGGTCCCCAGGCCGAAGCTGTTGCACAGCGCGGGCGGCGCGGAGATCGTGAGGATCGGCAGGCCGGTGGGATCGAGCCCGGACAGTGCGCGGGCAATATTGTCACCGACGAAGGATTTGACCGGATCGAGCAGAATTACCCCGCGCAGACCGCTCCAGGCGTCCGGATAGGTGCTGCGGATGCGATCGGCCACGAAGGTGACGGCTTCACCGCCTGCGGAATGCCCGAGGAAGATCAGATCGCGGGGCAATGCCGGGGCGGGCAGCCCCGCCCGGCTCGCCGCGGTCGCCAAACTGGCCGCCAGTGCGCCACCGGGATCGTGTGCGGTGCCGAACAATTCGGCGACATGGTTCAGGAATCCGGAGTTGTCGCCGAGGTTCTGTAGCGTGCATCCGGAGATCTGGACGAACGGCAGGCTGGGCGTGAAGACCAGATAGCCCGCATCCGCGAAACTCCGGGCCAGTGCGCCGACCTGGGCGTCACTGCGGGCAAAACCGTGCTGAACCCATACCAGCGCACGCGGCGTTCCGGTGGGCAGATACCAGTCGGCGGTCTGGTGCAGTGTGTCTGCGGCACAGCCGATATCGACGCTGCCGGGCAGCTGGGTCGCGGCGGTGGCGGGTGCCGCGGCGGCGACGGCGAGGAGGGCGGTGGCGACGGTGGTCAAGACCGGGCGTCGAAGAATCATGGTGACTCCCGCGGAGCGTGCCGTTTCCTGTGGCGAAATGGCGTTTCGATGATGCGAGATCATTAGCACCCACCGGAAGAGCGCTGTCAAGCGGTGCGCTGAAGTGTGGACACCTTCGTGATTGATCGCTATGTTTCCATGTGTGAAACGCCGTTTCATTTTTGAACGGGGGTGGTGATGAGATCCGCGCTGTACGTACCGGGTAATCGTCCGGAACTCTTCGAGAAGGCGCTGACCGGACCGGCGGATGTCATCCTGCTGGACCTCGAGGACGCGGTTCCGCTGTGCGACAAGGACTTCGCGCGAGCCGAGGTCGCGGCCTGGCTGCGCACGCTCATGGATGTCCGGCGGCGGATCTGGGTGCGGGTCAATACCGGTGACATCGGTGCGGCCGATCTGCGCGCGGTGGCGCAACCCGCTGTCGCCGCGATCTGTCTGGCGAAAACCGAATCGGCGCAGCAGGTCAGGGACGTCGACGTGGCATTGGGTGCACTCGAGGTTCGTCCCGGTTCGATCGCGATCTGTGCCCTGCTCGAAACCGCCGCCGCGATCCTGGCCGCACCCGAGATCGCCGCCGCCCCACGGGTGTCCCGTCTCCAGATCGGCGAAGCGGACCTGCGCGCCCAACTCGGAATCACTCCCGGTGCCGACGACCGTGAGCTGCTTGCCCTGCGAACCCAGGTGGTACTTGCCAGCGCCGCCGCCGATATCGCGCCGCCGCTGGCACCGGTGAGCACCGACTTCGGGAACCTGGACGCGTTCCGCGAGTCCACCCGAGCACTGTGGCGCTTGGGATTTCGTGGCCGAGCCTGCATTCATCCCGCACAACTGCCGATCGCCAACGAGATCTTCACACCGAGTCCCGATGCCGTCCAGCGCGCCCACGCCCTGATCCTCCGCTTCGAAAACGCTTCCGGCGGAGTAGTTCTGGACGATGCGGGCCGCATGGTCGATCAGGCCGTCATCCGCCAGGCGCGACGCGTACTCGACGACGCCGGGTGATCGGAAACCCTGCCGGGTGCGCTCAGCTCCGCAGTTCGTGCTTGGGCGAATTCCCGTAGGTCTGTTTGTAGAGCTGCGCGAAACGGCCGGGATTGGTGAATCCCCAGCGGGCGGCGATGAGCGCCACGGTATATCCGTCGCTGGGCTCGGCCGCGATCAAATCCCCGCGTGCGCGTTCCAATCGGACACGTCGCAGATACTCCAGGGGAGTCATATCGTGCTGCACCCGAAACGCGTTCTGCAACGCCCGGACGCTGCTACCGGCCTGCGTGGCCAATTCGGCAACGGTGATCGGTCGGGCGGGATTGGCATGGATATAGTCCACCGCCCGCTGTACCGCCGAACTCGGCACCGCGCCCGGACCCGGTTGCAGGTGCAGGTCCATCGTGGTGTTGGGAAAGACCGCCAGGGCCGCCGCCGCCAGCGTGCGGGTGAGGTTCTGCACCACCAATTCGGTCAGCACCGGAGAGCTCGGATCGGTGAGTTCATGGTGGGTGAGATCGAACAACCGGCCCCAGAATCGTTCACTGCGTGCGTCTCTGGGCTCGAGCGAGGTGAATTGGAAAGCGGTGGGCTCGATTCCCGACTGCGCCGCCAATTCGGTGAGCAGGGCATGGGGGATATGCAGCAGATTCACATCGTGGCTGTCGCAGTCCGCGATGATCGGCACTCCGAACGGAAAAACCACGAGATCATTGCGATGCTGCTGAAAGTCGCTTCCGCCGCCGCGTAATCGGGCCCGTCCACGCAGTGACCGTTCGAAGTAGACGTGGTCCTGCAGTGGCGCGATATGGCAGCTGTAGCCGATGGTGCTGCGAATCTCGGTGGCGATGACCTCACCCCAGATCATCGCGCTGGTGCGGACGCGGCATTGCGGTGGGGCATTCCAAAAGCGCAGTGCGTTATCGGAGTACATCTGGGTCACGAAGGCGACGGTCTCCTCCGCATCGCGCGACAGAAGCTCCTCCCGACGCGCCTCGATCATCCGATGCATGGTCATTGCTGAACCTCATTCCGGTGGAAGCTCGCGACTCGCAAGCAGTATCCGCCGGGTTGCTCGTGCGGGTGCGGGATTCGGTCCTGTCCGGAAAACGATGCGCGATTCGAGTAGTTCTGGCCAGTTCGCGCACAACGGTTGAGCGCACCGAATTCGGTTCCTATCGTCAACCTCATGCATCCGGTTGGCGATGACGGTTTCCCCTGCGAGCAGGGATTTCGGCGATGACCACCATCAATGAGGGGCGGGTGCTCGCATCCCTGAACGCTGGAACAACACCATTGAGTCTGCGCGGCCTGGAGACCGAAACACAGCTCAGTACGCCGGTGATCCGCAGATCGCTTGCCACGCTGATTCGTTCGGGCCTGGTCGAACAGGCAGACGGCCCGCCGCAGCGAAGCTGGCAGCTCAGCGCCCGCGCCCGTCGCTGGCTGGACACCACGATAGGCCGTGCGGCGCTGGATGTTCCGGCCATCTCCCCGTAGCGCGTCAACCCCTTCGGACTGTGAACCGCGGGGTGTCGCAGATTACTGATCTTGCTGGACCCCAAGGGAATTCGCCAGGAATATGGCCATTGCCTCCGCATCTTGATGGGAAAGTGCTGGTAGAGAGTGCGAGTTGAGATATGGGCGGCGACCGCCGGTTCGGCGACGCCAGGTGTGTTATTGCCCTTACGGCGACAGGGTGCACACCCTCGACGTTCGTGGAATGCCAGGCCCGACTACTCGACCCGATCGGATTCGCCGCAGTGCAAAGAACCAGACGTGATCGTGACGTGGAAGCCAGCCGGATCCTGGATGCGATCGACGCGCTCATCAGCGGCTCGTCACAGCGCACACGTGCGGCGCGATTGACGGTGGCGGAGCTCATCGCCGAGTCCGGCCTGCGCCGCGATGTCGTGTACGAGCACGCTCCGCTCCTCGAATACTTCCGCGTACAGGCGCGTGCCCGGGAGGACGGTCCGTCGGTCGCGCGGGAACTGCTGGATCGACACCAGGCCCTGGCCCGGGAGTACGCGGCACTCGAAGCGGAACTGGATGCCGAGCGCAGAGCCAACGCACGACTGCGAACCTTGTTGGCGGAGATGGTGGTTGAACTTCGGGCCAACGTATGACGGGGCCGCGCTCAATGGTCTCGTAGCAGCGCACCCGCGTTCTCGATACGGTCGTTGATGTTGTTGTCGCGCAGTGCCATCCACCAGGTGGCGGCATTGATGGCGATGACCGGTTTGCCGAGCCAGCGTTCGGCCTCGTCGGCCAGGCTGACCATCGACAGGTTGGTGCCGCATTGGATCAGGGCGTCGATATCGTCGGAGTCGACTTCCCGCAGCGCGGTACGCAACTCGTGCTCGGTCACGTGGGCTATGGAAACAGCTGTGGGGCAGCGCAATCCCTTGATGGCCGCTACTTCGAAGCCGAGTTCGCCGAAGAAGCGGATGACGTTTTCGTCGCCGATGGGCTGATAGGGGGTCACGACGCCGATTCGTTTGGCGCCGAACAGTTCCAGGGCTCGGCGGCAAGCTTCGGCGCCGGTGGCCACCTCGAGGCCGGTGACGTCGTGGATCTGTTTCACGAATTGGCGGTTGCCTTCGATTCCGCCCCAGAAGGTTTCGGCCGACATGCCCATGACCATGTAGTCGGGTTCGCAGGTGAGAACGCGTTCGCAGGCGGACACGATCTCGGTGCGGATCTGCTCCAACAGGCGATCCATGCCGGCGTCATCGCTCATGTTCTGATCGCGGATGTGGATGCGGGCGAAATGCGAGGTCACGCCGGGCACGGTCATGCGGTAGAAATCGGGCTCGACGATGGTGTTGGTGGAGGGGGCGATGACGCCGAATTTGCGTCTCCAGCCCAGGGCGTCGGTCAATGGATCATCTCCTGGTCTTTGGGTGCGGCGTGCGTGGCCGAGAGTCGCCAGGCGGCGGCCAGGAACGCCACTTGCGCGGCGGTATTGCAGAGCTGTTCGATCCACTGCAATGCCACCGTCTGATCGGGGCGTGAGGCGAGCGGGCCGAGCAGGAAGAACACCAGTAGCTGGATGCCGAGCAAGGCGGCCGAGACCGTGTCGCCGCGCGCACGGGCCAGGCCGATCAGGTGAATGCTGGCGATGGTGGCGAAGACCGTGGTGCTCACCAGCATGGGCAGGGTGTCGCGCGCCAGGATCGCGCCGAGCGCGCACGCGGCGATCAGGCTCGGGACCAGAATCGCCAGCCAGCGCGGAACCCGGCCCGACCCGTCCCGCAGCAATGCCACTGCCAGCAGGCCGAATCCGAGGGTCAGGAATGGGAAGAGCATGCCGCGCAACCAGATCAGCTCCGGACCACCGGCCGCCGCGATGAGTTTCGCAGTGGCCTTGGCGATTCCGCCCACTCCGAGCAGTGCTGCCGCAACGCGGACGGCCGGACCGTTCGGTGCTATCCGATGCAGCAGCAATACGCCGTACGCGGTGCACAGGACCGGTACGTAGTCCTCGATCGCCAGGGAGATCGGATAGTCCACCGTGCTCATGCGTCGAACAGTTCGCGTCGGCGTATCGGAGCCAGGGCGAACCGGCCGATCACCTTCGAGGTGGTCAGCCAGCGCACGTGAGCGCCGTTGCGGGTTTGCGTGACCGCCTGCTCGGCCAGCCAGGGTGCGACGGTGTCGACCGTATCGGCGAGGATATTGAAGACCCTGCGCGCCTTGGCCAATTCGGCCGGATCGTCGTACCCGTGGGTGAGTAGATCGGTGACGACCATGCCGGGGCTGAGCAGTCCAACCGAGACGCCCGGAGGAGTTTCCGCCGCGAGGGCTTTGGTCAGATAGGTAACCGCGCGTTTGGTCGCACCATAGGCGGTCAGGCCGGGGACGGTGCGCCCGTCGCTGCCGAGCCCTTCCATATTCCAGACGTGACCCCCACCCGCGGCGGCCATACCGTTCATCGCCACCGCCGAACCGTGCAGCACGCCCAGCAGATTGGTGTCGACCACCGCGCGCGCTGTCTCGACCGGCAACTGCCACAGCGGCTTTCGCTCGTGCGAGATTCCGGCGTTGTTCACCCACACGTCGACTCGGCCGAACTCGCAGACCGCCGCGTCCCAGAACCGTTGCAGCTGTTCATGATCGGTGACATCGGCGACGGCCGCGAGCACATCGCCGCCGAGTTCCGCTCGGACCTTGTCCACTCGTTCGGGATCGACGCCGCACAGTGCAACCCGATGTCCGTTGCGCAGCAGCGCCTTTGCCATGCCCAGCCCGATACCGCGGGTGCCGCCGGTGATCGCGACGGTACTCATGAGCGCTCCACTACGCCGTGCAGGATCGCGGTCAGGGTGTTGTGCTCGAACACCTGGTACACCACCGCGAGCGTATTCCCCGAACCCATTCCGGGTTCGGCGTCGATCATGTATTCCCGCCCGCTCACGCGGCGTCCGTCGGAGGTGTGCCAGCGCACGAAATTGGCTCGGCCGTAAGAGTTTCCATTGCCCCATAGGTCGGGGCCTTCGTGGAACGAGCGCACGCCGTCCCTGCGCACGGTGGCACGCCAGTTCGCGTCCATTGCGCCCGAGATGATCACCCGATGGTCGGCCGCGAGCAGATTGGTCGGCTCGATCTCGAGTGCCATGCGCACCGTGCCGAGGGACTGTTGCGCCGCGCTCCAGAGCTCGAGCTCACCCGCGTAGCGGCTCTTATCCTTGGTAGGGACGGTGAACACGACCGGACCGCAGCGGGTTTCGGACTCCAGACGCTGATCGGTCAGATCCGGATCACGGGTGTAGACGCCATTGAACACCCCCACCATCGCCGGACCCTGATACAGCACCGACGAATACACCTGTGTGTCGCCGAGCGTGTGGTTCCAGGTGTTGAGCGATACCTGCCAACCCGGCCCGTAATAGTTCGCGTCCACGAATCCGCCATAGGGTTGCCCGGATCCGAAGAAATCGGGTCCGGTGTAGAGACGATCCTGGTCCGAGTCGCGCACCCCGAACGCGAACGGTGCGCCGAGCGCGAATCTGCCCGCCAGCTCACCGCCGCCGGTGAGTCCGCCATCCATGTAGTAGGTGGTGTTCCCGTTCTCGAAGACCGAGGAGCGTCGAATATCCTCGAACCCGCGCCAGCTGCCCTGCGCGTCGAAAAGCGAAGGGCGGCCTACCCATTCGCCCTGGATCCGCTTCTGGAACTCGCTGGGTGACAGCGTGGCCGACTCATTCATGAGACCAGCTCCCCGCGCACCCGCTCGGCCTGTTCCTCGCCGAGCAGGGCACTCACTCGCGCCCACACCGGATCGACCTCGGGACTGAACAGATTGGCGCGATTCGCCAGATCTCGGGCCGCGAGATCCGCGACCACGTCGGGAACTCCCTTGTGCACCAAGCTGAGCCAATGATCCAGGTAGCGTTCCACGGTGCCGTCCAGTGCGCGGAACGCGTCCTCGGACGCGCGGCACACCACCATCCACGGCGACATCATGGCCCGCTGCCGGGGGCCGATGGCGGCCTGGGACATCCCGTCGATATCCCACGCCTGGTCCAGCAGTGGACTCAATGGTGCGAAAACCTCGTCGAGATACTCGAGGTTGACCGCCAGATCGACCCGCGGGATCAAATCCAGGTGCATGGCGAAGTATTCGCCGCCGTGCACCGAGTCGAGGGTGAAATGCGGTACCGCACTGTCACTTTCGGTGAAAGCGAAGATCATATGGCTGTCCAGGCCGAGCTGCGGCACCACCAGATCGACCGTCACCACCTTGTCGATCGGTCCGCCGCGCAGTACACGCAGCCGTCCGACGGGTTCGGGGGATATGGGACTGGTCAGCGCCAGATCCTCGCAATCGCGAAGCTCGAAAGAGGAGATCAGGGTGTCCAGGGTGCGCTCGCTGAGCGCGGCGGGCAGACTCATTGCGGATTACCTCCGGTGCGGGCCTTGTGCACCCAGGCACTGGCCAGTTCGGGATTGTCGCGGCGGGCGGGCGAGGCGATCACCGTCGCGGTGCGGCGCGGGGAGTCGCCGGTGATGATGTCGTCACCACCGACCCACCACCCCTGTTTGATCAGCTCCAGCCGCCGACGCCGGTAGGCGACCTGGAGACTGTCGCTGCGCACATGCAGCTCATCGGACAGGTCGAACGGCAGCAGCTCCGGGCGCTGCGATTCCACCACGGGCCGATCCTGGAGCAGAATCTTCTCGATTCGTTTGCGCGCGTTGGCATCGGCCCACGCGCCGGTGAAGAAGTTGCGATAGCCCAGGATCTTGATGAGCGTGCGGTCCTGCGAGAGCGGGATATTGAAGTCGTACAGCAGCAGATCCCCGATCGGCAGCCGCACATGCAGTTTCACGATGTTCGGCAGATACCAGGCATTGGTGACGGTGACGTACTCCGCGCGCTCGCGCCGCCGGGCCAGCAGCCCCCACAAACCCTTGGGCAGCGGCGGACTCAGCTGGATATCGGCCTCGGCCGACCAATCCGTCTGCTGGATACGGAAATCCGGGATCTCGGGCTTATCCGGATTCCCGAATGAGGTGCCGTGCACGAACGGTGTGTGCGCCGCGTCGACGACATTCTCGAAGGCCCGTTCGTAATTGGCCTCGATCTCCATCTCGAACTGGACCATGCGGAACGAGGGGTCCTCGTGCTCGGGAATGACCGGAATGGGAGGCCGCTCGTCCTCGGGGAGATCGCCCAGGAACGCCCACACCATCCCATACCGTTCGGTGGTGGGGTAGGCGTCCACCCGCGCCTTGCGTGGAATCTTGCGCTCCTCGGCATTGGCCGGGATCTTCACGCACACGCCGTCGGAATCGTACTGCCACCCGTGATACGGGCACGCGATGCAGTCCCCGGTCACCGTGCCCATCGACAACGCGCCGCCGCGATGCACACACAGGTCCGAAAGGCACACCGCCGCACCGGATTCGGTGCGATACAGCACGAAATCCTGGCCCAGGCAGGTCACTTTCCGGGGCGTTCTGCTCACCCTGTCCGCGAATTCCAGTGCGTACCAGAAGTTCTTCAGCATCGTCTCGCTCCTATCGCCGCGTCAGGCGCACGACGTCGTCGCCGAACTCGGCCAGCTCGGCCGCGGCGTCCGCGCCGCGCAGATGTGTCCGCAGGAAAGCCGAGGTCAGGCGCGCGAACGGGTCGAGCGCCTCGGTGTCGGCCGGGCCGTCCAGAAAAGCGCGCGCCGCGGTGGGATCGGCATCGGCGATGCCGAAATGATTGGCCCCCGGTATGACCGCCAGCAGGTGATCGCCCGGCGGCAGGGCCTCGGTGAAGGTGCGCCGCACCGGATCCGGCCGATCCGCGCCGTCTTCGCCGTAGCGGTCGGCGCTGCCCTGGATGACGCCGTCATTGCTCCCCACGCCCAACAGGACCGGGCAGTTCACCTGTGCGGGCAGGACCGTACCCGGGTCCCAGCCCAGCATCGTCGCCACCATGGTGTGCGCGCCCCAGGCGAAAACCGCTGCCACGGAAGGGAAGTAGCACGCGGACTGCAAGACCACGGTGCCACCGGCGGAGTGTCCGCCCAGTGCGATGCGATCCAGGTCGAGCGCTCCGCGCAGCGGGGGCTGATCGTTCAGTTCGGCCAGTGCGCCCAGGATCTCGCCGATGGCCGGGCAGGTGGGCCGGGTGCCGTAGGCGTCGGGCCGGGCGGCGTCCAAGTCCACGCCGGGGGTCAATCCCATTTGGCCGCCGAACAATTCGGCGACGCGATCCATGGTGACCACCACGAAGCCGCTCTCGGCGACGGCGGTGGCGAACCGCCGATAGGAGTCCTGCCCGACATTGACCCCGGACAGGAACACCACCACCGGATACGGGGCGGCGGCCGGGTCGGGTTCGAAGACGCCGGTGAGCCGTTCGGCGTCATCGCCCGAGGCGATGGCCGGGTAGTAGACCTTGAGATGCGCGGTATCGAACGGCGCTTTGCCATCGGTCCGTACGGACCACCACAGTGAACGAATCATGCTGTGGGCCTGGGTAGTTCGCGATCCCCGCCCCAGAGCGCGCGGACCAGCCGCCGGGTCAGATCCGGGCCGAACATGCGCTCGCCCATCACATTGGCCGGATCGCGCTCGGCGATATTGCGTCGCACGGTCAGATCCCGCTCCGCCAGCGCCGCCCGGTCACCGACGGGCACGGATTCGGCCTCATCGACCCATCCCAGCCACTGTTCGACCCGCGCGGTCAGCAGATCGCGTACCAGATCGAGGTTGGGCCGGGTCGGCGGGAAGGAGTAGCAGTAGGCGGTGGGGGAGAGGCTGGCGCGAATGAACCCGGTCCGGCTGGTGAACCAGGTGAAGTCCGGATGCTCCTGTTTGAAGGCCAGCCACGGCGCGTCCGCGTCCGCGTAGTAGCGGTCGAAGTACGCACCGTCCCCGACCAGATCGCCGCGCGGAATGGCATCGACGTAGAACCAGCCCTCGGGCCACAGCAGCAGCGCCGACCCCAGGTGCGGTACCCGCACCTGGGGCCCGAGCCAGGCGGTGAGATGCAGATTGACGAAACCCGTGCGCGGATCGCCGATCCATGAATGCACCAGCCAGTCGATCTCGGGACCGGAATAGGCCGCGAGGCTGCCCGCGGGACCGGTCGCCGCGTCACCGTAGGACTCCAGCGATTCGGTGGACGGATCGCGGGTCAGGGTGAAGCGCTCGGCGAGACGGGATTTCAGATCGGTGGTGAGGTCGCGCCACTCCCGGAAGGTTTCGGTCACATCGACCCGGGGAGTCTCATCGACCATTTGCTCGACGTGCCGCAGGGTTTCACTCATGGCTGCTCCGATGGTGTTCTCATATGGCTGCTTTCGTCAGTGCGTTCGGGAGGTCAGGGTGTCCAGCGGCCGGAGCGGGCGGCCCGCGACCAGATCGGTGCCCCGGGAGACGGTGCGATTCACGGCCTGCGCCGGTCGAATGGTGGCTCGGACCGCGAGCGCGCCCGGCGGCAGGGCCGTCACCTCGGGATGGCTGATGACGCCGGTGAACGGGCCGCTCCAGGCGGTCCACAGCGTGAAATCCGGACTCAGTGCATAGATTTCGCCGGTCAGGCCGTGCGGTGCGGATCCGGCGGCCACGATATTGAGCCGGTTCTCCGCAGCGCGCTCGGGCAGGCCCAGGCGCAGTTCCCAGGATTCGGCCGGTGTGAACGGAACGGCGACTACGTCGACGTCGGCGACGGCCGCCAGACGGAAGGTCTCCGGGAAGATCGAGTCGTCACCGATCACCAGGGCCATTCGGCCCCAAGGTAATTCGAAGACGGTGAGTTCATCGCCCAGCAGCGTCAACCACGGGTGCCGGGCGGTGCGATGCAGCTGCCGCTGGCGTCCGACGATGCCGGAGGCATGAAGTAACAGACCCTCGTGCACCGCGCCATCGCGCACGGTTGTGACGACATAGCCGCTCGTGCCCGTGAGCGCGTGCAGCACCTCGGGAATCGGGATCTCGGCCAGTTCGGGCAGCACAATGAGATCGACACCGGCGGTGGCCAATTCGCGAATCTCACGGCCGGACGCGGTGGCAATGGCGGCGGAGATCGCCGGCGCACCGGGTCCGGCCAGCCGCTCGCGGGGGCCGGTGTCGAGCTTTTCGTAGAGCTCGGGCCGACGCGCGGCGATGATATCGGTGCCGTCCTCGCGGAATTTGTCATCGGCACTGCTGATATCGATATCGGCGATGACGATCGCCTCCCCTGTTGCCGGACCCATGGCTACGCAGGTGCCGTCCGGTGCGACGATCTGACTCTCGCCCGCCCCGTGCAATCGGTCCGGCGGCACTCCCAAGCGTTCGGCGATGGCCGGAAGCTGTGCGTCCGGGAGCAGTGGCCCGACCTTGTTGGCCGCCACGACCCACACCCTGTTCTCTGCGGCCCGGACCGGAATATGCAGGCTCGCTTCGTCTGTGGCGAACGAATTGAGGCTGTTGAGCAGCAGTTGCGCGCCACGCAGCGTCAGGGATCGGGTGACCTCGTTGATGACGCCCTCCATGCAGGCGTACATGCCGATCCGGCCCAGCGGCGTATCGATGACGGGTGAATCGTCGACCCCGCGATCGAGATGGTCGTTCTCCGCACCCATCAGGATCTGCTTATCGGACTCACCGAGCAGGTCCCCGTCGGGACCGAAGAGCAGGCTGGTGGCGGTGGTGCGCCCGTCCTCGCGGGCCAGGGTGACACCGATCTTGACATAGATCTCGTGCGCGGCGGCCCGCTCGGCGATGGCGGTGAGAAAGGAATCGCCGGGCGTGCAGGCCATTCGCCGCGCATGAGCCCGATCGTCGTACCAGGATAGGTGATTACAGAACTCCGGCAGGACCACGAGTTCGGCCCCTGCCTCGGCAGCGGTGTCGATCATGCGCAGGCAGGCGTCGAGATTCTCGGCGACGTCGGTCCCGGCGGCGAGCTGTGCGGCCGCGACTCGTGTCATGCGTCGCACCCTTCTACTCGGTGCTGTGTTTCGGACATCGAAACACTGTTTCCAATATTCCTGATTCTGTACCGGCGTCGATGATCTGTCCAGGGGTGGTTCCGGATTTCACGACCCGGTAATTCGGCGCAACCGAATCGTCTTGTTTCCCTCAGGGTTACGCCGTTGCTCGCCTTGACACCCGCTCCCACCACGGGTTCAATATGGCAATTCCGAAACTGCGTTTCCCTCAGAGAAACGGACGCAGGAGGGTAGGTATGGCGACCTGCGGTTCATCCTCGAAAAGTGTTGCGGCGCTGGTACTCGGCGGCACGCTGGCCGGCCCGGTCGCGGGCGGGCAGCTGGTGTTGCTGGCCAAACCGCTGGGCGGCGTACTGGGCATCCCGGGCACGGTGGTGGGCTACATAGCGCTCACGGTGCTCACCGTGGGTGGTGCGACGGCGCTGCTCACCGTGCGGCGGCGCCTGTCGTTTCCGATAGCCGGTGTGTGCGCGATGGTCACGGGCGCGGGGTTCGCGGTGGCCGGATCGGTATCCGCGCCATGGCTGTTCGTCACGGCCGCGGTGGTCGCCGGTGCGGCGGCGGGGCCGCTGGTCGTGACGGGCCGGGCGATGGCATTCGACTCGAACGGTGCGCTGACCGGATGGCAGGTCGCGATGACAACAGGGGTCGCCGTGACGGCGGGCACGGCATCGCTATGTTACGAAAGGCCCGGGCTCGGGCTCATTCTCGCGGGCGCGGCCCTGATTGTGCTGGGGCTGGGCATCGCTCTTGCGAACCGGAACGCATCGCAACCCGGTTCGCTGATCGTCGCGCGTGGGGCGCTCCCGCATCGGTACCTGCTCGGATACGCCGCCGTCGGCTGGATCGTGGGCGGCACCGTATTGCCTTCGCTGCACCTGCTGCTGTTCCGCTGGAATGCGCTCGGAGCCGAACAGACGAATCTGCTCGTGCTCGCGTCGATTCCGGCGATTGCCGCGCTGGTGCTGCCCGCACCTCGACTCGGTGCCGTTGTCCCACTGCTGATTCTGGCTGCCGGGGGATCGGTGCTGGTGGCCACCGCGCCCGGTCGGGCGACCCTGACCATCGGGATCGGGGTGGCGCTGACCGCCGCCGCTCGCGCCGCGCGGGCGCTGGATGTCGCGGTTCGGGTCGAAACGTCGGGTTCGCATCGCGCGGCGACGCTCACCACGTTGGTGGTGGTCGGCGCTGGTTCGGCGGGACTCGCCACGGTCACCGCACTGGGCGAATTGTTCGGCACCGGTTCGGGTTTGACCGTGCTGGCGCTGCCGGCGCTGGCTCTCGCGCCGCGGTGCGTACCGCGTGCACCGGTGCGGGCATCCCGATCGCCCCTGATCGCCCAGGTCCTCGAAGGAGAAGCCCCGTGATCCGCACTATCGCCCCCTGTCTGCTGATTGTCGCGGCGGCTTTGCCCCTCGGGATCGCTCCGGGGCACGCCGCACCCGATGCCGGAGCCGCCATCGAAGTCAGTGCCTCCGCTGATCTGACCGAAGGGCAGCGAATCACCGTTAATGGCAGCGGATTTCGAGCTGGGCTCGCTGCCGTCGCGGTCGGGCTGTGCAAACAGGGCTTCACCAATGGGCTGAAGGATTGCGATCTCGAGGGCGGCGCGACCTTCGTCAATATCTCCGGCGATGGAACGCTTCCTACCGTCACCCTCACCGCGCGCCCGCGTTTCCACGATATCGATTGCACCCGCAGGCAGTGCGTGATCGCCGCCGCGCCGCTGCCCGGCGCGGAACCGCAGGCTGTGATCGCCGCGAATTCGGCTGAAGTCGCAATAGGTTTCGCCGGATCGCCCACTCCCGCTCCCACCTCGGTCCCCAAGGTCGCGGCGGTCCGTACCGAGTCCGACACCAACGGCCCGTCGACGCTGCTCTGGGGCGTCACCGCCGCGCTGATGCTCATCGTCGCCGTCCTGGCCCTCGCCGACCGGCGACGGCTCTGAACCCTCCTGGAGGAATCATGAAATCCGTTCGAGCCCGAATCGCGCTGGTCGCACTGGGATCCACCGCCGCGATACTGTGCGCGGGCAACCCGGCGGCCACCGCCGACCCCGCCCTGAAACTCAGCGTGAACTCGGGTCTCGCGGCGGGACAGGTGATTACGGTATCGCTGGCCGGACTGCCTGCGAATCTGCCCACCGTGGCGGTGGGACAGTGCAAGCCGGCGGTGGTCAGTCCGGCGGACTGCAACCTCGGCGGATCGCTGATGGGCCGTGCCGACGCACAGGGGGAGTGGCAGCCCAACGGCGGCAATCGGTCGATCACATTGGTCGGCGCGGTCGGCGGAACCGATTGCACCGCAACGCCGGGAGCCTGCACCGTCGCGGTGACGAGCCTGACCGACCCCACACACATCCTGGCGTCGGTGCCCCTCACCTTCGGTGCCGAGCGGACCCCGGCTCCCACCACGTCGACGGCCGCAGCCGCGGATTCGGACGATGACAGCGGCAATACCGGTGTGGTGGTGGGCGTCGCCGCCGCCGTCGTCGTGGTAATCGCCGCGGTGGGATTCATCGTGGTGCGTCGGCGCGGCCGGACTTCCCACTGACCCCAAGTGATGCGCCGACGGCGTGCGCGGCGACCGCGCCCGGCACCGTCGGCGCTTCGCCATGTGCGTGGGGCAGATGGCTTGTGCGCCGATAGAGTCCGTCACGGAGGCAGCGGTACCCCAGACCGCCTCGCGATCGAGCTCAAGGCCGGGGATAGGCGCGGGCGGAGAGGCCGGAACCACCGGCGCGGAAAGCGGCAGGTGCATGCCGCACCGTGGTCTGAACGTATTCGCGCAGACCCTCCTCGGCGTATTCGCGCCCGAAGCCACTCTGTTTGGTGCCGCCGAAGGGGGCGCGCAGTGACATACCGGTCCGGTTGTGCGTGTTGATGAAGGTGAACCCGGCTTCGATTCGCGCGGCGAAGGCGAAGGCGCGGTCCTCATCGGCGGACCACACCGAGGCTCCCAGTCCGAGTTCGCAATCGTTGGCGCGGACCAGCACCTCGCGCTCGTCAGTGTAGGTCAGCACCGGTACCGCCGGGCCGAACTGTTCGCGCCGGACCAGCCAGGCCGCATCGGGCAGATCCAGGGCCAGGGTGGGCGCGACGTAGTAACCGTCGGCGTCGGACGGGATTTCGGCGAGAGGCACCAGCCAGCCGCCACGGCTCCAGGCATCGGCCAGCAGGTCGGTCATGCGCTGGGTGGCGGCGCGGCTCACGACCGGTCCCATGCTCACCAGCTCGTCCAGCGGGTCTCCCACGATCAGAATCCGATGTGCCGCAGCCAGATACGACTCCAGGAATTCGTCCAAGCGCCGCGCGGGCACGTACAGTCGTTTGGCGGCCATGCACACCTGCCCCGCCGTGGCGAACGATGCGAGGACGAGGCGCTCGTAATCGGCGGGGGAGAGGGCGAAGTCGTCGAGGAAGACCGCCGGATCATTGCCGCCGAGTTCGAGCACCACCGGTGTGAGGGCTTGACCGGCGGCTGCGGCGATACTGCGCCCGGCCTCTTCGCCGCCCGTGAAGGCCACCTTGCGAATCAGCGGATGGGCGATGAGCGCTCGCACCGTATCCGGTCCGCCATGGATGACCCGGACTCCGGGCAGGAGCGCGGCCACCTCGGTGACCGCGAGCGGCGCGAGCGGAGAAGGTTTGAGCACGACGGTATTTCCGGCCGCCAGCGCGGGACCGAGCTTGAGTACCGACAGAATGATCGGCGCGTTCCACGGCGTGATCGCCGCGACCACTCCGAACGGTGCGGGGGTGAGCGCCAGTCGCCCGTACGCGTCATCGATCACCGATGCGCTGAGCGCGGCGGCGGCATTGTCCCGCACCCAGCGCAGATACGTTGCGGCGAAACCGATCTCACCGCGACAGTCGGCGATGGGCTTACCGCTCTCACGGGCCAGCAATTCGGCCAGATCGCCCGCGCGGGCATCGAGTGACTCCGCCGCCGCGCCGAGTGCGGCCAGGCGCTGCTCGATGGGCCGTGCCCGCCGGTCCAGGAACTCCCGGTGTGCCTGCCGCACAACGGATTCCACGGCCTCGGGCGGTGTCATCGGCACCGATCCGACAAGCTCGTGCGGATGCGCCGGATTCTCCCGATCGATCTTCATGATCAACTCCTGACCGGTGTGGTCGCCGGATTTCGCCCGGCCTCGTGTCGGCCGGGCGACCGGCATCTCAACGTGGGGCCGCCAGCGAATCGAGCAGACAGGCTCTGCGCAGATAGGCGCGCGCCGCCACCGGATCCGCTGCCAGGGCACGCAATTGGTCGCGATGGGCCGCGTCGTTACCGCGCAACCGCTGCCAGTTGTCATGGCTGGTGCGCTGCACATGGTCGATGGCTACGGCCCGCCGCAGTGCGGCGGCATCATCGAGCCCGGCTTCCGAACCTCCGGCGAGCACATCGGCCAGGGCGTCGCCCAGCCGCACGGCATCGTGGATACCGCTGTTCATTCCCATGCCGCCGAGCGGATTGTTGACATGCGCGGCATCGCCCGCCAGCAGCACCCGGCCGATCCGGAAGGATTCGGTGACGCGCTGATGCACGCGATACAGCGACCCGTGCAGCACCCGCCACGGCCTGCCCAGGTCCGCGACCGCGGCCAAACGTGCCGGGAGCCGATCCATTTCGAGGTCGTCTGCGGTATCGGCGGGTGTGGGCAGCAGTACCCGCCAGTGCTGCGGGGTGCGCAACAGCACCAGCCATTCGTGCGGATCGAAGACGTAATTGATCGGTGCGATGCCCGGCAGCGCCGTCGCGAGATCCTCATCGACCGAGGCGACCAGGAAGCGTTCGGGATAGGTACGGCCGTCGAATCCGGCGTGTACACCATTGCGCACGATCGAATGCGCACCGTCCGCGCCGATCACCCAATCCGCGCGCACCGGCCCGTGCGAGGTATGCAGAATGACCCCGTCGGGTCCGGCGTGCAGGCCGTGCACCTCGTGGCCGAAACGCACCCGGGCGTGATCGGGTAAGGCGTCCAACAGGATTGGAGTCAGCTTGCTCTGTTCGCATTGCACGCGAAACGGATAGGGGGTGTCGCGCGCGAGCACGCCGAGGTCGAGCGTGGCGATCTCCCCGCCGCCGCGTTCTCGATACTGGAACGTCGTGGCGATGATTCCTTGGGCGAGCAGTGGTTTCAGCACCCCGAGCGTTTCGAGCATTTCGAGTGTCGGCGGATGGAAGGTGGAGGCGCGCGATTCGGTGGCGAGCTCCTCGCCGCGCTCCAGCACGGTCACCGCGATACCGCGCCGGGCCAGGGTCAGCGCGGCGGTGAGTCCCACCGGCCCCGCGCCGACCACGACCACGGTGCTCATGAGGTGTGCAGGGCGAAGCGGCCCTCCACGCCCACGACGCGCGCGCCGGTGAAGAATCGCAGCGTCTCGCCGGTGCCCTCCTCACCGAGTCCGGACCAGCCCCAGGCCGGGCGCGGTGTCATCAGGTGCAGGCTCATCACCGAGGAGCCGTTCACCTTGACTTCCCCGGCCCGAATCCGCTGTGCCACAGCCAGTGCCGATTCCTCATCGGTGCCGCAGACGTAGCCTTCCAGGCCGTAGGGCAGCGCGTTGGCCAGGTGAACCGCCTCATCGACGGATTCATAGGTGAGGGTTCCCGCGACCGGGCCGAAGACCTCCTCGGTGAGATCGCCTTCCACGAGTGCGGGCGGAAAGTAGTTTCCCTCCTGCGGCGGCGTGCCATAGGTCTGGAATCCGCGGCCGGACAACGCGTCTCGTACGGTTCGCAGATGCCGTGAGTGCACCAGCGGGCCGAACTCTGTCCCGGGATCCAGCGGCGGCCCGAAGCGCAGGTCCCCGAGCCGTTTTCCGATGGCGTCGAGCAATTCACCGGCCCGGTCCGCAGGCAGAATCAAACGCCCGAGCGCCCGGCACCACTGCCCGTTGAGGGTGGTGAGCAGTTCCGCCGCGATGCGCGCCGCGGTCTCGGTATCGGCATCGGGCAGCACGATCAGCGGATTGTTGCCGCCCAATTCCAACTGGCACGGCCGCAAAAGCGGAGCCGAGGCAGTCGCGACCGAACGCCCGCCCGCCAATCCGCCGGTGAAGGACACCGCCTTGACGCGCGGATCGGCCACCAGCTGTGCTCCAGTCTCGGCCCCGCCCTGCACCAGCTGGAACATCCCGGCCGGGACGTGTTCGGCGATCGCCTGCGCCAGCGGAATCGCACTGTACGGGGCGAGCTCGCTGACCTTCAGCAGCACCGGACAGCCCGCCGCGAGGGCGTTGGCCACCTTATGGGCGGCCATGGGGGCCGGGGCATTCCACGGCACCAGGCACAGCGCCGGTCCGAGCGGCAGGCGGCGCACGCGGATGCCTTCGCGGTCCTCGCGCAGTATTCCGGCGCGCACCTGCGCGGCGGCCAGCCGGAACGCCCCGGCGACGATGACACCGAACAACTCGGTCTGTCGGATCGGCACACCTGTTGCGTGCGAATCCAGTTCGGCAATGTATGGCAGTCGTGGTTCGAGATCGTCCGCGATGGCATCGAGGACTTCGGGGGTGATGATCCCGGTCGCGCCGTCGGCGACGGCGAGGGCGCGGTCGACCCGCCCCGGCGCACTGGCCAGCGCTCGGGCCACCGGGGTACCGGTGGCCGGATCCTCCAGTGCCACACCGAGATCCACGCCGGGGGTCGCCCACTCGCCATCGATGAATTCGACGATCGGGGGCAGTTCGCCGGTCATCGCGCGGCCTCGGCGGGTGCGGTGGTGAACAACTCGTTCGCGGTCGCGTCGGTCACTATGCGCGCCACCTCGAGCATGCCGCGCTCGGCGGGGAAGGTCATGACCAGACCCATGGCGAGATCACGCAGGGCCCGGCCCGTCACCCCGCTCATCGAAGCGGCCGAGGTGCCACCGGCTTTGAGCGCGCCCAGCGCCACTGCGAAACATGCCTCGGTCACCGCACCCTTGCCGAGCCGCCACTGCGTGAACACCTCCTGCTTGGGTTTGATCGGCGGCTCAACGGTTTCGATGCCCAGCTGATAGCGCAGCCACAGATAGGCCGACTGCAATTGCCGGGTCATCTCGCCGATGAGCACCTGGTGCACCGGTGACGAGGCGATCGGTTCGCCGGTGTCGGCGAAGGTCTTCCGGGTGGTCGCGGCCAGCGTCTCGTCGTAGACCCGCTGCGCGCAGCCGGTGTACACCGCCGCGATGGCGAGCTGATTGCCCACGAAACTGCCCCGGCTCATGGTGAGCATCTTGGGAAACGCGCCGGGTATCGCCAGCGCCTCGTCGTCGGCGATGAACACCTCGTCGAGGCGGATGCCATTGTTGGCCGTGGCCCGCATCCCGAGCCCGTCCCATGGCGCACGCACACTCACCCCGGGCGCTTCGCGCGGGACGAAGAAGGTCGCCAGTCCCTCGGCGGTGTCGTAGCCCTCGAGTTTGGCCGAGGTCAGGTAGTAGTCGGCGACGCCGGTGGCACACCCGAAGGACTTCTCGCCCCGCAGGATCCAGCCGCCGTCGACCTTGCGCGCGGTGGTGGCGATGGTGATATTGGCCTTGGCCGTCTTGACCGATTCGGAGGCGAAATTCGCCAGCCATACGCCCTCGGCCATGCGGGTCAGCACCTTTTCGGCGAAGGCGCGTACCACCGGAATCTCGGCGTCGGCGAACAATCCGGCGTCGATCGCCTCCAACGGGAGCAGGCCGCGCGAAGCGCTGGTGTTGTGGAAGAAGTAGGCCAATGCCGTGGACGGGCAGGCGGTGCCCATGGCGTAGGTGGCCGCGGCCAGATCGCGCAGGGTGCCCCCGAGACCGCCGAATTTCTCCGGCACCACCAGGCCGAGCAGTCCCGCATCGCGCAGGAGCGTGATATGCGTGGCGGGGAAGGTGGCGGTGCGGTCGGCCTCCTCGGCGGCGGCGCGCAGGGCGGGCAGGACCTCGTCCACCCGTTGCGCGCGTGCGCGTTCGGCGTCGGTCATATCTTCGACGAGTCGTTCGCCGATCATCGAGCTATCCCCTCGTAGTAGGTGCGATCGTGGTAGATCAGTGGCGGCGCGGGTCTGGGGGTGGCCGCGTCCTGGACCAGGCCCAGCACGATGGTGTGATCACCGGCCGGATGACAGGCCGCGACGACGCAGTCCACCCAGGCCACCGCATCGGTGAGCACGGCCGCGCCGGTGCTCGCGGTATCCCAGCGTCCGGTGTCGAACCGATCGCCGCGGGTGGTGGAGGTGGCGAAGCGGCGGCCGATGTCCTCATGGTCGTGGCCCAGCACATTGACCGCGAAAACCCCGCTGTGCCGGAGGAATCGGCAGGTGCTGCTCGCGGTGGCCAGACATACCGAGACGAGCGGTGGATCCAGGGCCACACTGGTGAAGGAGCTGGCGGTCATACCGTGTCGGCCGCCGCCGTCGCGCATCGTGGTGACCACCACGACACCGCTGGCCCACTGCGCCATGACAGCACGGAGATACGTCGTATCCACCCTGCATCTCCGTTTCGATAGAGGAAACGCTGTTACGCACAAGGTAACGCTGCGCGCTGGGCCGCGCAAGTGGGAACGGCGCTGTGACGCAGCGATTTCGGCGAATACATCTGGATTTCGACGGGCTGTTTCCCATGGGGAAATTCGGTGCCCTAAGCTGAGGGCGTGTCGGACACCGAGGCCGAGAACCAGAGTCGTTCCATCGCCGCCGTCGAACGGGCCATGGACGTGTTGTTGCTGTTCGGCCGCACCGGTCGTCCCGATCTCGGGGTCACCGAGATCGCCAATGAGCTCGGCCTGACCAAGGCTGCGGTGCACCGCATTCTCACCGCGCTGCGCAATCGCGAACTCATCACCCTGGAACCGACTTCGCGTCGCTACGCGCTGGGCCACGCGGCAATCGCGCTGGGGCGGGCCTATCTGGCCCGCACCGATCTGCGCGTGATGGCGGCCCCCGAGCTGCGCCGCCTGGCCCCGCTCACCGGTGAGACCGCGACGCTGTCCATTCGACGCGGCGATACCCGCATGTACGTGGATCAGGTTGTGCCGGACCAGGAATTGCGCATGGAGGTCGCGCTCGGAGTGCCGTATCCGCTGCACGCCGGGAGCTCGTCCAAGGTGATTCTGGCGAACCTGCGCAAGCAGGAGATCGACGAGTATCTGGACCGGCACGAACTGACCCCGTTCACCGATGCCACCATCACCACCCCGCGCAAGCTGCGCACCGAATTGGCCGAGGTGCGCAAGCGCGGATACGCGATCTCGCTGGGGGAACGGCAGATCGGCGCGGCGTCGATCGCCGCGCCCGTGCTCGATCATGACGGCGGGGTGGTGGCGGCGATCAGCATTTGCGGCCCGCTCTCGCGGTTCGAGCCGAAGATGAAGGAGTACGTGCCGCTGCTGCAGAAGGCCGCGGCCGCGCTCTCGGCCCAATTGGGTTACACCGCTTAGCTTTCCGTATGTGCGAGCTCAGCCGCCCAGGTGCGCGCCGGGTTTGAACACGCCCAGCGCCGCCGCGGTGAGCACGCTGCCCCAGATGGCCCAGACATACGGCAGGCAGCCGTCCACGCTGGCGCGCAGGGTTCGCTCGACCTGGTCGGTGGAGCCGGTCGACATGAGCGTGCCGAACGCCGGACCGAAGGGGCGCAACGTCATTCGAATGCCGAGCCCGGCCGCGATGGCGACGGTGTACAGCAGGATCTTGCCGCCCAGCCACTTCGGATTCGTGGTGACGCCGAAGGGTTCGCTCGCCAGCAGGGTGTAGATCCCAGCCGCGGCCATCGCGACGATGACCGCGCACCGGATGGCGAGATCGGCGCGGTACACCAGTGTATGGCTGCCGTGGGTGCGGTGCTGAATCACGGTGAGCGCCAACCAGATAGCGGCGAACAACCACACCGCGACCACGAGCCACCACGGGAACAGGTCGATCCCGAACAGTGACGCGCCGTGCGGATCCAATGCCATCAGGGTGATGCCGCTGGGCAGGAACAGCACCAGGCAGATCTTGGGACCGAGATCGAGTCCGCTCATGATCGCCAGCGCGGTCGCGCGCGCGGGCGGGGTGAGATCCGGGTTGATCACGAACCTGCTCGAGTAGTAGACGCCCAGGTCGCCGCCCAGCCAGAACACGAACAACACCAGGTGCAACAGAATCCACCAGCCGTGTGGATGCGACCCCATGGGCGGGTCTCCGTTCTCTTGGGCGAAACGCTGTTTCGGAGTATGCTCCGCCGATAGTTTCACATCGAAACAGTGTTTCCACAAGCGAAACGGGAGACCCATGCGAGCCATCTCCGCGGCCGCCCTGTCCCTGCTCCTGCTCACCGCCGCACCCGCCAATGCCGACACCGACGGCGTTCGCCATACCGCGGCACACATCACCTCCGACGACGCCACCATCTGGTATCCCGCGCACGCCGATCACCGGCTACCGGTGGCCCTGTTCCTGCCCGGAGCCAATGTCGGACGCCAGTACTACAGCCAATTCGCCTCCGCCGTAGCCGATTACGGCTTCGTGGTGGTGGTCCCCGAGCGGTATCCGATGCCTATGGTCGACTACCGACTGCCCAGCGAATTCCAACTGTCCGACGTGCTCGCCTGGGCGCGCTCCCAAGCGTCGGACACCTCCTCCCCGATCGGCGCGATCATCGACCCCACCACCCTGGTTGTCGCCGGACACTCCTACGGCGGCGCCGCGGCCCTGTACGCCGCCGCCGACCGCTGCCAGGTGCCCTTCTGTCTGGGCTTGACCTACCGCCATCCGCCGGAGCTCAAAGCTGTTGTCGGACACGGCACCAACACCACGATCGGCCCGGTGATCGACGCGGTCGCGGTCAGCGATATCCCGGTCATGTTCATCAACGGCACCCTGGACGGGGTCAGTGAGCCCGATGAGGCGCACCAGAGCTTCACCAGACTCACCGGGGTCCCGGCGGCTGAATTCGTGAACCTCGTGGGCGCCAATCATTTCGGGCTCGCCGATGTCGACAACCCGCCCGGGGCTGCCCCCGATCCGCATCGGGAGACCGCACCGCGCGCGCAGACCATCGCCGCCGCTGCCCGCTGGACCGCCATGTGGTTCCTCGCGCAGTTGGGCAGCGAAGCCGCCCGCGACTACGTGTATCGGACGGGTCCGCGAGAGGATTCGGCTGTCACGGTGGAAATGCGGTGAGGTGCAGCCCTCGGGCTCGCCCCTGATTCGGAAACGGTGACGAATCGCTGACAGACCATCGGACAACGGCATTTTGAGCCGAGGCGGGGTCGAGAATCGCAGTGGTGACGGTGTGGGTGCCCTCGGCCCGGCCCCGCCCGGCTCACGCGTGACCACCCGATCGGACGACTACTGAAAGGTCCGCTGCGATGCCCGACTACAGCGATCTGCGCGCCCTGTTCATCAACTGCACCCTGAAACGGTCGCCGGACCGCAGCAATACTCAGGGCCTGATCGATCTCTCGGCCCACATCATGGCGAAGAACGGGGTTTCGGTATCGCATATCCGAGCCGTCGACCACGATATCGCCACGGGTGTCTGGCCCGATATGACCGAACACGGCTGGGCGAGCGACGAATGGCCGGCCCTGCAACGGCAGGTGATGGACGCGCACATCCTGGTGCTGGCGGGACCGATCTGGCTGGGCGACAACAGTTCGGTCATGAAGCAGGTCATCGAACGGCTCTACGCCAATTCCAGTGTGCTCAACGATGCCGGGCAGTACGCCTACTACGGTCGGGTCGGCGGCTGCCTGATCACCGGCAACGAGGACGGCATCAAACACTGTGCGATGAACGTGCTCTACAGCCTGCAGCACATCGGCTACTCCATCCCGCCGCAGGCGGATGCGGGCTGGATCGGTGAGGCCGGTCCGGGACCGTCGTATCTGGATCCCGGTTCCGGCGGGCCCGACAACGATTTCACCAATCGCAACACTACCTTCATGACCTGGAACCTGATACATCTGGCGCGCATCCTCGTCGACGCGGGCGGCTTTCCCGCGCACGGCAACCAGCGCAGTGAATGGGACGCCGGTTGCCGTTTCGACTTCGAGAATCCCGAGTACCGCTGACCGCTCGGCCCGGCCCCGTGCCGGGCTAGCGGATCAGGATGTCCAGTGCCGCAGCCAGATTCAGGACGTCTGCGTACTTGGCGTTGAGGTCGTAGAGGTTGGCATCGTGCAGGCGGGGGTCGCGGTCGCCGCAGGCGTCGGCGACCACCAGCGGGCGGAAACCGTGCTGGAGGGCGTCGGTGGCGGTGGCTCGGACGCAGCCGCTTGTGGTGAGTCCGGCGATGAGCAGGGTGTCGACGCGGTCGGCGGTGAGGTTGGCGGCCAGCGGGGTGCCGTGGAAGGCGCTGGGGTACTGCTTGGTGATGATGGATTCACCAGGCAGTGGGGCGGGGTCATCGATGAAGTCTCCCAACGGGTTTCCCTCCTCGAAGACCGCGAGCGTCGGTACCTTGCGGCGGAACAGTCCGCCCTCGGAGGTACCGGGCCGGTAGGCCACGCGGGTGAATATGACCGGAAAGCCGTTCGCGCGAGCGTGATTCACCAGCGTGGCCGCCGCCGCGACGGCGGCCTCCACCGGTGCGCGCAGCGGCGAATCGTCGTCGAGGTAGGCGGCGCAGATATCGATCACCAGCACCGCGGGGTGATCGCCCGCGCCGAGCGGTGTTCCGTATCCCGCACGGCGGGCGTCTTCGGCGAGATCCTTCACGCCCATTCCCTTCAGACCACGCCGGTGCGGGCGAGTTCGGCGAGTTGGTCCGCGTCCAGGCCGAGCAGGGTGCCGTAGACCTCGGCATTGTGCTGTCCGAGATCCGGCCCCGCATGCCGGATAGCGCCGGGGGTGGCGCTGAGTTTGGGCACCACATTGTGCATCGGCAGATCACCGAGTTCGGGGTGGGTGATGCGCACGATCGCCTCGCGGGCCGCGAAATGCGGATCGGCGAACATATCGCGCGCGGTATAGATGCGACCGGCCGGAACACCGGCGGTGTGCAGCCGGTCCAGCAGCGTCTCGGCTGCGACGGTGCTGGTCCAGGCGGCGATCAAATCGTCGAGTTCGGCCATCCGGGCCCCCCGCGCGGTGTGGTTCGCATACCGTGCGTCCGATGCGAGTTCGGGACGGCCCATGAGTTCGGTCAACCGGGCGAATACCGTGTCCTGGTTGGCGGCGATGAGGATCATGTCACCGCTCGCGGTGGGATAGACATTGCTGGGCGCGACATTCGGCAGCACCGACCCGGTGCGCTCGCGCTGATATCCCGTGATCGCGTACTCCGGCAGCAGCGATTCCATCATGGCCAGCACCGCCTCGTAGATGGCCGAGTCCACCAGCTGGCCCTGACCGGTACGGGTGCGGTGATGCACCGCGACGAGGGTGCCGATGGTGGCGAAGACCGCCGCGAGCGAGTCGCCGAGCGAGATGCCGGTGCGGGCCGGGGCGCGATCGGGATCGCCCGTGGTGTAACGGATTCCACCCATCGCCTCGCCGATGGAGCCGTATCCGGCGCGCGGTGCGTACGGTCCGGTCTGGCCGTATCCGCTCACCCGGACCATGATCAGCCCCGGATTCTGTTCGCGGAGAGCGTCATAACCCAGACCCCAACGCTCCATGGTGCCCGGCCGGAAATTCTCGATCACGATATCGGCCTCGGCGATCAGCTCGCGCGCCAGCCGCTGCCCCTGCGGATCGCGCAGATTGCACGTCACCGATTTCTTATTGCGCGCCACCACCGGCCACCACAGCGATTTGCCCTGTGCCTGTTCACGTCCCCACTGGCGCATGGGATCTCCCGAACCCGGGGACTCCAGTTTGATCACCTCGGCCCCGAAGTCGCCGAGCAACTGTCCGCAGAACGGCCCGGCCAGCAACTGGCCCATTTCCACGACCCGAAGGTCTGCCAAAGGTCCTGTGGCGGTGGTGGTTTCGGGTGGCATGCGGCGGCCCCTTCCGTGGCGAGAATGGATACACTGTATCCCTGAGTGAAACGGTGCGGCAAGATAGCAGGAGGAACCATGGACGTCACGGTGGTCGAGGTAGCCCCGCGCGACGGCTTGCAGAATGAGTCCGAGATCATCGCGACCGCGGCCAAGGTGCGGTTGATCGAGCGTTCGATCGAGGCCGGACTGCGCCGTATCGAGGCGGTGAGTTTCGTGAATCCACAGCGGGTTCCGCAGATGGCCGACGCCGAAGCGGTGATGGCCGGGGTGCCCCGCGTGCCCGGCGTGACCTATGCCGGGCTCGTGTTCAACGATCGCGGTCTCGATCGGGCGCTCGCCGCGGGTGTAGACGAGATCAATGTGGTTGTGGTGGCGACCGATACCTTCAGCCGTCGCAACCAGGGCTGCACCACCCAGGAGGGCATCGACCGCTGGACCGCGCTGGCCGAGCGGGCGGCGGCGGCCGGGTTGCGCCGCACCGTCACCATCGCCGCCGCGTTCGGCTGCCCGTTCGAGGGCGAGGTACACCCCAGCGCGGTACTGGACCTGGTCGAGAGCGTCGCGGCGGCGCACCCGGAGGAGATCGCGCTCGCCGACACCATCGGCGTCGGCACCCCCGACCGAGTGCGCACGGCAGTGACCGGATCGATCGAACGCGCACCCGGCATCCCACTGCGCTGCCATTTCCACAACACGCGAAATACCGGATACGCCAATGCCATTGCCGCCCTCGAGGCCGGTGCGCGCATACTCGACGCCAGCACCGGCGGAATCGGCGGCTGCCCCTTCGCCCCGGCGGCCACCGGCAATATCGCCACCGAGGACCTGCTCTACATGCTCGACCGCATGGGCGTCCGCACCGGAGTCACCATGGAGCAGGTGAGCGCGACCGGCCGCTGGCTCGGCGACCAACTCGGCACACCGGTACCCGCCCTGCTCGGCCGGGCGGGCGGATTTCCGGCCTGAGGCAAGGCCGTTCGCCCGGCCACACGCGGCCGGGCGAACGGGTCGTAATCAAGACAATGTCTGAATTGTTCCTGCGGTGCGCAGGCTTTCGTAGTATCCGCCGCCGGGGTAGTAATCCGCCGTGGTGGAGCCGCTGACGAAATCACCGGCCCAGGCGACCGAAAGCTTCTGCAATGCGTCGACGTTCTTGGCCTGCGGTGTGCCACAGGCGACCTTGTCGGGTGCGGGGGCGCTGGAACCCTCGACATCGATATGTGCGCCGCTGGTCAAGCGGACGCCCAGGAACGATCGATGGATCTGATCGAGCAGGACCTTCGAGCCCGCGCCGTCCCGGTTGCAGGTGTAGGGCGGCGCGGTGATCGCCAGGATGGGCAATCCGGAGTTGTCCAGGTGATTAAGCGAGCTGCTCAGGTTATTGCCGATGAAGCTCTTCACCGGATCGAACAGGATCATCCCGCGCAGGTTCGCGAACGCGGACGCGTAGCTCGCCCGCAATTGCTGCGCGACATACGGCACCGCCTCACCTCCGGCCGAATGGCCCGCGAACACGATGGCGGTGGGCAGGGTCAGATCGGTGCGCCCCGCTTTGGCCTTGGCTTCGGTGAAACTGCGGCCCAGCTTGTCGTTGGCATCGGCGGCCTTGCCGAACAGGTCGGCGACATTGTGCAGGAAATCGGTGTTGTTACCGAGGTTTTCGAGCGTGCAGCCGAGGATGTTGGCGGTGGGCAGGGTGGGCGCGAACACCAGGAAGCCCTGGGCGGCGAACTTGCGGGCCGAATCGTCCACCGAGTCATTGGAACTGGCGAAGCCGTGCTGCAGCCACAGCAGGGCCTTGGGGGTGCCGGCGGGGAAGTACCAGTCGCTGCTCTGGTGCAGGGTGCTGAATGCGCAGCGGATGTCGACCTTGTTGGACACCTTCGTGATTGCCGCGTCAGCGTGGGCGGTGGGCGCGATCAGGGCGGGGAGGACGGTTGCGGCGGCGATGGAACATAACGCGGCCAGCGCTCTTCGGATTCTCAAGGGAATTGCCTTGTCTCTCATGGAGAAACACTGTTTCGTTTCTCGCGCTCCATTAGCGGTCTGAAACATTCACAAGTCAATACCTGGATGTGCTGCGTCGAGAGTCGAATACTGTTGTGTCGCAACAGGTCAACGCGTACGCCGATAGCCCGGCAGCCGGAGCGGCCGGGCTGTGGCGAAAAGGTTCGGGGTTAGCGCGAGACCTCCGGTTCATTGACTTCGAGCAGTGCCAGCAGCGCCGCGAATCGGCCGGGCGCGGCCAACTCGTAGACCGCTTCGGTGATGGCGTCTGCGCGAGTGGTGGTCAACGTTTGCGCGGTGTTCAAGCGGAACTTGGTGGCGAGTTCTGATGCCGAGAGTGGGTTTCCGGGACCACCGCGATTGACGTCCACTCGTTCGGTGAGCGTGCGCCCGTCCCGGAGCCGGGCGGTGAGCACGGCCGGGAATTGGAACGGGAAGATCTGCTCGGCGCGGGCATCGGGAACGCATTCGACCTTGGCGGCCAGGGCGAGTCGTTGTGGATCCGCTGCCATGGCGTCGGTGAAATCCTCGTGGAAGAGGCCGAGGCCGCCGCCGCCCAGCAGGGCGGCGGCCACCGTGTATGGACCGGAAAAGGCTGCGTGGTAGCCGGATTCGGGGCGGCGCTTGTGGTCGATGGGTTCGGCGATGGTGCGCAGGACGGGGGTTGGCGCGCCCAGGATCAGGCTGTCGACCTCGTCGGCGCGTACGCCGCTAGCGCGCAGACGCAGTGCGGCGTCGATACCCGCATGGGTGAAGTGGTTGCAGGGATACGGCTTGAAGAAGACCCCGGGCAGCTCCCAGCGTTCTCCGAGTTCGGCGGTGACGACATCCGGCGTTGCTTGATCTCCGCAAAAGGCTTGCAGCAGACCGAATCTGCCCTCGATGACCGTCGGCGGACCGGTCAGCCCGTGCCTCGCCAGCCCGGCCGCGGTGACCGCCGCGTGTGCCGCCCATCCGCAGTGCACCCGTTTCACGGTGCCGCCGGTGCGATTGGCTTCCAGCAGCCCCGAGCCCATACTCGACGCGATGCCGAGAGCGTGCGCGATACCGTCCGCGTCGAGGTCGTACAGCATGGCCGCCGCGGCCGCCCCGCCGACCGCGCCGCAGATGGCGGTCGCGTGCTGACCGCGTTCGAAGAACACCGAATTGCCCAGTGCCCGGTCATATCCCGCCATCCCGAGGCGCGCGGTGACCTCCACGCCGACCGAGATCGCGTCCAGCAGTTCCGCGCCCGAAGCGTCGTTGGCCTGGGCCACGGCCAGCGCCGTGGGGACCACGGTCGCGGAGGGATGCAGCACGGACGGCAGATGGGTGTCATCGAAATCCATTGCGTGCGCCAGGGTTCCGCCGAGCAACGCCGCACTGGCTGCGGGAAATCCGCCGGGCTGCCCCAATGCGGTCGCCTGCGGCGTGCCCGCCCATTCCAGGACCAGCGCCCGCACCGCCGCCGCGGCGGGTGTGTGCAGCGCGGCGAAGCTGTTGCCCAGCACATCCAGGACCCGTCTGGTCGCGTCCCGGCGCAGCTCGGTGCCGACCCCGTTCAGACGCGCGGTGATCGCGAAGTCCGCCAGCCGTTCAACGATCGTCGGGGCGCTCATCGGCTCACCGCCGCGAGTGGACGCACGGGCGATCCCGTGCCGCCGACGATGCGCAGCGGCGCGAGCACGAAGACGAACTCGTGCAGCCGCTGGGCTGCAAGGGCTTCCAGCGCGAGGTGTTCGAGGATGTAGATCCCGGACTCCACCAGCAGCACCCGATGCACCGGAAGCACGCTGTGCCCGGCTCCCGGCGCCAGACATTCGTACGCGGTGGTATCAGCTCCGGTAGCGGAGATACCTTGTGCGGCGAGCCATTGCGCCCCGGCGACACCGACCCCCGGTACACCCGTCGCCGTACCCAGATAGGTGGGTGGATCGTCGAACCCGCGCGACCATCCGGTGCGAATGAGCACCACATCGCCCGATTCGACTCGTACCCCGGCGTATTCGGCCGCGCGCTCGAGATCACGCACCGTCACCTCGTAGCCGCCGGGCAGGACGTCGGTGTCGTGCACCCCGGCGATATCGAGCAGGATGCCCCGGCACACGAACCCGGGCAGCCGTTCCGCGCCGTGTTCGGTGAATACCCCACCCTGCTGCGCCGCGAGGGCATCGACGCCGCCGTGCAGCATGCCGTTCTGGCTGACGTGGCTGAGCGCGTCGATATGGGTGCCCACATGCCCGCCGGTGACGATGATCTCGGCGGCCGCCGATCCGCCGTCCGGGCGCATCAGGTCACCGTGCCTGCGCGCCAGCGTCATTCGGAATCCGGGATGGTTCGGCGAACACGGCATACCGGTGAAGAACGGCTGACCCAGCTCGATCAACCGGACACCGCCCTGCACCGCTCGCACCAGCGGGTCCTGCGCGCTCATCGCACCACTCCCGCCGCGCGCAGCTCGGCCAGTGCATCGGGATCCACCCCGTAGTGGCCCAGCACCTCGGCGGTATGCGCGCCCAAAGGTGGTCCGGTCCAGCGGATTCGGCCCGGGGTGTCGGAGAGCCGGAACAGCACGTTCTGCATGCGCACCCGCCCCAGCTCCGCGTCGGGCAGGTCGGCGATGGTGCCGAGCGCCCGATATTGCGGATCGTCCAGGACATCGGCGGCGGTGTAGACGGGGGCGATGGCGGCCTCGGCCTGCTCGAAGGCTTTCACGACTTCCGCGGTGTCGCGTGCGACGATCCATGCGCCGACCGCGGCGTCGAGTTCGTCCGCGTGCAAGGCTCTTTCGGCTCCCGAGCCGAACCACGGCTGTTCGATCAGATCGGGTCGCCCGACCAAGCGCAGCACTCGTTCGGCCACCGATTGCGCACTCGCCGAGACCGCCACCCACCCGCCGTCGGCGGTGCGATAGAGATTGCGGGGCGCGTTGTTCGAGGATCGGTTGCCCATCCGCGGTTGCAGTTCGCCGAGCTGGTCATAGGCGATCAGCTGGGGGCCGAGCAGGGTGAGAATGGGTTCGATAATGGCCAGATCGATCTGCTGGCCCAGTCCGGTGCGATCTCGCGCGCGCAATGCGGTCATGATGGCGAAAGCGGTTGCCTGCGCGGCGATTCCATCGGCCAAACCGAACGGTGGCAGCATGGGCGGTCCGTCGGGCTCTCCGGTGATGGCGGCGAATCCGCTCATTGCCTCGGCGAGCGTGCCGAATCCCGGACGCCGGGCGTAGGGCCCGATCTGTCCGAAGCCGGTGACCCGGGCCAGCACCAGGCCCGGATTGATCTCGCGCAGTTCGGGATAGCCCAGGCCCCAGCGTTCCAAGGTGCCCGGGCGGAAGTTCTCGACGAGGACATCCGCATCGGCCACCATGCGCCGAAAAATCTGCTGCCCCGGTGCGGACCCGAGGTAGAGCGTCACCGATTTCTTGCCGCGCCCCAGCATCTTCCACCACAGACCCACGCCGTCGCGCTGCGCACCGTGGCTGCGTACCGGATCGCCGTCGGGGTGTTCGATCTTCACCACTTCCGCGCCGAAATCCGCCAGCAGGGTCGCCGCCAGCGGTCCGGCGAACAGCGTCGCCACATCCAGTACCCGGATTCCCGACAGTGGGCCGTCCATCGCTCAACTCCTACCCGCCGCAGCATGTTTCCCACAGCGAAACATGAAAGTGGGTGCGCGGCATTGACTGTCAGCGCATAGTACTGCGATGATCGCCCAATTGGTAAAGCTGTTTCGCACAGAGAAACTGGAGTGAGCCGTGGCGACCGACCTGCTGATCCGGAACGCCCGCGTCGTGCGCCCGGGCGACCCATCCACCGACAGCCCGCCGGCGGTCGATATCGCGGTCGCGGGCGGGGTCATCACCGCGGTGGGCGCACACCTGCCGACCTCCGGTGCGGACAATGTGATCGACGCGCACGGGCTGCTGGCTTTTCCCGGAGTGGTTGACGCCCATCAGCATTGGGGCATCTACCAGGAACTATCCGCAGACACCGATACCGAGAGTCGCGCCTGTGCCCAGGGCGGTGTCACCACCTCGATCACCTATATGCGCACCGGGCGCTACTACCTCAATCGCGGCGGGGCCTACCGGGACTTCGTGCCGGAGGTGCTGGCCGCGATGGCTGGGCGATCCTTTGTCGACCATGCCTTGCACCTCGCGCCGATGACCGCCGAGCACATCGCCGAAATACCCTCTCTGGTCGAGGATTTCGGCATCACCTCGTTCAAGATCTTCATGTTCTACGGTGGCCACGGCCTGCACGGCCGGTCCTCCGATCAGGCCGACTTCCTGATGATCCCGCCCACCGAACGCTACGACCTGGCGCACTTCGAATTCGTCATGCGCGCGATCCAGCGCGCCCGCGCGAGTGTGGGCCGACACCTCTCGCTATCGCTGCACTGCGAGACCGCCGAGATCATGGCCGCCTATACCGAACTCGTCGAACGCGAGGGCACGCTCAGCGGCCTGCGGGCCTACAGCGCGTCGCGCCCGGCACATTCGGAGGGCTTGGCCATCACCACCGCGTCCTATCTGGCACACGAAACCGGGTTGGCGAATATCAATCTGCTGCATCTGTCCTCGGCCAAGGCCGTCGAGGCAGCGCTCACCATGGCCGCGGCCTTCCCGCACGTCGACTTCCGCCGCGAGGTCACCATCGGACACGTGCTGGCCGATGTCGATACCGCACACGGGCTGGGCGGCAAGGTGAATCCACCGCTGCGTGAGCGCGCGGATGTCGAAGCGCTGTGGCGGCATCTGCTGGCGGGCGACATCGACTGGGTCGTCAGCGATCACGCCTGCTGTCGCGACGAACAGAAGTTCGGGCCCGACCGCGAGGATGTCTTCGCCGCCAAATCCGGCTTCGGCGGTGCGGAGTATCTGCTGCCCGGCCTGGTGGGGGAGGGGATGCGCCGCGGACTGCCGCTCTCGCGCATCGCCGAACTCACCGCACGCAACCCGGCGCGGCGGTACGGACTGGTCGACAAGGGCGAGATCGCGGCCGGATTCGACGCGGACATCGTCCTGGTCGATCCGGACGCACGGTGGACCGTGCGGGCCGCGGATTCCGAATCCGCCCAGGAATACACACCTTTCGAGGGATTCGAGATGCACGCGCGCGTCGACACCGTCTTTCTGCGCGGTCATCGGATCTACGGCGACGGCAAGGTGCAGGGCGATCCGCGCGGCCGCTACCTGCGGCGCGATCCCCGCACCGACGGCCGTCGTGGAGTCGCGTCGTCCTGACGTGCGGATCCGGTCGTCGAATCGCCCACTCGTTTCCGAAGTGCCGGCCGATCTCGGTGCGGCTATGCGGGTCGCGCCGAGACGCGGATCGATGAGCTCAGCCGCGGGGATCCTTGCCGCCGTCCGGCGCGTCTGTGGTGCCCGCGGCGCGCGGGCCGGATTCGGGACCGTTATCGAGTTCGGTGGCGAATTCGCGCAGGGCGCTCACAATCTGCACCATGGCGCGATGGGTCGTCTCCAGCTCATCCTCCGACAGCGATGACAGTGCGCTCCGCATGCGAGTGGCCAGCGGCATGAAAAACGCTGCGGCCACGGCCATTCCGTGATCGGTGTAGTGCAGTTTCACGCGCCGACGATCGGTGGCGTCCACGGCGCGTTCGAGGTGGCCGGACTCGATCATGCGTTCCACCAGGTAGGTGATCGCGGCGGGGGAGACGCCCGCCAGGGTGCCCAATTGCCCGGCGGTCAGCGGCGTGCCCTCGGCCTCCGCGGTCGCCACGTGGACCAGTGCGCGGAAATCATTGGGGCGCAGATCGTGTGAGCGCGCGAACGAGTGACCGATCTGCTCGGAGACCGCGGCAAGTGCGCGGACATCGCGGGCGATCTCGGTTTCGAGCGCGGAACGCTCGGTCGCCGGTGGGGGCGTACTCGCCGGGCGGTCGGCCACCGCTACCTCCTTCGTGGTCAGGTACCCAGCCTAGTGCCCCCGCGCGCTCGGTCTTTGCGCATTAGTTAAGTTTCTGAAATAGTTGCTCGCATGGGTGTATGGGATCGCTACGCGGACCTGGTCACCGGGCGCAGAGCGTGGGCCTTGCTGCTCGCGGTCGTGCTGTTCGGAGCGCTGATCATGGGCCTGGCCGGGAGTAACGACAGCTCGGGGCAGGGACCCAAGTCATTGCCGGATAGCGCGGAGTCCGCGCGTGTCGCCACCACCGTCGAGCGGTTCCCGGGCGGTGACACCGCCGCCGCCGTGCTCGTGGCTAGTCGAGCCGACGGCGCGGAGCTGAGCCCCCAGGATCTCGCGGCGGTCGACGCGGCGGCGGTTCGTATGCGTTCCGGTGGTGAGGGCGCACCGGCGGTGGTCTCGCCCGATCACAAGGCCGCGCTGGTCGCGGTGCCGGTACCGGCATCGCTGAGCGGGTTCGAGCTCTCCGATAAGGTCGCCGACCTGCGCGCGGCCGCGAATCGGGATGCACCGGCGCAGTTGGACTTTCAGGTTACGGGCGGTCCGGCCTTCGGGGCCGATATCGCCGAATCCTTCTCCGGGGCGAATGTGCTGTTGCTGGTGGTCACCGCACTGGTGGTGATGGTGCTGCTCATCCTCACCTACCGCTCACCGGTGCTGTGGCTGCTGCCGCTGTCGGTGGTGGCGTTCGCGGATCGGGTCGCCACCGGGGTCGGCACCGCGCTGTCGCAGCTGACCGGCCTCGCGTTCGACGGATCCACCAGCGGGATCACCAGTGTGCTCGTGTTCGGCGCGGGTACGAACTACGCGCTGCTGCTGGTGTCGCGGTATCGGGATGAGCTGCACCACAACGAGTCTCATCGAGACGCGTTGCGCGCTGCGGTCCGCCGGGCCGCGCCCGCGATTCTGGCCAGCAATGCCACCGTGGTGATGGCGCTGCTGACCCTGCTGCTCGCCGCGCTCCCGAACACCCGCAGCCTCGGGGCCTTCGCCGCGGCGGGGTTGGTCGTGGCATTGGTGTTCGTGCTTCTCGCGCTGCCGCCGTTGCTGGCATTGTGCGGTCGAAAAGTGTTCTGGCCCTTCGTTCCCCGCCCCGATGAGCGTGATGAGGCGCAGTCCGGGGTCTGGTATTCGATCGCACGGGGTGTGGTGCGGCGACCGGTGCTCGTGGTGGTGCCGGTGCTGGCCGGACTGCTGCTCTGTGCGAGTGGACTCCTGGTGACCAAGGTCGGGCTCGCGCAGACCGAGCAGTTCCGGGTGCGCGCGGAATCGGTGGACGGACTGGACACCCTGGCCGCTCACTTCCCTTCCGGCACATCCGATCCCGCTATCGTGCTGGCCCGTACCGATACGCGCGCCGCGGTTCAGGCCGCACTCGACCACACCGAGGGAGTCTCACGGGCGAGCGTCAGCGGTGACTCGGGCAGCGGGTTGACTCGATGGTCGGTGGTCCTGGATGCCCCGCCCGCGTCGGCCCAGGCGTTCACCACCATCGAAGCCCTGCGGTCCGAGCTGCGCGCCATTCCCGGCTCCGAGGCGATGGTCGGGGGTTCCGATGCCCAGGCGCTCGATATCCGGGATTCGGCTCGGCGCGATCAATTGCTGGTCATCCCACTGATTCTCGCGGTCATCCTGCTGGTGTTGCTCGCACTGCTGCGCGCGGTTCCGGCAGCGCTCATCCTGGTGGCGGTCACGGTGCTCAGTGCGCTGGCGGCGCTGGGCCTGGGCAGCCTGGTCAGTGACCACGTGTTCGGTTTCCCCGCGCTCGACACCAATGTGCCCCTGTTCGGATTCCTGTTCCTGGTCGCGCTGGGTGTGGACTACACGATTTTCCTGGTCGTCCGGGCGCGCGAGGAAGCCGAGCGGCACGGGACCGTCGACGGCATGGTGCGCGCGGTTTCCTCCACCGGTGCGGTCATCACCAGCGCCGGAGTGGTGCTGGCCGCGGTCTTCTGCGTGCTCGGGGTGCTGCCCCTGATCACCCTCACCCAGCTGGGCATCGTCGTCGGAATCGGCATTCTGCTCGACACCTTCGTCGTGCGCACGGTGGCGGTTCCCGCGTTGTTCGCCATTCTCGGCGACCGCATCTGGTGGCCAGGTACCCATCATTCGGACAGGTCCGGGAAGGAGGCCGCGCCCGCAATCGCGCATTGATCGAACTGTCGAACCCATCGGACGAGTACACCGCTAGGTAAGGACAAGCATCATGAATCGGAACCACTTACGAGTGCTGGCAACGACTTTCGCCGCTGCCGCAGCCGTCTCCGTCGCCGGAATCATGCCCGTGGCGAACGCGCAATCCGATCAGCCGCAGCCGATCGCCTCGCTGGATCTGAGCCGGTACCTGGGTACCTGGTACCAATTGGCCGCAATGCCACAGTATTTCAACCTGGTCTGCGCCCGCGACACCCGCGCCGAATACGCACTGGACGCACAAGGTGATGTGTCGGTGCACAATTCGTGCACCACCTGGACCGGCGGGCCGAACGAGATTCGCGGCACCGCCACCGTGAGCGACCCCGTCACCAACGCGCAACTGCACGTCAGCTTCCCCGGGGTGCCCACCCAGGAGTCGCGCTACGGGTCACCCAACTACATTGTGACCGCGCTCGGCCAGGACTACTCGTGGGCGCTGGTCACCGATCCGAATCGCCTCTCGGGTTTCGTGCTCTCGCGCACCCCCGCCCTGGACCCCGCCCAGTGGAGCGATATCCGTGCCGCGATCACCTCGGCGGGGGAGAACACCTGCTGGTACCTCACCAGCCCCACCGCCGGCGGACTCGAGACGCTCGCGCCGCTGTGTACGGTCTGACCCGGACCTCCAGCGAGTGACTCGGCGACGGGTATTGCATCGATAGTGCATCGAATAGCGCTAGGGTGGAGGCATGAGCGCATCGATCGTGCTTTTCACCCGAGACCTGCGTGTGCACGACAACCCCGCCCTGGAAGCGGCGTGCCGGGAGAGCGAGCAGGTGGTCCCACTATTCGTGCTGGACGAGGACCTGCTCGCCAAGGTGTCCGACGCGCCCAACCGGCTACGGTTCCTGTACGCCGCGCTCGGTGAGCTCGACGCCGAATTGCGTTCTCGCGGTGGGCGATTGGTGGTGCGTCGCGGCAAGGTCGTCGATGAGGTCGAGCGGCTCGCGGCACAGGTGAAAGCCCCGAGCGTGCATATGGCGGCCGACGTCACCCGCTACAGCGTCAAGCGGGGGACGGCGCTGCGGGAACGGTTGTCCCGCAACGGTTGTGCGCTGCACGACCACCCCGCCTCCATCACCGCGGTCGACACCGCCACGCTGCGGCCCGACACCGGGCGCAGTCACTACGCCATCTTCAGCCCGTACTTCCGGCGCTGGCTGGACACCCCGATGCGGCGACCGCTGACCCCACCGGCCGCCATTCGGGTACCGAAGGTCGCGAGCGAGCCGATTCCGGATCCCACCACGGTCGAGGGCGGATCGCCCGACCTCGCCCTCGGCGGGGAGAGCACGGGACGGAAACTGCTGGAACAGTGGCTTGACGGTCCGGTGCGCGAGTACGCGGACGTCAAGGACATCCCGTCGGTTGACGGCACCTCCGGGCTGTCCCCGTACCTGCATTTCGGTTGCCTGTCCGCGGGTGAGATCGCGTTCCGAACCGATGCTTCCGACCCGGGCGGCAATGCCTTCGTGCGGCAGGTGGCCTGGCGCGATTTCTACCATCAGGTGCTCGCCGACCGCCCCGAAGTGGCCATCGACGACTATCGCGAGACGAACGAGCCGTGGCGCAGCGATCCGCACGCGGTCGCGGCCTGGCAGGCCGGGCGGACCGGAATTCCGATGGTCGACGCCGGCATGCGCCAGCTCACCGCGACCGGCTTGATGCCCGGTCGTTCTCGGCTGATTGCCGCCAGCTTCCTGGTCAAGACGATGCGCGTGGATTGGCGTATCGGGGCGGGCTATTTCGAGCAGTGGCTGGTGGACGGCGATGTGGCCAACAACCGGATGAACTGGCAGTGGATGGCCGGAACCGGCACCGATACGCGATCGAGCCGGGTGCTCAATCCGCTGCGCCAGGCCGAGCGCTTCGACCCCGAGGGTGACTATGTGCGGCGCTGGCTCCCGGAACTGGCGGATCTGCCGGGTGCGGAGATCCACAAACCATGGCGCGCGGGCATGCTCGCCGGGGACTATCCGCCGCCGATCGTCGAATTCAACGGTATGTGAACGGGATTCATCGCTCCGGGAGTCCGGCGACGGCCGCGCAGTAGCGCCACAGGCGCTCGCGGTCGGCGTCGGATTCGCGGGTGCGGCGCAGATAATGCTCGGGGCGGGCGCGCCGGTCATGCCAGAACCGCCCGGAGGGAACCTCGGTCGCGGCCAGCCAGATCGCGGTGTCCGCGCCCTCGGCCGGAGTGCGCAGCAGCGGCCGGGTCAGGGTGCGAAAACGCGGCAGCGAGGTGGCCACGCCCGGGGTGTCCACCCAGCCCGGATGCATGCCGTGCACCGAAATGCCCTCGGCCGCATAGCGATCGGAGAGCGTCGGGAGCAGTGCCACCTGCATGCGTTTGGTGCGCGCGTACGCGGTCGCGCCGCGGTATTCGCCCGTCTTGTATTCGAAGTCCTCGGTGGGCAGGGGCTGGGTGTACATCCCGCCGGAGGACACCAGGATCACCCGTCCGCCCGCCATGACCGGTGCGAGGCGTTCAGTCAACAGCAGCGGCCCCAAAACGTGAGTGGCCAGGCAGATCTCATGGCCCTGCGGGCTTTCCGTGCGCGTCGCGGGCAGCACGCCCGCATTGTGCATCAGCACGTCGACTCGCTCGTTCCGCTCGGCGAAGTCCGTTGCGAACCGGTGCACATCGGCCAGATCGGAGATATCGCAGCGTTCGACGGCGGGCCGCGGACCGGATCCGGACGCCGCGATCTCGGCCGCCGCCTCCGCGCCCCGACTCTCATCCCGGACCACCAGGGTGACCGCCGCGCCGAGTTCGGCCAGTCCGGTCGCGATGGCTTTGCCGATACCCGAGTTCGCGCCGGTGACCAGCGCGGTTCGTCCGCGCAACGCCTGTGGTGGCAGCGGCGTCCAGCCGCGACTGCGCAGCGCGTATCCGGTGCGGCCGTACCCGAGCACCACGGTGCGATCGAGCACGTCGTCGACAACGGTGCGGATGTCAAAGGTCATTGATCAGCTCTTCCGAGGTTCGCGCGGCGCGCGGTCCGCGAGGCGATTCGAATGTGGCGCTGCGATTGCATCGAATATGCATCGATTCAATGATAGCGTCGAAAGGAGAAACCCGGCAGCATCGAGCGCTCGACGGCGGAGGATTCATGAACTTCAACCCAACGGGCAGATGTCGATGAACGAGTCGTGGTGCACCCGATGAACCCCGCAACCCCCGCACGGATTATCGGGGTTCTCACCGCCGCCTACGGCGCCGCGGTCGCGGTACGACCGGCGATACTGCTGCGCCCCACCGGTTTGGGCATTGGCGAGGAACCGGAGCTCCGCGTGCTGGCTCGGATGGTCGGGCTGCGCGATCTGGCCTCGGGGGTGGCGCTGGCGGCGGCATCGACGCCGCGAGCTCGCACCGTGTCCGCGCTGGTGCGCATCGCGTCCGATACCGCGGACACCGCCGTGTTCGCCCGTGCACTCGCCGGGCGTCCCGAACGCGCGAAAACCCTTGCGGTGACCAGCCTGTGGGGACTGCTGAGCCTGGCCGCGATGCGCTACGAACAGCGTGGACGCGCGGAGATCCGCTCGGCGGCACATCGGCCATGACCGGTGCGCCGGAGGCATCGGAGGCCGCGGAGCCGGCGGAATTCACCGTCGGCGCGGTCGCGCGCCGCCTGGGCATTCCGGTTGCCACACTGCGCAGTTGGAATCGGCGCTACGGTATCGGGCCCACCCGGCTACCGGGCCGACACCGCCATTACACCGTCGCCGATCTCGCCGCGTTGACCAGGATGGTCGAGCTGGTCCGGGCCGGTGCGAGTCCCGCCAGCGCCGCCAAGGCCGGACGTCTGGTGCTCGAGCCCGCCCCCGAACTCGGCGCGGTCGACCCGGTGGTCACCGCCGCCGAAAGCATGGACGTCGCTCGCCTGCTGCATCTGCTGGACGCGCATCTCGCCCATTACGGTGTGATCGCCACCTGGAATCGACTGTGCCGCCCCGCATTCGCGGTGATCGTCGAACATCAGCGCCAGGGCGACGGATACATCGACGTCGAGCATCTGTTGTCCTGGGCGCTCACCACTAGCTTGCATCGCTGCGTTCCCGCCGTGGCCACCCCGGGCGGGCAGGTGGACCTCGTGCTGGCCTGCACTCCCGGTGAGCAGCACGTGCTGCCACTCGAGGTACTGCGCGCCGCGCTGGCCGACAACCGCCGCCCCGCACTGCTGCTGGGCGCGAATGTGCCCACTACCGCTCTCGGACAAGCACTCTCGCGATACCCGCTCCCGCCTACGGTGCTGCTGTGGTCGCAGTCGGCCCGGACCGCCTCGGTTGCCTCGGTACACGCGGCCGAGTTCGCTCGGTGTGCTGTCCTGCTGGCAGGCCCCGGCTGGGCGGAGTCGGCATCCGTCCCCGACCGGCACATTCTGCGCAGCCTGGAGGAAGCGGTCGAGGTGTTGTGTGGTGACTCCTCGTGATCCCCACCGGATCTCGCCGATGACGCGGGAGTGCGTATGCCCTCGATGATGGCCGGGCTATGCGCGGGCAGGTTGGTCTGCTCGTGCACCCAGTTGCGCGAGCGCCTCGACCAGGGTGGTGACCCGGAGCGCCGACTCGGGCAGGAGCAGGCCATCCCAGCCCGGGCCGCCGACCTGTACGCGCGCACCGGCGTCGGCGCAGATACGCACCGCGGAGGTGAGCGCGGTCGCCTCCTGCTGCGACCACAGCAGCACCGTGGCCGGTGCGGGCAGTCGATTCAGGGTGTCGGACAGGGCGATCGAGGGCACATCGGGCCCGAGCATGCGCGCGCCCATACCTCGTTCGGCCAGCGCGGCCCGCAGCACTTCCAGGGGCAGCGAATGGGTTTCGCCGCTGGTGCAGGCCAGCACGATCGGCGCGGACTCATCGATCGCCACGGGCGCCACCGCGCGATGCAGGGCCGTCACCACACACCAGGACAGCAGATGCTCCACATCCACACAGCCCTCACCGTCGAGCTGACGGCCCACGATGCCCGCGAACACCGGACGGCACAGGCGATCCCAGGTATCGACGACCCCGTACTCGCGCAGATGATTCTCCAGCAGCGCGCACGCGGTACTCGAATCCAGCGCGAACGCCGCCGCCAGCAGCGTCGCCTCATCACCGAACGACAGCACCGGCCCGCGTACGGCCTCGGCAGCCGCGGCGGGAGTCGATCCCGCCCGGATGAGCTCCACCATTCGCGTGAGCACGGCGATATCGCGCTCGGAGTACAGACGGTGCCGACCGGGCCGATCCTGGCGCGGCCCGATTCCGTAGCGTCGATTCCAGCTGCGCAGCGTCGCGGTGGGAATGTCCAGCTTTTCCGCGACCGCGCGCACAGAGAGCTCGGTCTGTTCGGGCGCGGACATCGGGCGGTGCATGTCTTGATTGTGCCTGTTCGCCACCGAGAGGAGTGATCACATGCGATGCGTGGTGTTCGGAGCCACCGGCTACATCGGCGGCAGACTGGTGCCGGAGTTGCTGGCAGCCGGTCATGAGGTGCGACTGTTCGCCCGGGACCCGGGCAAACTCGATGACGCGCCCTGGCGGGACCGGGTCGAGGTGGTCCAGGGTGATGTCACCCGCGCCGACGACGTCCGAGCCGCCGTGGCGGACCAGGAGGTTCTCTACTACCTGGTGCACTCGCTGACCCGGCACGATTTCGCCGATATCGACCGCGACGCGGCGCGGATCGTCGCCGCCGAGGCCGACCGCGCCGAACTGGCCCGGATCGTCTACCTGGGCGGGATCACCCCCGCCGGGCAAGACCTGTCCCGGCATCTGGCCTCGCGTGCCGAGGTTGGTCAGATCTTCCTGGATTGCGCCACCCCGGCGGTGGTGCTGCGAGCGGCGGTCATCATCGGTTCGGGATCGGCGAGTTTCGAGATGCTGCGCTATCTCACCGAGCGGTTGCCGGTGATGGTGACGCCGCGCTGGGTGCGCAATCGCATTCAGCCCATCGCGGTGCGTGATGTCATCTACTACCTGACCGCCGCCGCCGAACTGCCGCGAACGGTCAACGACGCCTTCGATATCGGCGGTCCGGACGTGCTCACCTACCTGGGCATGATGCGCGGTTACAGCGAGGTCGCCGAATTGCCGCACCGGCTGATCATGCCGGTCCCGGTGCTGACACCGTGGCTGTCGGCGCAATGGGTGAATCTGGTGACCCCGGTGCCCCGGTCGATCGCCGTACCGCTGATGGAATCGCTGGTCAACGATGTCGTCTGCGCCGATCGTCGTATCGCGCAATGGATTCCCGATCCGCCGGGCGGTCTCACGCCGTATCCGCGCGCGGTGAGCCTGGCGCTGGAACGGATTCGAACCCTGGACGTCCCGACCCGCTGGTCCGATGCCAGCCCCTCGGACGCACCGTCGAACCCGCTGCCGACCGATCCGGAATGGTCCGGCGGTTCGGCGTATTCCGATGTGCGAGAACAGGACTCCACCGCCGATCCGGCGACACTGTGGTCGGTGCTGGAATCGATCGGCGGTGTCAACGGCTGGTACTCGTTCCCCCTGGCCTGGGCATTACGCGGCTGGATCGATCGCCTGGTGGGCGGTGCGGGTCTGCGGCGCGGTCGGCGGCATCCGAATCTGCTGCGCGAGGGCGACGCCCTGGATTGGTGGCGCGTGGAAAGCCTCGAGCGCGGCCATCGCCTGTTGCTACGCGCGGAAATGCGCGTGCCCGGCCGCGCGTGGCTGGAATTGACCGTGACCCCACGGGTGGGCGGCGGCTCACACTACCGCCAGCGCGCGCTGTTCGAACCGCACGGATTGGCTGGGCATCTCTACTGGCACGCCATTGCGCCGTTTCACACCGTCATCTTCGGCGGCATGGTTCGAAACATCACCGGTGCTGCCGAAAAGCCCGCGTAAACAGCCGAAATAGGTTGCGCCGGACCGGGTGCCGACCCGGTCGACCGTCGTTCAGTTGCCGTCACGAAGGCGCTGGTTGTCTTCCTCGAGGCGGTCGTTATGTGCCCGCAGATCGGTATTGGTGTCTTCCAGTTCGAGGATGCGCGCGATCGCGGACAGGTTCACGCCCTGCTCCGCCAGTGCGGTGATGCGTTGCAGCACGGCGAGGTCGTCACCGCTGTATCGGCGGGTGCCGCCCGGGCTGCGAGCCGGGGTGAGTAGGCCGTGCTGTTCGTACAGCCGCAGGGTCTGCACGCTGATGCCCGCGAGCTCGGCCGCGACCGAGATGCTGTACACGCCGCGGCTTCCCTCGGGCAGATGTGGCTCCTGCGGGGTCGTCTCGGGGTTGGGCAATGCGAATCCTCCTTGCTGTACGCGAGAAACTCTCGACGCGGGCCTTGCGTTTTCATCGTAGCGGAGCTACAAAATCTATACCTGCTGCCACAGATATTATTCGATACGCGAACCATAAACACTGACACCACCGAGCGAGGAGGACCACCGATGACGCGCGAGCGGAACCCGGGCACCACGGGCGCGCATGAGGTATTTCTCCGGCACCGCGCTCCCGCGGCGGGGCCTGCCGGCACCGATTCCAAGACCACGCATGCCGGTGCGCATATGTCCGACCAAGCGGCGCCCTCGCACGCGGGCCCGGTCACCGGAAGCTTCCGGTTCTGGTTCGAAACGGAGCGCTGGGAGTGGTCGCCGGAGCTGTACCGCATGCACGGCTACCGGCCCGGCGAGATCGAGCCGACCACGGAATTGCTTCTGGCGCACAAACATCCGGAAGATCGCGAACACGTCGCCGCCGCGATCGCGCGATCGATCGAGCAGGGCGCGCCGTTCTCCAGCCGGCACCGGTTCATGGACCGGGACGGGCACGAGCACACCGTGATGGTGGTGGCCGATCGCATCTTCGACGATGAGGACACCCCGGTCGGCACCACCGGCTTCTATATCGATCTCAGCGAAACGCTCGCCGCCGCAGCGCGTCTCACCCTCGATGAGCGCCTGCCGGAGATGCTGGAGGCGCGCGCGACGATCGAGCAGGCCAAGGGCGTGCTGATGCGGATGTATCGGATCAACGCCGATCAGGCGTTCCGGGTGCTGACCTGGCGGTCGCAGGAGACGAACGTGAAGCTGCGTGTACTGGCCGAACAGCTCATCAAGGAATTGGCGGGCGTGCCGCCCGAGGTTCCTTCGACCGTGGCGGTCTTCGACCACGCGCTGCTCACCCTGCACGACCGCATCCCGGCGCATTAGCGCGGTAGCGGACGCTCTCAGTTGCCCGGCCCGGCGAGGTTCTCGCGGGGCCGGGCTCTTGACTTTCCCGGTGGGAAAGTGGATCGTTACTTTCCTAGTGGGAAAGTGAGCCCGCGCCTACCGAACAGGAGTCCGACATGGGAATCTTCCGCAAGACAAAGCGCGATCCCGAACCGGCGACCGAGCAGAAGTCCTCGACCGAGCAGCAGCAATCCGATCAGGACGCCAAACGCCGCCGGCGGCGTCGCCTCTTGGGCGGCGCGTACACCGGCGGCTGGAGTGGCAGCTGACCGAGCGAACCCGGCTCAGGCGCTTCGGGCGTACTCGGCCGGACCGAGGGCTTGTTCGCGCAACTCGGCCAACGTCTTGGTGAGGATGCGCGAGACCTGCATCTGCGAGATGTTCAACCGCGCGGCGATCTGTGCCTGAGTGCGATTCTCGAAGAACCGCCACACCAGAATCTGGCGCTCGCGCTCGGGCAGCGCCGCGAGCAGCGGCCGCACCGCCATCGCATCCTCGAGCAGTCGATAGCTCGGCTCCTCGCTCCCGAGGGTTTCCGCGATCGGCGCCGGGCCGGACTCCTCATCCCCGCGGGGGGTGTCGAGCGAACTGGTCTGGTAGGCATTGCGCGCGATCATCGCCTGGGTGACCTCCACCAGGTCGACATCGAGCTCGGCGGCGATTTCCCGGGCCGTGGGCATGCGGCCGAGCCGCTGCGACAACGCCTCGGTGACCGGGCCCAGCTGCTGCTGAAGTTCTTTGGCCCGGCGCGGCACCCGCACCGCCCAGGTGTGGTCCCGGAAGTACCGGCGCACCTCACCCATGATCGTGGGCACCGCGAACGACAGGAAGGTGGTGCCGCGCGAGACATCGAAGCGATCCACGGCCTGCACCAATCCCAAACGGGCGATTTGGTTCAGGTCGTCGAACGCCTCGCCGCGCCCGGTGAACCGGCGGGCGATATGCACCGCCAGCGGCAGGCAAGCTTCGATGATCTGGTCGCGCTTGTGCGCGCGGCGCGGATCGTCGGCCGGGAACTCGGCCAGCTCCTGGAACAGGGGCTCGATATCGTCATAGCTGTCCCCGGCTCCATGGGACTGCCGGGATGCTTCGGTGGGAAGTATTGCCTCGGACATGGCGATTCCTCTTTCAAAGTTGGCCGACTGGCCGAGTGCTACCCCGGTGGTCGAACCTCAAACAGGATGCGCGAGATTCGATCCCGGATATCCGGCGAGTCGGCCGTGTCGGCCCCTCTGTCGCATGGACAGATGCGAGACTGGACCGTCTCGTAAACCGGTGAGCGCAACGGTCAGGACGGGGATGCCGCAGAGTCGTCGGAGCATGGGCAGGCCGCGAGACGATCGTCTCGACAGCGCGCTATTGCGGGCTGCTCAGGAGTTGCTGGCTGAGGTGGGATTCGACCGGCTGAGTATGGAAGCGGTCGCGGCGCGGGCCGGAGCGGGGAAGGCGGCGGCGTACCGGCGGTGGAAGGGCAAAGCCGAACTGGTGGTCGACGCCGTGCGAACGCTGGAGTGGAAGGCCGAGGCCCCCGACACCGGGACGCTACGTGGCGACCTGCTTGCCCTGGCGCGAGTTTTCCTGGAGCGCAACACTTTACGTGATGAGGTCATGGCGGGCATGGCCACCGCGGTGGCAAAGGACGCCGCCATCCGCGCGGCGATCGCCCAGGTCATAGATCAGCCTCGTCACGATGCCTTCGCTGCCATCCTCGCCAATGCCCATCGGCGCGGGGAGATCGCCCGCGCCGACGGCTGGGAGTATGTGCGGGATATTTTCCCGGCCATGATGTTTCATCGTGTGGCTGTCCTCGGCCGACCACTCGACGAGGATTTCGTCCTGCATCTGATCGACGACATCACCATCCCGCTGCTGACTTTGCCGTCCGCTTCGCGGTAGGTGCCGACCGTGCTGCGGTCGCGGAGATTTCGCCGATTGTGATCTGTCTCACGATGTGAATCTGCGGCCTTCAGGGGCTGCCGCCGACCGGGGCGATGTCCGAAACGGCTCGGCGGCAGTTGCCCTCGCGTGAGCGTTATCGCGGACCCATCCGGTTGCCAACCGACCACCTCGTACCCATCCTAGATATGGAACCGCACCGTATCGGTTCTGAGGACGAGGTAACAGGGCGGGACATCGTCATGAGTGCTCTACGTGTGCTATCGCCGGAGACGGCATCGATATCGGCAGGCCCCGGGGACGAACACTCCTTCATCCTCATGCACTGCCCGAATTGTCCACGTGAATACCACTTTCCGCAGGATCTTCCGCCGGGCGGCCGGATTCGCACGAACCCGGACCGCTCGATAGACATCCTCGACGCGGTCGACAACGTTGTGTCCCACACGAATCCGCCCTGGGCTTATGACGCTCTGGGGCGGCCGGTCCCCACGCGCTATGAGACCAATGGTCATGTGATCGTCCAGCACCTCATGCCCGATGCCAGTGACACGTATCCCATTCAGGCCGACGCCGCCGTCGTCCCCGTCGCCGGGCTGGGGTCTGCGGGCGAATCAGCTCGCCGTAGAGCGTGAAATCCGGGCTGTAAGTACCCGCACCCCATCGCCTTCGAGTTCGCCGAGACCGGCGGCGCGACCGGCCAAGCTCATCGCAATCGCCTCTCCGGGTCCGCGCACTTCGGGACCTTGCCCGTACTCCCAGTCCATGTCATCGGCGATCAGGCGCAGACCCCGCATGCGTCGTGTCGCGCCTGCGAACGGGTCGGGATTGTCGAGTACGGCGCGCAGGCGCTCCGGGGGGATCACCCGCTCGCGACCCAGTGGGCGGCGGATGTCCTGATGGTGAATCACCAGGTCCACCAAGGAAAGTCGGGGGAGCACGGTCGCGCCCAGTCCGGCGTCGATCGAGGATTCGACGCGGTCGATCAGTTCATCGGTCGACCAGGTCGCCGCTCGCCGCACCTGAATGTCGTTGAGCCGGTGCAGGGATAGGCGGGCTTTCGCGGCATCGCCGAGATAGATCGCGACCGGCATGGAGTCGTGCAGCAGATGAGCCACGACATCGCGCACTCGCCATCCGGTGCACAGCGATGGCGTCTCCCACTCCTGCGGTGACAAGGTGCGCAGCAGCGCGGCCAGATCCGCGCGTTCGGCGCGAATGAGCGGGCGCAGGTCGAAACCACCGAACAGCGCGAACGGTGACGTTCGAAGCGAGTTCGTCATTGGCGAAGCCCTTTCACAATGGTTCGCGCGGATACCTGGTGCGCGCGAATATACGTACCGCCGAGGTCTTACAGCCCGACCCGGATGAAGTTCCCCAGCCCGTGTCGCCGCCATTCGACCAGCATCTTCGGGGTCGGCAGCCAGAACGGGTCGGGAAGCGGTATCCCCGAACGAGATTCGCGGGTGAGGCCGAAGCGGGGGCCGTTGCGCAGCATGTTCACCATCGAGAATCGCGGCTGATAGTCGTGGCCGAGGCGTCCTTTGCCGAGGCTTTCGGTGATGAGCGCCGCCATGTCTTCGGGTGCGCGGGTGATGCCGTGGATCTCAGGGTGTTGGTCCTGCCACTGCCTCGCGGCGTCCTCCGAGGCGAAAAAGCTGTTGTAGTCGCACCATCCGACTACTCGGTGCGGCATCTCCCGCACTGGATAACCCAGGTGCACGCGCAGGGTTCGCGGCTCGAAGTCGACCAGAATGCCATCCCGCCCGACCAGCCGAATGGGCATGCCTGTCTGCCTGCACACCGAGTCGACCACCACCTCGGCTCCCGGGAACTGACCGGAGATCGCACATGCTTCGACCGCGCATTCGGCGAACCAGCGCTGCACGCCGTCGACGGTGACGCGGTAGTGGTTCGCGAACGCGGCGAACGGTCGCGCGTAGACGATCTCGCCGAGCGGTGGTTGCGGGTCGGCCAGCGGCTCGTCCTGAAAGACCGAACTGCCCGCATGCTCGTCATCCTGCACGGCCACGCAGATCGCGCCCTCGAGATCGCGCAGCGCACTGCGCATTTCGTCGTCCGGCAGCCCAAATTCCGTCCGCAATTCCGCGACGGTCGGCACGGTTCCCGAGTCCCGAACCTGACCCATGATGCGCTCGCGGATGAGGTGAGCGCGAGCAGTGAGTGTGGCCACGAAGCCCTCCTAGGTCTGATCCCGCATTGAAATGCACTCGGTGATCACTATGCGATCAGTGTTCACTTTTCTGGGATCGGTGTCAACGATCGAGCCGCCACACCCTGGTCGACGGGCCGAATGCAGCAGTCGATTCGCGTACAGTGCTCACAATGTGAACAGGTTGGCGTTCTCCAGCGAGCACGCCGCCTCCGCGACGAAGGGATACCCCTCGATGCCGGACCCCGCCCCCGGGACGGTCACCCGCCGAGCCGAGCGCCGAGCCGCGACGGTGGCCGAGATCAAGTCACACGCGCGACAGCAGCTCGCGACCGAAGGCACCGGCGGCCTCTCCCTGCGCGGCATCGCCCGCTCGATGCGCATGTCCCCCGCGGCCCTGTTCCGCTACTTCGACAACCAAACCGCCCTGGTCACCGCCCTCTGCGTCGACGCCTACGACGCGCTGAACGATGCGATCACCGAAGCCCAAGCCAACGCCGACCCCGACCCCACCGCACAATGGCGAACCCTCTGCCTGGCCACCCGCCACTGGTCCCTGAACCACCCCGCCGACTTCGCCCTCATCAACGGCACCCCCATCCCCGGCTTCGAAGCCCGCCCCGAAGACACCGGCCCCGCCGCAGGCCGACTACTCACCCTCGTCTCCTCCGGCTACCTCGCCGCCATCGCCTCCGGCGCAGCCGACCCCTCCGCAACCCAGGTCCCACCACTAACCGCAGGCCCCCTCCTGAAATCCCTCCTCGCCACAGACTCACTCCCCGACACCCCCATCCCCGGCATCATCCTCAACGGCTGGGCCTCCATCCTCGGCTTCATAGCCGCCGAAGTCTTCGGCAGCCTCACCTCCCTGATCGCCGACCCCGACGCCCTCTTCGACGCCCACCTCCGAACGGTCATGCAGGGCATGGGTTTCAGTCAGTGACACCGTCCGAGGCAATGCGTTCGGCGCACGCGTTGTTCATGCCGTCACTGGGTTCGGGATTCCAGAGATCGGTCATGGTCACACCCGTCTTATCCCGCCGGAAACGCTGGGCGGTATCGAGGTAGACCACATCGGAGGTAGCGACGATCTCGCCGACTGCTTCGTCATAGCTCAAATGCCGTGCGCTGGGCGTGATTACGGCCTCAGCATCCTGACTCCACGCGACCGTTTTCAACTGCATCACCGGCTCGCTCCGCCGCGCCACGTCATAAACGATCGCCGCCACGACGTACCCGAGTCTCTCTGCGACATTATGGATCTCATCCTCATCTGCCCGCCGTCGCGCCCCGGACACTCCTCGCCGCAGAAATCCGACTGCTGTTCGCAAAGGCAAAGACCTCACGCCCATGACTCCACCTCTGCTATCCGTTCGGCGATATCAGTGATGCGGAGCGTGCCTTCATGCTCGGTGCTGTCTGCACAGTGAATGGTGTACAACCGCATTTCCTCGATGCAGAAGACTTCCGCAAGAGGGAACAACACCTCAATGTCGTTGTCGGAGAGGTGTTCAGTCCCCGGTGCGAGGACCGCGTCAGCGCCCTCGACCCGCAGCAGGCTCAGCAACCGGCCGGGGTCTCGATCATCGTCATAGTCGTAAACGACCAACGTCAGATCCATTCTCAGCAGCCTCGCGATGCGCCACATGGCGTCCTCGTCGTACTCCCGCCGACTACCCGAAACATCAACGCGCAGATAGCCAATAGCGGACCGTGTCCTCATTGCCGACCATGTCGATGTTCTGGCAGAGACATGTTCTCTTCACCGTCCTCGCCGTCGTATTCGCCGTGGGTGGCGGCCCGGGGCCGGGAAGTTGACCACCAGCCCCAAGCGCCTGAGTTGACGGTAGGAACCACCCCGATCGAACGTCTATGAACTTGCGCAAACTTGCGGGAAAAGGTTGTAGCAGCTGACAAGCCCTATCCGCTCGCGTAATCATTGATTGGTTGGCGCAAGCTCACGCAAAGTCGTTAGGAGACAAGACAATGCGCTTGCAATTCCTTGGCAAAGCAGGCTCTGACAAGAACAACTGCCCCACTCTCTATGCCTCCGATCAAGGCAGCTTCATCGTTCAGGGCTGGGAGACAGATGAGGCCGGTACCGTCGAGATCCCCCACGTGTTACTGGGTTTCGCGCGATGGAACACCTTCCTCGACTCACCGCTGACCGACACGGGCCGCGGAACCTTTACTGTCAGCGGGAGACCGGTCACGGACGGTGAGGCACTCAGCCAGATGACTCTCGACCGCAATGAGACGGCCATCGAGGTGCCGAAGGCAGAGAGGACGTTCTACGGTGGAAATCTGGCACAGTGATCGCTTCCCCGAGTTGATGCGTGCGGCTCGGAAGTCCGCGTACCACATGGAAGTACGGGATGAATACGGTGTCGCGAGTGAATCCGAGGCGCTTCGCCGATTCTTGGCCGGCGAGCAACCTCCGGCGTATGACAAGGATGATTGGCTGGACCTGATCAGCGAGACCACCGGTCGCGGTGTCGCAGTGAGCCGAGTTCGGGTAGTTACGGAGCCGCACAGCGACTATCAGAGGTGGTTGTTGACCGTAACCGATAGCAATGTGGCGGCGGGGGAGGACATCCGCTACCTACCGCGTCACCGGATCGATCCCGGATCGATCCCGGCGGATGACTGGTGGCTGTTCGATGATGAGGTGGTTGCTTTCAACCTGGTCGACGGAAACGGCAGAGCTTCGGGTATGGGTATCACAACCGATCGGTCGATCGCCGAGTACTGCAAGGAGGTGAAGGAGCACCTGTTTCCGCTCGCAATACGGTTCGGTGAGTACGCCAGTGGCGATCCTGTAAACAAAGTGTAGTGACGACTACCGCTCAAGAAGCCCGAGAAGCTCTCGGGCAACGTCTTCGTGAGATCCGGCGCGATGCTGGAGTCACAGCCCGAGAGCTTGCCGCCCGGGCGGGCTGGCATGAGTCCAAGGTCTCCCGGATTGAGCACGGCAAGTCGACGCCCTCCCCGCAGGACTTGCGAACGTATTGCGTGCAGTGTGGCGTGAATGGCCAGCTGCCCGATCTGCTTGCCACGCTGCACCACATCGACGTGGCCTATATGGAGTGGAAACGGCTTCTCGGTACCGGCGTCAAACGGGGTCAGCAACTGACCCAGAAGATCGAGGCGGCGTCACGACAGATCAGAAACTATGAACCGCAGATCGTGCCGGGTCTGCTGCAGACCGCGGAGTACGCCGAGGCCAAGCTCCGACGAGTTATCGAGTTCTACCACCTGCCAAACGATCTGGAGGTAGGCGTAGGCAAACGCATGGAGCGCCAACAAATCCTGTACAAGCGCGGGTATAGATTCCACTTCGTGGTCAGCGAGAAATCGCTCTATACGACTGTGGGAGACGACCGTGTGATGCTGGGTCAGCTCGACCGGCTTCTATCGATTCTCGGAATGCCGCAGATAACCCTCGGTATCATTCCGCTGACCGCCGAAGCGGTCGTGGTCGTCGAGAGCTTTGTGATGTTCGACGATAGGTTGGTGAATGTGGAGGGTCACTCGGCTCAGCTCACCATCACCCAGCCCCGAGAGATTCAGCTCTACGGCAGGGCTTTCGATATTCTGGCCGGTCAGGCCGCAGGTGGCGATGCGGCTCGAGTGTTGATCGCAAGAGCCATCCGGATGCGAAGCCGTACCTGACCAGTCAGCACTCCTCACCGATGTCGCCACGACGGATCCGGCTCGTTGGCACGGTATACAGGTGGTATGACGCGCATCGGTGTCACGGGCCATATGAACATCACGCGGGACTCGGTGCCGCTGATCCGTCAGGAGATTGACCGAATCCTCTCTGCGGCAGGCAATCCCGAAGCGCTCCTTGGGGTCAGTTGTCTCGCACGTGGTGCCGATAGCGTGTTCGCGCAGGCCGTACTCGATGCCGGTGGACGCCTGGAAGTCGTGCTGCCGTCGCGCAGCTATCGAGATAGGAAGGTCACGCCGGATCACGCGAAGTTATTCGACGAGTTGGTTGCTCGGGCGGCAATTGTGCACATGATGGACTTCCAGGACGCGGGGCGAGAAGCGTATGAAGCCGCGAACGAGGTGGTTGTCGGTACTTGCGACAAGCTGATTGCGATCTGGGATGGCCAGCCGAGTGAGAAGGGCGGCACCGGCACCGTTGTCGAGCTGGCCCGCGTCAAAGGTGTTCCAGTTGAGATTATTTGGCCGCTCGGCGCGGCCCGAGGGTGACTGAGAGGCCGTCGTAATTGTGCGAGTGGGAGGACGAAGAATTGCCCCGGCCGTATGTAGTGCTCTCCGTCGCCGTCAGTCTCGACGGCTATATCGATGACACCATTCCCGAACGGCTGTATCTGTCCAACGAGCGGGACTTCGACGGTGTCGGCCAGCTGCGTGCCGAATCCGACGCCATCCTGATCGGCGCCGAGACGGTGCGCAGAGACAACCCGCGGCTGTGGTTACGCAGCCAGGAACGGCGAGAGTCGCGCGTTGCCGCAGGGAAACCGGCGAACCTGTTGAAGGTCACCGTGACCGAATCGGGTGACATCGACCCCGATGCTCGGATGTTTCACCAGCACATCGAGGCCGGAAAACCTTTGGTGTACACCACGGTTGAGGGTGCGGAAAAGATCAAAGTGAAGCTCGCCTCGGTGGCGGATGTTGTCGCCATTCCGGATGCCGACTTCTGGGGAACGCTCCTTGATGACCTCGGTCGGCGCGGGGTCGGGCAGTTGATTGTGGAAGGTGGCACACACATCCATACGGCTTTTCTGGAGGCTGGGCTCGCCGATGAGTTGCGTTATGCGGTGGCGCCCTTGCTGATTGGCCAGAGTGATGCACCTCGCTTCGTCAATCCGGCGCAGTTTCCCGGAGGAACGCGTCGGCGACTCGAGTTCGTTGACGCCACTACGCTCGACGATGTGGTGGTTCTGCGGTACCGCCCCAAGAACACCAGCGTGACCGTGCATGGTCAGTAGAGGTCGCCAGGGGTGCACCTATTCCACTGCGGCCGTGACCTTCTCGACCCAGGCGGCATAGTGCTCGATCGCCCAGTCGACGGGGGTGGCGACGATTTCGGCTTCGCCTGCCCAGGGGTGAAGTGCCTGAATGCGGTTGGCGAGTTTGTCGCGGGCGGCGGTTGATGTCTTGAGGGTGACGCGCCATTCCTGGGCTTCGCCGAGTTCGTCGTTGTGCCAGAACACCGATATCGAGGGGCCGGTCACTTCGGCGCCGGCCGCGAGTCGCTCAGCTACCGCGGTGCGGGCGATTGTCTGCGCATCCTCCGCGGTTGGCGTCGTCGAGGTGACTGACCACACCCTTGCCTCTGTCATGTTCCCGACCCTATTCGACGGACTGATCAGTGGTGGGGGGTCGGTGGTTGTGTCGTGCGTAAGATCCTGTGGCAGTAAGCAGGTTTCGTGTTCGGTGAGCGCTCGGTCGCGATAGGAATCCCCGATGGGCGGATCAGGCGCGATCACCGCGAAAATGGTGCAGGCTGCCGACAGCATCGCCGATGCGCTCGTGTACAAAGTCGCTCCGCGGATCAGCAAGACTCACCATGACTTCCCGCACGAGATACGGAACTCCGTCGGGCGGGTTCTGCGCGAAGATCACTTGCCCGCAAACAAATTGGACAGGTTCGTGCGCGGGCCGGCGCCGAAACGATTCGAACGCCAATCCGGCCAGGTAGAGGCTGGTGCGGGTTCCGGGGTTCGCTCGCATCCGCTTCGCGGATTGTGGCTGGAAAGAAAGGTACCCGCCGACTCGATCGATCCCTTCACCTCGATCATGGACCTGCCCCATCGTGACGCGGCAGCGGTCGCGCACAGCATGGGCAAGCGGATCGAGGGTGTCGACTATGTGGATACCCGCAGGCAAGCCGAAGCCTGGCTGCGCTCACACGCTGTGCAGAAGGGGAGTCCGACAGCCGACAGCCCGCTCTACTTCAAGCTGGTGAGCGACGACGGCACATTTCCGCCTCCGGAAGGATCCGTCGTCATACGGATCCCCGCCGACTCGATCCCCGTCGAGCATCTGACATTTACCGTCGAGGACAGCTTCTTCCACTACCAGTTGGTGGCGGGAATCCGCGCGGGCAATACACCGCCGGGCCTTGTGCCGCACATCATCCACGGCGTGGATGCGGACACCGCAATGGATTTCGCCGGAGTACACCGGGACTATCTCGACGCAGTTCACGCTGGGCGATACATCGAAGCGCAACTGTGGTCCCGCGATGATCCGATCCTGGCGCAGGCGCGAATGCGGTTCCAGGAAGGAATCCCCGCCGATCGAACGATAGTTGTGCACCCTGCGCCATAGGTCGGACACCCCGGCCGGACAGCACACCCCGACACGCCCTGTCGTGCGGCCTTGTGCGGCATGAACTCTGATGTGTGACGCTAGCCACATTGTTGCTAACTATTTGCCTAACGTGTTCGATGATTGCTTTGTGATCAATGATCACATTCCAGGAACCGGCAGTGAAGGAGCTTCGTCATGAAACGTGTAGCACTGGTGGCCGCCGCTCTCGCGGGTATCGCGGTCCCGATTGCCGCGATGCCCGCGGCCAACGCCGCACCCGAGGGCTCGGTGTACTTCAACTACGGCGGGAAGAACTGCGCGATCACCCCCGACGGCGTGATCGGGTGCGATGGCTGGGGACCGGTTCAGGTGTTGTCGATTCCGCTGGGCGGTGGGATTCCGGTGTCGATTCCCGCGCCGCAGTCCATCCAGGACGCGGGCGGTCTTCACCCCAGCTACGACTTCAGCCAGCCCTTCACTCAGCCCGGTGGCAATCCCGACTTCTTCGCGGTCGCCAATGACCAGGGTCCGTTCGGTCCGAAGCTGTCTCATGCCGGCGCCTTCTGCGAAATCAGCTTCCATGGCTGGTTCCGCTGCGTCGCTCGCGGGCAGTAGCAATCAGCGTCGCGACCATCCTCGTGTGACTCGAGAAAGGCTCTGACCAGTGAAGCGTCTATTCATAGCCCTGGCGGGACTGGCTCTGATCGCCGGTGCCGCAGCATGTTCCAGCAGCTCCACGACCTCGCCGAGCACCACCGCCGCGTCGACCACTCGAGCGGTCGCGACGACGACGTCGATCACCTCCACCTCGGTGCAGCCCGCTCCGACTACAACCGAGAAGCGCGGAGCGGACGGCTCCACCGGCAACAACCTCAGCGCCGAATACTGCGCGAAGAATCAAGATCCGGGCTGCCCGCTCGGCAGTTACGTCGGCCCCAACGCCATCCCCAATCCGAACGGCGACGGCACCTGGGTCCCGTGCGAGGGCACCATCTGCACCAACCCCAATCACGGTGCGGGACCGGATATTACGACGCCACCGCCGGTCGAGACGACCACCCCGGCGCAGAATGGCGACAAGGTCGCGGGCGCGCCCTGTGAAGGTGATGGCCGCTGGGTTCACCTCGAGGGCGGCAATGCCGGACACTACGGCACCGAATGGCTCTGCCAACACTGAACGTGGCCGGAAGACTTCCGACCGCCCAACCGCGTTGTCGACGACCAGGAGATGCCTTATGTCAGGATTCGGGCGATTTGCGACCGCAGCGTGCGCGGCAATCGCCGTCCTGGCCGGTTCCGGCACGGTCGCGCACGCGCAGTCACTGCCTGTGCCCTATGGCAATAGCGAGATGATCCGGGTCGCGGTCAGCGGATGGGACGGTCCTGTTCCGGGCGCGAACGATTACTCGTGCCGCCCGTCCGCCGACCATCCCGCGCCGGTGGTCCTGACCGGCTCGACATTTCTGTCTGCGGCGGTGAATTGGACCTCGCTGGCTCCCTACCTGAGCAATCTCGGATTCTGTGTCTTCACAGTGGATTACGGGCGCACGGTCTACCGCATTCCGCCGGGGCTCAACGGTATGGATCCGATTCCGGATTCGGCGGTCGAGGTTCGCGATGTGGTGGATCGGGTGCTGGCCGCGACCGGTGCGGCGCGGGTCGATCTGGTCGGGCATTCCCAGGGCGGACTCGTCGACCGCTATTACCTCAATGTCCTCGGCGGTGCGGACAAGGTCGGGAAAATGGTGCTGATGTCGTCGCCGTATGCGTCGACCGGACTTCCGGTCGACGTTACGGCGTTGGCGCGCAACATCATTCCCGAGTCGCTGTTCCAAGCGATCCTGAACAACGGACGTATTCCACCGTTGTACCTGAACTTTGCCGACCCGTGGGCATGGGAAAAGATCCAACCGCTGCAGCCGGCGATCGAGTACACCCAGATCACCGATCTCGCCGATGAGATCGGCCTGCTCGGCGGAATGCGCGCACCGGTTGGTGCGTCCAACGCGGTCACCCGATACATCAATGACGCTTGCCCCATTGATCTTTCGCAGCATTTCGCGCAGCCGTACTCGCCAGCCGCGGTCGCGATGGTCGCGAACGCGCTCGACCCCGCGCATGCCCTCACACCGCCGTGCACCTTGGTGCCCCTCTACGCCCTGGGCTTAGTGCGGACATACTTTGGATACGGCATGTCATGGGCGCGATTGACGATGTGCTCGCGTAGCCGACGAGTGTGGGGGAGTATCGGCGCAGATCAGCGGACGAATACCGCAGAGCTCGGCCGCGATGCGGAACAGTCGAACGCGCATCGATGAGGAGCTCTCGTCGGGGGAATCGCTTGCCTGACTGTAGATCTGCTGAAGTACGCGGTCGGCCGCGTCGGCTGAGCCGAGCATGAGCGCACAAAACAGTCCCAGTTGTGCGCGCAGTGCGGAGTCGGCGGAGTTCTCGGATTCGGACATGGCGCTGCCCGGTCAGAGTCCGAACAGCGGGAACAATCGGGCGCCGTGGAATGCCACGACCCTGCTGATGCCCTCGGCGCCGAATGTCAGGACGTGCACGGCGTGCGGTCGGTGGGTGCCGTCCACACCGCGCCGGTACACCGCGAAAGCGGGCTGACCATTGGCGGAGGTGGCGACCACGTCGGCGGGGCCGATGATCCGCATCTGCCGCGCCAGGAAGGCGCACACGGTATCGCGACCTTCGAACCATAGTGCGATGGGCGGCATTTCCCACCGCGCGTCTTCGGTCAGGACGGTGACGAGTTGATCGACATCGGCGGTTTCGAAGGCGATGGCGTAGCGGTTCAGCAGATCTCGCTGGTGTGGCTCGTCCGGTTCGGTGAGACCGTCCTGGCTGAGCGGGATCTGGGATCGTGCGCGCTGCAGTGCGCTGTTGACGGCGGCGGTTGACATCTGGAGCAGTTCGGCGACTTCGGTTGTGCGCCACTGCAGTACATCGCGCAGGATGAGCACGGCGCGCTGTCGCGGTGGGAGCTGTTGCAATGCCCCCATCAACGCCAGCCGCAGTGATTGTCGCTGCACCACAACGGTTTCCGGATCGTCCGGCGCGCTGGTGAACAAATAGTCGGGTATCGGCTGCAACCACGGAACTTCCGGGTTTCGCGGGATCGGCCCGATGCCCGGGTTCGGTTCGGGGTCGCCGAGGTCGGCGGGCAGCGGTCTGCGCCGGATCCTTTCCAGCGCTTTGAAACACGCGCGGGTCGCGATGCGGTAGAGCCAGGTGCGCAACGACGAGCGAGCCTCGAATCGGTCGTACGCGCGCCAGGCGTCGAGATAGACCTCCTGCACCACCTCCTCGGCATCCTCGACCGAGCCGAGCATGCGATAGCAGTAGGCGAGCAGCTCCCGTCGGTACGGTGCGCTGAGCTGTCCGAAATCCTCGTTGCCGGTGTTGGTTTCGGTCATGGAATGCATGATCCGGTGATCCTGTCGCGTGTAGGGGTCATCTCATCGAACGGTGATATCGGCCATGTCGATGGCGACCAGCACGATCTGGTCGCCGCCCATCGTGGTGTAGGCCCGCCGGGTCGCGGGAATGATGATGCCGTCGACGTCGCGATAGTCGGTGGCGTACAGATGTGATTCGGTGGCCGGGTCGACGATGTCGATGGTGAAGTCGTGACGGCGCAGCAGCCCGTCCGGGCCGAAGCAGAAGGTTTGTTCACGGGTGTGGGTCTTGATGTGGTCGGGGAACCTGACGCGCAGCCGCCGCCAGGTTTCACCGCCGGATTCGATGGGCGCGATCTCGTCGCATACGAACCCCGGCCACATGAACAGGAACGGCGTGTTCAGATACGTCCACAGTGCCTCACCGGTGAAGTACGCGAGATGCAGCTCGTCCCAGGGCGTTTGGAACTGGTGGCCGTCGAATGAACGTTCCGGGTCCTCACGTGCGCCGATGATCGTCCCATCGGCACGCTCGAGCACGACCCGGTCGGGCGCAAACACCGACCGTCGATCCTGACCGGCGAAGTCCATGGTCAGTCGCTCTCGCGTGGTGTCAACCTCGACGTGAACGTCCTTCAGCGCGTCACCTTGCCCCTTGATCTGCCAGAACGCCCCGGTGATCGCGGCATCGACGTGAATCGCCCGGATGCGACTCCACCGCTGCGAACCACCATGTGCGGCAATGGCGTTCGCGAGTAGATCATTCATTGCTCTGCTCCTGTGTCGGATTGTGCTCAGTCGACGATGAGTCCGCCGGTCAGATTGGCGACGGTGCCGGTCATCGCCGACGCGTGATCGGAGGCGAGAAACACCGCGACCGCGGTGAGCTCGGCCAGCGTGGTTGGCCGCTTGCGATGGGTCAAATCGATTGCGGCAGCCGTGAATTGGTCCCTGGTGATGCCCAGCGCATCGGCATGCAGCCCATACACCACATCGATCACCGGCGTCTCGACCATGCCGGTCGTGCGCAGGCATACCGAGCGCACGCCGTACCGCCCCCATTCCGCGGACAGCGCGCGATTGAGCGCCTCCATCGCCGCCCAGCCCACGCTCATCCCACCGACCAGCGGCATACTCGCGCGTGCGGGCTCGGGCGTATGCATCATGATCACGCCCGAGCCGCGGGGAATCATATGCCGTGCAGCGGATTTCGCGGTTACGAAGTGCGCCCGCGTGTACGTCGTGATCGGAAGCAGGAAATTCTCTACCGGCAGCTCCGCCAGCGGAATGCCCTGCAATCCCCGCGGCGAGATCCCGATCGCATTGAACGACACATCGATTCCACCGGTCGCGGCGATCACTGTCTCGAGATGCCCGGCGACGGCCCGCTCATCGACCGCGTCGACCACGGCGGTCTCGGCAGCCCCGCCCGCCGTCGAAATCTCCTTGGCGACGGCATCGAGAGCGCCGGAATCTCGTCCGGTCAGAAAAACCCTGGCCCCCTCGCGCGCGAATCCGCGAGCCACCGCACCGCCCACGGCCCCGCCCGCACCGTAGACCACCACGTTCTTGCCTTCGAGCAACATCTTCTTCTCTTTCCGGTTGTTCAGCCCGGCGTAAGTCCGCCTACTCATACAGAGGCGACAGCACCGCGAAAGTCATCGGTGGCTCGTCACGTGCGGTCGACCGGACGACACCACGAGATCCGCGGCCATGACGAAAGGAGACCGTGTGCACCTGTGACCGCTCGAATATTGTTCTGGGAGCGAAGGGGGTTTCGCCGCTCAGGTGTGCCCGTCGATCTCGTCCGGGAGGTATGGGGGTTGCTGGTGGAGGGATTTGCCGAGCGCGGGTTCGAGGCGGTGCGGGACGGTTTCGCGCGGGCGCACGACGATGACGAGGGCGGTGCGCAGCTCTGCGTCTATCGGCGCGGGCGGGTCGTGGTGGATCTGTGGACGGGGCAGGACCCGGAATCGGGCAAGAGCTGGGACGCGGAGTCGCTGACGGTGCTCATGTCGGTATCGAAGGGGATGACCGCGACATGCGTGCACATTCTGGTCGGTCGCGGCCTGCTCGATCTCGATGCGCCGGTTCGGGAGTACTGGCCCGAGTTCGCGGCGGGCGGTAAGGCCGAGATCACGGTGGCCGATCTGCTGTCGCATCGTGGTGGCCTGTCCAGTTTCGATGCCGAATCCGCCATCGGGGCGCGGGAATTGACCGATTGGGCGGCATGCGTGTCCGCGCTGGCGTCGATGACCCCGCTGTGGGAGCCGGGCACCGCGTTCTACTATCACTCCCTGACCTGGGGTTACCTGGCCGGTGAGCTGATTCGGCGGGTCACCGGTAAGAGCGTTGGTGAGTTCCTGGCCGCCGAGATCGCCGAACCGCTGGGATTGAGCTTGTGGATCGGCTTGCCGGAGAACCAGGAACATCGTGTGGTTCCGCAATTCACCCGGCGGCGAGAACCCGGCGTCGCCGAGGTCGAGGCGCTGCTGACCCGCATGGGAGTCGATGTGAGCGAGCGGCTGATTCGCGCCACCCTCGCGACGGTCGCCACCCGCGACGAAGGCATGAAACTGCTCAACAGCCGCGAAGGGCATGCGGCGGAGGTGCCCTCGGGCAATGGCATCGGGAACGCGCGTTCGGTCGCGCGCATGTTCGCCGCGACCATCGGCGAGGTCGACGGTATTCGACTGCTCAGCGCCGAAGCGGTGCGGCGGGCACGGCAACCGCAAACCGAAGGGCTGAATCACCCGGGACCGCTGCGAATCATGCCGCGTAGCAACTATTTCGCCCACGGCTATGAACTCACCCGTCCGGTCCAACTGCTCGGCGAAGGCGCGTTCGGGCAGGTCGGCACCGGCGGCCGCATCGGCTTCGCGCATCCCGAATCCGGTGTCGCCGTGGCCTATACGTGCACCAATATGGTCGGCGACGATACGGGCGGACCCGATCCGCGCTGGCTACCCTGGTCCGAGCCGCTGCGCCGGGCGTGCGGGGAGGTCAGCGATAGACCGCGTGGCTGAGGGCGGCCAGGACTCGGCCGGTATTGGGGCCGAAGCAGAGTAGGACGTCGTCGGACATGTCGATTATGCGGTGATCGCGGCCGGCGGGGGTTTGGGCTACGCCGGGGAGTTTGTAGAGGGCGGAGGGGCCGCCGATGGAGGCCAGGCCGTCGGTCATGACCAGCAGGATGTCGGGGCGGGCGGTGATGAGGGCTTCGCTGGTGATGGTGACGAAGGGTTCGGTGAGACCGGCCGCGGTGCCTGCGTCTTGGGCGCGCAGGCCCGTGATGAGGGCGTCGGCTCCGGAGCCGGGGCCCGCGAGCATGGTGAGGGCGGTGCCGCGCAGGTAGATGAACGCGATGCGGGGCTGGGGGTTGGGCGGGGTGATCGCCGCGGTGGCGGCTTGGATCTCCGAGGTGGTGCGGGCGGCGAGGGCGGTGCCCGCATCGTGGACGCCGAGGGCGTCCGCGACCGCTTGGATCTGCGGGCCGGTTCCGGCGAGTGTTCTTGCGGGATCGAAGAATACGAGGGTGACCCCGGCCGCGCGCAGCTGTTCGAAGACCGCGGCGGTGCCGGTGGTGGCATCGGTGAGCAGCACCGTGGGGTGCAGGGCCAGGACCGCTTCCACGCTCATGGATTCGCCATTGGGGGTGACATCGGGGCGGTTGATGATCGCCGGAAGCTTCGCGGCGGTGCTGCGGCCGACCAGATGCGAGCCGAGGCCGAGCGCGTAGACGGTTTGGGCCAGGGTGCCGAAGCGGTCGACGGCGATGATGCGATCGATATCGGAGACCGTGACGGATGCGCCGTCGAAACCGCGGAGCGTGACCGGTAGCACCGGATGCGGCTCGGACGCGATCGGCGTCGGATCGGGATCGGTCAGGGTTGCTGTAACTTCGCCGCCAGCTGAGACTTTGGCGGGCGACTGTGATGAGCACGCACCGAGGGCGAGCGCGAGGGAAAGCCCGATGGCTAGGATTCCGAGTTTGCCGCCGCTGAACATGATTGTCATGATATGCGGTCGCAGCGCACCGCTCGCTACTCAATTTTAGCGGTTGCGGGTGTGGAAATCGGCTTCCTGCAATGGTTTTGCGGATTTCACCCGGTGTTCACGCGCGCACCGCGGCTGCGCCCGGAAGTCACCAGGTGGGGGTATTGCGGGCGGCCGCGCCACTCCGGAGATGAACGCGACGCGTCGCAGGTGAACGTCTTCCGAAGCGCGAGCTAATAGGTCGATTGACCAGTAGTTTTCCGGCGGGTGCTGTCCGGTACGCCCGGTATTGGTCCGGTCGATGACCTTGCGATTGTTGGGTAGAGTGCCGTTAACCCGAGGGTATCGGTCAGTTGATATCCCGGCGCACCGTGGGTGGGACGCAAAGGGGAAAATCTGAAATGGCAACCGTGGCATGGATATTGCGCTGGCGCCGAGCGATTGTGCACGGTCATCATTGCCACGGGATTGCCGAATGTTCGCGCATCCGGGAGTTCGGCGCATGAGCCGGGATCCGGGCACGGTGGCGGAGCTGCTGAAGGCGCGACAGCAGGACGTACTCGACAGGTATCGCCGCGAACTCGAACTCATCGGCAGCGCGCTGGTCGCGGACCCCGAGGTCTGGGACGAATGCGTCATACAGGCGTGCCGGATCATCGGCGAATGCGCCGAGACCCTGGATGAGGACGGGCAGCCGACCGGTGTGCAGGTTCCACTCCAGGCGATCGTGGATATGGCCGAACGCCGTGGCGGCCGGGGGATTCGGCCGGACTCCTCGGTGCGCGCGGCCATGATCCTGTTCGAACTGGTGCTGGCCGAGGCGACGGATGTGGTGAAATCCGGGCGGGTCGAGGCACGGCATCGGATCGCGGATCTGGCCACACAGCTGAGCCGCAGTCTGTTCACTCGGCTGGAAGCGGGCGCGAAGGGGTACGACGCCTTCCTGCTCGATCAGATCCGCATAGTCAACGATGCCGACCGGCGCATGCTCGCCCGCGAGATCCATGATCGCCTCGGCAACACGCTCAGCCTGGCCATGCATCAGCTCGAGATCATCGCGGCGGGAGAACCCAAGGGCCGCAAAGGTATTGAGTCCGCCGCCGATGTGCTCTCGGACGCGATCTCCGAATTGGCCGCGATCACATCGGGATTGCGCACCGTCGAGGGCGGCACGTCTCTCCGGGATGCGCTGACGGCCTTCGTGCAATCGCTGTGCCGGACGGTCCCGGTCGTGGACATTCGGGTCAACGGTTCGCAGTCCTGGGTGTCCGCCGAAGCGCTGGACGAGGTCTTCCTGGTACTGCGCGAGGCACTGCGCAACGCCTTCGCGCACGCGCAGGCGACCAAGGTGTCCGTCGAGGTCGATCTGGCACCGCACGAGGTCTGGGCGCGCGTGGTGGACAACGGAATCGGCTTCGATCCCACTCGGCCGCGCCGCGCGAACGGACTCACCTCGATGCGTGAACGCGCCGAAGCGCTTTCGGGTTCGGTGACCTTCGGCTCCTGCCCCGGAACCGGTACCCGCATCGCGTTATGGATTCCGCTGACGATCGACGAGGCGCGCTGACCGCGATGATATCGGTGCTGGTGATCGACGATCACAATATGCTGCGCGGCGCCCTCTGCGAAATCCTGGACCAGGCAAGCGATATCACCGTGATCGGTGAGGCGGCCGACGGCCGCGCCGGTGTGGAGCGGGCCGAGTTGCTGCAACCGGATGTGGTGATCCTCGATGTCGAGATCCCGGGCGACGACGTCGTGCAGACATTGCGAAAGTTGCAGCAGGCCAGTCCCGCATCGCGGGTGCTGATCGTGAGCATGCATCAGGACATGAGCCTGATCCGGGAACTGGTCGAGCACGGCATCGCCGGCTATCTGCACAAGAGCGCCCGGCTCGAGACGCTGCTGTCGGCGATCCGCACCGCCGACGGTGACGGCGAGGTCATCGTCTACGTGTCCTGGCAGGAGGATCGCCGGGCGCGGGCCGACAGCCGGTCGGAATCGCCCGATCAGGCGCTCACCGCGCGCGAGGTCGAGATCGTGGAGCTGGTGGCGAGCGCGATGAGCAATCGGCAGATCGCCAATGCCCTCGGCATTACCGAGGGCACGGTGAAGCGGCACCTGCGCAATATCTTTCGCAAGCTCGGCGCGGTCTCGCGTCTGGACACTGTCAAACGCGCGACCGCGGCCAAGCTCATCGGTCCGTATTCGCCGGAGTGATCACACCGGCAGCACGCTCAGCACCGCACCGAAATTGGCGGCCATCTGAGTGATCATGAACGCTCGGTAGGGCCGCCTGCTCACCGGTCGCGGATCGCGATAGCGAGTGGTGAGGGTGTACCCGATGACCAGCGCGGCACCGAAAATAACCGCAGCACAGGGATATTCGAGTACGGGCAGGTGGTACGCGCCGATCGCGAGTCCACCGGCGACCGCGGCCGCGGCCACGGAAATCCAGGTGCGCAAACGCATTTCACCGACCAGCAGGGTTAGTACCCGCCGATGCGCGGCCCGGTCACCCGCGACATCGGAGAAGTCCTTGACCACGGCTCCGACCAGCCCCATCCACAGCGACATCGCCACGGCGAAGACGATCAGATCGGCGGTGCGCGGTGCCCCGGTGGCGACGGCACCGGCCAGATAGGTGCAGAGCCCGCCGAGGGTGACGATCAGACTCGACCCGGCCCAGGTGCGGCTGAGCCGGAACGGGGGCATCGAATACGCGTAACCCAATGCCAGGAACGCGATCACCAGCACGGTCATGGTGAGGCCGACGAATACCGCGAATCCGAGCGCGGCCGCCGCGATGACCCAGGCGGCGGTGGTGGCATCGCGCGGATCCAGCTCACCGCGGCCCACCGGCCGCCCCACCCCGTTGATCCGGTCGTTCACGCTGTCGGCGATGCCGTTGAGCAAATAGACGTGGACGGTCGCCAGGAACCAGGCGAGCAGCGCGCACAGGTAGTCGGTCCAGGCAGCATGCGGAATTCCGGAAAACTGCGATGCGGTCAAACTCGATGCCGCGATGAAACGTAGTGCGAACATCAATTGAACAGCCGGTCGCGCTTCGATGAAACAGAGAAATAGAATTCGTACTGGTTTAACAATCGGGAGGGTTGCGGTTCTCATGGAATATTCCGACGTTCGACTGTTGATCGCCATGCTCGCAGTCTTACAGATCGCATGCGAAATGGTCCACCCACCAGCCGTTTTCTATAACTCGTTTCATTTTTAAATACGGCCGCGTACCACTTTAGATACACGTCCGTGTGCTCCCTTTGTGACCTTCAGTGCGGCGGCCGATCCTGTTTAGATGAGACGGAATCGTGATCAACCGTGAAGGGGTAGGCATGGCAAAGGTGGCAGTGATCGGCGCCGGAATAGCAGGCATATCGGCTGCTTATCACCTGCGCGGGCATGCCGAGGTGACGGTATTCGAAAAAGAAGCCGTTGCCGGCGGACACGCGAATTCCGTCGAAGTTACCGATGCGGGCCGGACGCTCGGTCTGGATACGGCCTTCATTGTCTACAACGAGCCGCACTACCAGAAAATCACGCAGTTCTTCGCCGATCTCGGCGTGGCCTGCCAGGCGCATCCGGGCCGGTTCAGCTTCCACAACGCCGACACCCGGGTCTGCTACGTCTCCGATGATTTCGAACTGGACGAGGCCGCGATCCGGGCCAAATATCCGGCCGATTTCGTCCAGCTGTGGGCCGAGGCCGAGCGCTTCTACACCGAATCGCCGGGGCACTTCATCCGCAAGCAGGCCGAGATGTCACTCGGCGACTATCTGACCGCGAACGGTTACAGCGACACCTTCCGCTACGGATTCATCGTGCTGGTCGCCACCGCCGCGTGGTCCGTGCCCGCCGACCGCATCTGGGATATGCCCGCCGCGACGGTGATCGCGTTCTTCCTCGGACACGGTCGCGAAGGGCTCGGCGGCCGAACCGCGCCGTGGCGCACGGTAACCGGAGGCAGCATCAATTACGTACGGGCCGCGCTCGAGCGGTTGCGCGCGGCCGGACAGGACATCAAGCTCGGCACCGCGGTCGAGCGGGTCGCCGAGGACGCGAGCGGGGTCACGGTGACGACCGCCGAGGGCACCCAGCACTTCGACGAGGCGATCATCGCCCTGCACGCCGATGACGCGCTGAATGTGCTCGCCGCCCCGACCGAACCCCAGCGTGCGCTCGAGGCGATCCAGTACAACACCACGCGCGCCGCGCTGCACACCGATGCCGCCTGTATGCCGCTGGATCGGGAGAAATGGCGGAGCTGGAATTACGCGCGCTCGGGCGGTAACGACGATATGAGCACGTGGGTCGTCTACTACCTGAATTCGCTGCACGACTTCACCAGTGAGACCGATTACTTCCTCACCCTGGACTATCCGTTCGATATCGATCCCGAACGAATTATCCGGGAATTCGACTACCGGCATCCGGTGTTCACCACCGCGGCCCGGGCGCTGCAATCCACCATTCACACCATCAATGCGGGCGATTCGCGTGTGAAGTTCGCCGGATCATATTTCCACTCGCGGAAGATGGGCATCGATATCGTCGGCAGCCACGAGTCCGGTTTCGATTCCGGCACGGCCGCGGCCGACGCGGTGCTGCGCAGTCTCTCCATCGATAGTGCTCTCTGACCATTTCGAACAGCTGCTGGAGTTTTCATCATGACCGAAAAGGTTGACGTCCCCGCCCTCACCGTCGAACAGGTCCAGGACTGGCTGGCCGAGAAGATCGCCTTCAAATTGCAGGCCGAGCCCTCGGAAATCTCCTTCGACGACTTCTTCGATTCCTTCGGACTCGATTCCACCGAAGCCCTGGTACTGGGCAACGAACTGGAATCCTGGCTCGGTTTCGAGCTGGAGACCACGGCCCTGTGGTACCACCCGACCATCGCTGAGCTGGCCCGCTACATCGTCACCGAGAAGGACCGCCTCGCGGCGGCCTGACCGGTCGAACATCGCCGAGGATATGCAATGGACAATCGGATGAAGCTGAGCGATACCCCGATCGCGATCGTGGGACTGGGCGCGCTGTTCCCGCGTTCGGCCGACCTGTCGGAATTCTGGACCAATGTGGTCGAGGCCGCCGACTGCATCGAGGATGTGCCCGAATCGCACTGGAAGATCGAGGACCACTACGACCCCGATCCCAGCGCCCCGGACAAGACCTATGCCAAGCGCGGCGGATTCATTCCGACGGTCGACTTCAATCCGCTGGAGTTCGGTCTGCCGCCGAACCAGCTCGAGGTCACCGATGTACTGCAATTGCTGAGCCTGGTGGTGGCCAAGCAGACCCTCGCGGACGCGGGCGCACCGGATTCGCAGTGGTACGACTCGAGCCGCACCGGCGTCATTCTCGGTATCACCGGTGCGAATTCGCTGACCCAGCCGCTGGCGACCCGTTTGCAGACCCCGGTCCTCAAAGAGGTCGTGCGCAGCTGCGGCCTGAGTGATCAGGACGCGGAGGAGATCGCGGCCAAGTTCGTCAAGGCGTTCGCGCCCTGGGAGGAGAACTCCTTCCCGGGCATGCTCGGCAACGTCGTGTCCGGGCGCATCGCGAATCGCTTCGATCTGGGCGGCACCAACTGCACTGTCGACGCCGCCTGCGCGAGCTCGCTGGCCGCGGTGCATATGGCGGTGGCCGAATTGGTTTCGGGCCGTGCCGATCTGATGATCAGCGGCGGCTGCGACGCCGAGAACACCATCCTGATGTACCTGTGCTTCAGCAAGACCCCCGCGCTGTCCAAGTCCGGGGTGATCCGGCCGTTCGACGAGAACTCCGACGGCACCATGATCGGCGAGGGCATGGGCATGCTGGCGCTCAAGCGCCTGGCCGACGCCGAACGCGATGGCGATCGCATCTACTCGGTGCTGCGCGGTATCGGCAGTTCCAGTGATGGGCGCTTCAAGAGCATCTACGCCCCGCGCAAGGAAGGTCAGATCGTCGCGCTGCAGCGGGCGTACGACGATGCCGGTTTCGGACCGGAGCAAATCGGCCTGCTCGAATGCCACGGCACCGGCACCGCGGTCGGCGATGTCACCGAATTGTCCGCGCTACGTGCGGTTTTCGCCGAGGCCAGCGAGGACAAGCAGTTCTGCGCGGTGGGCAGCGTCAAATCCCAGATCGGCCACACCAAGGCGGCGGCCGGCGCGGCCGGACTGATCAAGCTGTCGATGGCACTGCACCAGAAGGTGCTGCCGCCGACCATCAATGTCGAAAAGCCCAAGGAATCGGTCGATTTCCCGAACTCGCCGTTCTGGGTGAACACGACTACGCGGCCCTGGGTGCTGGAGCCCGCGCGTGAGCGGCGGCGGGCGGCGAGCTCGTCATTCGGCTTCGGCGGCACCAATTTCCATTGCGTGCTGGAGGAATACGATCCCTCCGGCGCGGATGCGCGTGCGCTGCACCGGGATTACCAGGTGCACCTGTGGCAGGGCGCGGATGTGGACGCATTGCTGGCCGAGGTCGCCGCGAAGCCGTCCGGCGCATCGCTCGAGGGCGCATTAGAAGCCGACCAGCCACGCCTGGCAGTGGTCGCCCGCGACGTTGCTGAATTGAATACCTTGCGGGACAAGGCAATTGATCGGCTGCGCGCAGAACCGACGATCGAATCGTTCGAACTGCCCGGCGGGGCGTGGTACCGGCGTCGCGCCGAGGTGCCCGGTAAGGTCGCCGCACTGTTCGCCGGACAGGGCAGCCAGTACGTCGGCATGGGCGGCCGAGCCGCACTCGCGGTACCGCCCGTCCGTGCCGCACTGGACGCGGCCAGCCGCATCTCCGATCCGAGTGAACCGTTGAGCCGGGTGCTCTTCCCGCCCCAGTCCTTCGACGCGGATACCGCCTCCGCGGGCGAGGAAGCGTTGCGCCGCACCGATTTCGCGCAGCCGTCGATCGGTGCGCTGTCGGCCGGGCAGTACCGCTACCTGACCGAGCTCGGCTTCGCGGCCGAGGGCGCGATGGGTCACAGCTTCGGTGAACTCACCGCGCTGTGGGCCGCCGGAGCCGTGGATGAGGACGGTTTCCACCGTTTGGCCCGAGCACGCGGCCGGGCGATGGCGCAACTGCCCGAGGGCGAGTCGGATCGCGGCACCATGGCCGCATTGCGTTGCGCCCCGGAACAACTCACCGACCTGCTGGCAGCGCATCCCGATGTCGTGGTGTGCAATCTCAACGCCCCCGAGCAGACGGTGGTGGGCGGCGGCACCGACGCTGTGCGCGCCTTCGCCGAAGCTGCCAACCAGCTCGGGCTCGGCGCGAACCTGCTGCCGGTGTCCGCCGCATTCCACACCCCCTATGTGGCGCACGGGATTCCGGCGTTCCGGGACGCGGTCGCCCAGGCGGCCTTCACCCGGCCGCTCATCCCGGTGTTCGCCAATACCGCGAACGCCGAGTACACCGCGGACCTCGAGGCCAATCGGTCGGTGCTGGTCGAACAGCTCTCGCAGCCGGTGGCTTTCGCCCCGCGGGTGCTCGAGATGTACGAGGCCGGGTACCGGGTGTTCGTCGAATTCGGTCCCAAGTCGGTGCTTTCCGGCCTCGTGCGCAAGATCCTGGCCGATCGGGACGACGTAGTCGTGCTGGCCGCCGACGCGGGCCCCGGAACCGACGGTGACCGTTCGCTCAAACAGCTGGCCGCGCGGCTCGCGGTCCTCGGACTGCCCCTGGCCGGATTCAACCGCTACAGCGCACCAGCCCCCGAAGTAGTCGAGACCAAAGGAATGAGGATTCCCTTGAACGGCATCAACTATGTGTCCGAGGAGCGCCGCGAGGCCTATCGCGACGCGCTCGAGAACGGGTACCAGGTCCCCGCACCCGCCGCCGCCCCGGTCGCCGGAAACGGAACCGGAAACGGCAATGGCAACGGAAATGGCAACGGCCACACCGTGACCGCTCCGGCTCCGGCCGCGCACCCGGCCGGGCACGACAGCATGGCGGGCGACCACCTGGCCCTGCACCGCGAATACCTGAGCAGCCAGCTGCGGGTCGCCGAAAGGCTCAGCGGCATTCTGGAATACGACGCCATGCAGGGCACGCTGAGTGACCGCACGGTGGCCGGACTGGCCTCGGTCAGCGATCAGAGCGTCGCGATCGGGCAGGCCCACGGCCAGGCCAGCGAGGTTCTGCTGGGCTTCGCCTACCTCGAAGCCGGACTCGGTGGCGCGGCTCCCGCCGTGCGCCGCCCGGTCGAGCGCATCTCGCGTCCCGAGCTGGAGGTCGGCCACTCCTCCTACGCCCCGGCGATTTCCGCTCCGGTCCAGGCCCCGGCTCCCCAGCCCGCGGCATACGCCCAGCCGGTAGCCGTCGCCCAGCCGGTTGCGGCCCCTGCTGCTCCGGTCGCCCCGGCTCCGGTCGCCCCGGTCGCTGCCCCGGTTGCCGCTCCGGCTCCGGTTGCCGCGCCTGTCGCTCCGGCTCCGGTCGCCGCGCCCGTGGCCCAGGCCCCCGCCACCACCGCTCCGGCCGGTGACGTCACCGAGACCGTCCGCCAGGCCCTGCTCGAGGTCGTGGCCGAGAAGACCGGCTACCCCACCGACATGCTCGACATGGACATGGACGTCGAGGCCGATCTCGGCATCGACTCCATCAAGCGAGTCGAGATCATGGGCGCGCTCGGCGAGCGCTTCCCCGACAGTCCGCAGGCCGGACCCGAGCAGATGGGTGAATTGCGCACCCTGGGCGGCATCGTGGACTTCATCAGCGGCGCGCTCGCCGGTGCGAACGGTGCGGAGGCGAACCACCCAAAAGCTGATGGCGCGTCCCGCATCGCCCGGATGCAGGCGCGCCTTACCGAAATCCCCTCCGTCTTCACTCTGGTCGGCGCGTACGCCGAAGCGCCGGTGGCTTTGGTCGCCGGCGCCGGGAGCACGCTGGCCGACCCTCTCACCGACGCCTTGACGGCGGCGGGCTGGACCGTGCAGCGCGGCACGGAACTGCCGGTGGGCCGGGTGGATCTGGTGCTGTTCCTGGCTCCGGATGCCCCGGCCGACTGGGCGGAAGCCATTGCGACGCTGGAATCCGCGCTGCTGCTGGCGGGCTCGGCTCAGCGTGCGCTCGAAGAGCGAGTCGAGACGAGCCGCGCGGCCTTCATCACCGTCAGTCGCATCGACGGGCTACTGGGCCTCTCGGGTTCCGCCGATGCCGCCGGACTGCTCGGCGGTCTGCCGGGCCTGGTGAAAACCCTTGCGATCGAAGCACCTTCGCTGTTCTGCCGGGCGATAGACGTGAGCCCCGCGCTCACCGTGGAGCAGGCGGCGGCACAGCTGGTCGCCGAGATCAGCGATGCGGACACCGCTACGGCCGAGGTCGGCATCGCGGCGGATCTGATCCGCCGCACGCTGGCCGCCACGGTCGAGGACGGGACCGATCCGCTGCTGCCGCAGGGCGATTCGGTGCCCGAGCCGACCACCGCCGACCTGCTCGCCGTCACCGGCGGCGGACGCGGTGTCACCGCGGCATGCGCCATCGGCCTGGCCCGCCGCTACCGCTGTGGGCTGCTGCTGCTGGGCCGCAGCGAACTCGCCGACGAACCCGCCTGGGCCGCAGGGGTTCCCGACAGTGCCCTCAAGGGCGCGATCGTCGCCGAACTGCGGTCGGCGGGCACCAAGCCCACTCCGCGTGAGGTGGAACGGATCTATCGCGGCATGGTCGCCGGTCGAGAGATCCGGGAGACCCTGGCGGCGATCCGGGCCGCGGGAGCCACGGCCGAGTACGTGGCCGTGGATGTCACCGACACCGCCGCCACCGCAACAGCACTCGCACCGTACCGGGATCGGATCACCGGCCTCGTGCACGGCGCGGGCGTACTCGCGGACAAGGCGATTGTCGATCAGCGTGCCGTCGATGTCGGCCCGGTGCTGGCGACCAAGCTGGCCGGATTGCGTTCGGTGCTCGACGCGCTCGGCGAAGAGCGGCTCACACACGTGGTGCTGTTCTCCTCCATCGCCGGATTCTTCGGCAATCGTGGCCAATCCAGTTATGCCAGTGCGAATGAGGCCCTGAACCGGGTCGCCACCGCATTGCGCCGCCGCCTCCCACGAGCCCGGGTCACCTCGGTGAACTGGGGCGCGTGGGCGGGCGGCATGGTGACCCCGGAACTGGAGCGCATGTTCGCCGAGCGCGGGGTGACTCTCATCCCGCTCCCGGTCGGTGTCGATTTCTTCACCGAGCAGTTCAGCGCCGCCCGCGCACACGATGTGGTGTGTGTGGTCGGTCCGAATCAGCCGCTGTCGGTCAAACCCTCGCGTGAGATCGGCTCCGGCACAGCGATTCTGCGGGTGTCGCTGACCGGTCTGGCAGACGATGAGGTGCTGTCCGACCATGCCATCGGTGGTATCGCGGTACTGCCCGCCACGGCGGCAGTCGGGGCGATCCTGGGAGCGGTGCAACGGCTGCGGGGCGGTGTGGTCTCCCGGCTGACCGATTTCTCGGTGCTGAAAGGTCTGGTGTTCGACGAGAATTCGCCGCAGCACCTGGATCTGGCGGTGACCGGGGACAAGGTGCTGGTGACGGATTCGTCGGGACGCCCGCGCTTCCGCGCACTGGTACCGGCGCAGATCGCCACCGCCGCAACCGCTCTCGCGCTGCCCGACCTGGCAGGGGTCGAGCCGACCACCGCCTACACCGCAGGAGTGCTCTTCCACGGCCCGTCGCTGGCCCGGATCACCGGCACCCTGACGGCCTCGGACGGACGACTGGTCGCGGTGTGCCAACCGGTCGAAGCATCGCTCGCCGCAGGCGCTTTCGCAGCGGGGGAGTACGCACCGGAATCCGCCGACCTGCTGTTGCAGGCGGCACTGATACAGGTGCACGCGACCACCGGACTCAACAGCCTGCCGACAGCGATCGGTGCGGTCGAGGTCTACGACGCACTGCCTCGAACCGGTGAGTTCCTGGTGGTGGTCGATCCCCTACAGGTGAATGGCTCGGTAGCGAAGGGTTCGGTCACGGCCTGCACGCCCGACGGGCGGGTACTGCTGCGCTTCGATGCGGTGCAACTGGTCGCCGACGCGGCGCTGGGCGCGAAATTCCTGACAGATCAATCGGATCGGACAGCGTGACTTAGCATGTCGGACACATACTGCGGCACACCGATCGCCATTGTCGGCATCGGCTGTCTGCTCCCGGGCGCCCATACGCCCCAGCAGTTCTGGGAAAACCTGCTCACCGGCGCGGACCTGCGCCGGCCGGGCGGTGCCGAGACCTTCGGCACCGACCCCGCCACACCCGGCGGCTGGGGCGACGAAACCCACGGAATTACCTCCGTACGAGGCGGTTTCGTCACCGAGCCGGTCATGGACCACGAGGGACTGCGCATTGACGCGCGGCTCGTCGAGGACCTGGGAGCGGTGGTCCGGTGGCCGCTGTACGCGATCCGGCAGGCGTTGACCGACGCCGGGATCGCCGAGGACGACCCGGTGCTCGATCGCACCGGGCTCGTCCTGGGCAACTACTCCTTCCCCACCGAGGAATCGGTCCGACTGTGCCTGCCCTTCTTCGAGGAGGGCGTCAGCCGGGGTTTGCGACAGGCCGGACTGTCGTTGCCGGACAATGGATCCGGGCCGTGGCAGCCGCACGAGCAGGTGCGGTCGCTGTGGCCCTCGGGTCTGCCCACCACGGTCGTCGGCGATGCGCTCGGACTGCACGGGCCGCGGCTCGCGCTGGACGCGGCGTGCTCTTCGGCGCTGTACAGCATGAGCCTCGGTCGCGACTATCTCGCCACCGGTGCCGCGGATGTGGTGCTCGCGGGTGCGGTGTGCGCCCCCGATCCGACGCTGATTCACCTGTCGTTCAGTGACTTACACGCCTATCCGGGCAATGGGGTGAGCCAGCCTTTCGACGCGGCTTCCACCGGCATTGTCACCGGCCAGGGCGCTGGTGTGTTCGTGCTCAAGCGGCTGGCCGACGCTGTGCGCGACGGCAACCGCATTCACGCGGTGGTCGAGTCCATCGGCCTCGGCAATGACGGTGCGGGCGCACATCCTCTGGTGCCCAATATCTCCGGGCAGCTGGCCGCGTACCGGCAGGCGTACGAGGACCGGGTCGACCCGCGCACGGTCGACTACATCGAATGCCATGCCACCGGTACTCCGGTGGGCGATCCGATCGAACTGCGCGGGCTCACCGAATTCTTCGGCGCGGCGGGCATACCGCTGCTGGGTTCGGTGAAAGGCAATGTGGGCCATCTGCTCACGGTCGCGGGCTTCACGAGTGTGCTCAAGGCGATCATGGCCATGCGGCACGGTGTCATCCCCGCGACGCCGACGCAGACCGAGCCGATTCGGCCCGCGGGCGCGGAGTCCGCTGCCGATCGCCTCGTCACCGAGAACCGGACCTGGCCGGACAATGGCGATCGTCCGCGCCGGGCGGGGGTGTCAGCCTTCGGATTCGGCGGCACCAACGCACACCTGGTGCTGACCGACACCGTGCGTCCCGGGCCGGAATCGGCCGATGTGAACACCACACCCACCGCGTCCGGCGCGAATCTCGCACCCGGCTCGGCCGCGCGCGACGCGCTGGGATCGACTGTCGCGCACCCGGTTCGGATGGCCATCACCGGCCTCGGCGTGCGCGTCGGGGAAGTCGCCGGACTCGCGGCGCTGCGCCGCACACGGCGTGCGGGTCGCCCGGCGTTGACCGCACGCCCCGAAACTCGCTGGTACGGCTCGGAAGCGTTGGGCATCGAGGAGCTGGAACAGGACTCGGCGGCGGGCTACGCCGACAGTGTCGAGGTCGATGTGCGCGGCTATCGGATGCCACCCGCCGAACTGCGACAGGCCAATCCGCAGCATCTGCTGCTGTTCGAGGCCGCGGATGAAGCCCTCGCGGAGGCCGGATTGACCGCCGCCCCGAACCGGCCGGATCGGCGCATCGGTGTTGTCGTGGCCATGGAAATGGAACCGCGTTCGCACGCACACCGCGCCCGCTTCGATATCGGCGCGCACGTGCGGGCCGAGTGCGCCCGCACCGCAATGGATCTCACTGCCGACGAGCTTGATCGGCTCGAGGCCGCCGTGCGCGCCGGACTGCACGATCCCATCGGCGCGAACGAGGTATTGAGCTACATCGGCAATGTGATGGCCGCGCGCATCGCCTCCGCGCACAATTTCACCGGTCCGGCTTTCACTGTGTCGGCCGACGAGACCGGCGGCGCTCGCGCCCTCGAGGTCGCCGGACTGCTGCTGCTGGATCCCACCGTGGAAGCGGTGCTGGTCGGTGGCGTCGAACTGGCCGCGGGCTATGAGAACACCCTGGTCCGAACAACTCTCGCCGACGGCGTGCGCCCGATCCTGGGCGACGGCGCGGCGGCGGTCGTGCTGACCCGCGCCACCGACGACTCCGCACTCACCCTCGACGCGGTGGCAACCACCGTCAACGGCGTCGAATCGATTGCGCGCCACGTCCGCTCGACACTGGCTCACCACGGCCTGACGCCGGAAGACATCGGATACCTGGAACTCGCCAGCAACCTGGACTCCGAGAGTCTGACCGACCTGACCCGCCTGTACGGCGACCGCGGTGCGGATGCCCCCGGCTGTGCGTTGGCCGGGCACCTACCGCTGGTCGGCGACACCCAGCAGGCGAGCGTGCTGGTCGGCGTGGTCGCCGCCGCACTGAGCCTGCGCCATCGCGAACTACCCCCTGCCACACCGGAGCTGCGCGAGATCGCCGGAACCGCCGCCGAATTCACCGACTCCGCACTGCGCCTGCTCGACGCCCCGGTCCCGTGGCTGGGATGCGGCGTCGACGACCGCCTCGTCGCCGCCGTGCATGCGGTCGACGGCCCGCGCACCGCGCACATCGTGCTCTCCGCCGCTCCCGCACGCCCCCCGGTCGAGACGATCGACTGGCCGGGCGCGACTGCCCCGGTGCTGATCCCCCTGTCCGCCGACAGCGGACCGGACTTGGCCGCCGCCGCATTGGACTGCCTCGCGGCGCTCGACGCTGGAGTCCCGCTGATCGACCTGGCCCGCGACCGGATCATGGCCGCGCGCCCGCAACTCGACGACGCCGCGCTCTCGGGGCGCGAGACCGCCGGGCTCTCGGAGCGTCCTGACACCGCGCGCCCGGGCCGCTATACAGCCGTCATCGTCGCGGCCGACCCGGAGGGAGCGCGTCGCGAGCTCAACGCGGCAATCAAGCACCTTCCGGAAACCATTGCCGCGGAGCGTGATTGGACGACACCCTCGGGAAGCTATTGCACCGCGCGCCCGGTCGGTGCGCAGGGCCGGATCGCGTTCGTCTATCCGGGCGCGTTCACCGCCTACCCCGGAGCGGGCCGTGACCTGTTCACCGCATTCCCAGGCCTGCTCTCGGAGTTCGAACGCGACGCCCGGGCACCGTGGTCGGAGTACAAGCATGCGGCCGTGTTCCCCAGCGGTGCACTGGGATTCGACCGCACCGGCCTCATGCGGCACGAGGGCGAGCTGATCGAGTCGATCCCGACCATGCTCGCCATCGGCACCAATGCCGCGGTGCTCTCGACCCGAATGCTGCGTGACGCCCTGGGAATTCGCCCGCATGGCGGTTTCGGCTACAGCCTGGGGGAGAGCAGCATGCTCTTCGCCATGGACGTGTGGGACGCCGCCGTCCGCGATGATGCCGCACTGAATCGCTCGCCGCTGTTCATCGATCAGCTGCGCGGCCCCAAGCGACTCATCAGGTCGCTGTGGCAGCTGCCCGACGAGACACCGGATCGCGAAGTCTGGACCACCCAGGTGCTGCTCGCGGATGCCGAGCAGGTGCGCGCGGCCCTGGCCACGCTGGATCGGGTCTACCTGACCCACGTCAACACCCCTCGGGAAGTGGTGGTCGCCGGATTCCCCGAACAGGTTCGCGAGCTCATCGCAACGCTGGGTTGCAAGGCCGCCAAGGCCCCGGCGAATCACGTCATGCACTGCGCCGCGGTGGAATCCGAGCGGGCCGAATTCGCCGCGCTCAACGACCACCCACTCGGTGCCCCTGCCACCGGCCTGGAGCTGCTGTCCAGCTTCGACTACGCCACCGTGGATATGTCCGACCGCACCGTCATCTCGGACCGCATCGCTGAAACGCTTTGCACCACGGTGGATTTCGCCAAGCTCACCGAGAACGCGTACGACCGCGGTTTCCGGGTGTTCATCGAAGTCGGTCCCGGGGCCACATGCACCCGCTGGATCGGTGAAACCCTCGGCGCGCGCGAGCATGTCGCGGTCGCGGTGGACCGCCGGGGCATGTCCGTCGGTCAATCGGTATCCGCGGCCCTGGCCCGGTTGGTCAGCCACGGTGTCGATGTCCGCCTGGACCGCCTGTTCCCCGCCGCGCCCGCCGCACCGGCGCGCCCGGCCTTCCGAGCCACGGTCACCTGCGGTGGGGAATCCCTGGTCGAGCGGGTGCGCGAGCGCGCCCAGCCCATTCTCGCCGAATCGAATGCGCGTCGCGCCGCTCAGGAAGTCGAGGCGCAGTTGCTCATGCCGATCACCATCGAACCCGATGCCATCATCATCGAGGGGGAACCCTTCGTGTACCTGCCGCAACGTCGTCCCGCCGTGGCTGCCACCCCGTCCCGATTCATCCCCGCGCCCGCCGCCGCGTTGGCCGCGACATCCCAGCCCCCGGCGGCCTCCACTGCGCACCAGTTCACTCCAGGGGCGGCGGCGGTGTCCCAGTTCGTCTCCGGGGCCGCTGCCTCACCCGCTGCCGCGTACGCCCCCGGTGCCAATGCGCCGCAGCCTGCTTCGCCCTACGTGGTCGCGGCGCGCACCCGCGTCCTGCAACCCATGCGTCACAGCGTCACCTACGCTCACGAGTCGTTCCTGCGGGTGCAGGGCGCACTCGCGCACGCCAGCCTCGACGCCCTCGAAGCGAGCCGCGGATCGGTGCCACCTTCCGGTGCGCTCCCGGCCGCACCGTCACAGCCCGCCCGCCCGGTGATCTGGGATGAGGCGCAACTGCTCGAATTCGCCTCGGGCCGAGTCGAGAACGTCTTCGGCCCCGATTTCGCGGCGTACGACACCTACCCGGTCCGGGTGCGCCTGCCCGAGCCGCCGTACCACTTCGTCACCCGCGTCACCGAAATCAACGGCATTCCCGGCGTTTACGAGCCGTCGTCGATCACTACCGAATACGACGTCCCGGTCGGTGCCTGGTACACCGTGGACGGCCTGGTGCCCTGCGCGGTCACCATCGAAGCCGGTCAGTGCGATCTACTGTTGATCAGCTACCTGGGCATCGACTTCCGCAATCAGGGCCAGCGCGTCTACCGGTTGCTGGACAGCGAACTGGTCTTCCACGGCGGCCTGCCGCGCGAGGGCCAAACCCTGCGCTACGAGATCAATATCGCGCGCTTCGTCTGGAACGGCGACAGCCTGCTGTTCTTCTTCAACTACCGCTGCTACGCCGACGGCGTGCTCATCCTCGAACTGCTCAACGCCTGCGCCGGCTTCTTCTCCCCGCTGGAGCTGGAGAACTCGCTCGGCGTGGTGAGCAATATCGCCGACCGCCGACGCCGCGAGGCCATGACCCGCACCTGGTTCAAACCGCTGGCCCGCACCGATCGCACCGCGCTGACCGGCACGGACCTGGAACTGCTCGCCCAGGGCCGCCCCGCCGAGGTGTTCGGCCCCGCCTGGGACCAGACCGCCGACGGCTGCAATCGTTCACTGCGCCTGCCGGATTCGATGCTGCGGATGATCGACGAGATCACCGAGATCGATCGCCTCGGCGGTCCGTGCGCACTCGGCGAGATCAGCGCCGTGAAGTACCTCGACCCCGAGGGCTGGTACTTCAAGTGCCACTTCCCCGGTGACCCGGTACTCGCCGGTTCACTCGTCGCCGAGGGCGGCGTGCAGCTGCTCCAGGTGTACGCGATGTACCTGGGCATGCACCTGGTGCTGCCCGATGCCGAATTCCAGTCGATCCCGGGACTGAAGACCCAGGTGAAGGTGCGCGGGCAGATCACCCCCGGACAGCGCCAGATCCGCTATCACGTCGAGATCACCAAGCTGACCATGCTGCCGCGCCCGGCCGTGATCGCCGACATCACCGTGTACGACGGTGACAAGGCGATGATCAGCATGCAGAACTTCGGCGTGCAGGTTCGCGAGAAGCCCGGCACCCCGTACCGGCCCGAAACCGGCGGCATCCCAGCGTTTCTCGGCCGCCGCAACGCCCACGGCGAGCCCGCGTTCATCAACGAGCTGCACCTGGCACACGCGGCCAAGGGTGATCTGGCCACCGCCATGGGACCGGAATTCGAGATCTACGCCGATCGCAAGGCCCCGTATATCCCCAACGGGGACTTCAGGTTCGTGGATCGCATCATGCGATTCAGCGGTGTGCGTGGGCAATTGAAGTCCGGTTCCACCATGGAGACCGAATACGACTGCCCGCCCGAAGCCTGGTACTTCCACGAGAACGCCTTCCCGGGCATGCCCAACTGCGTCTACATGGAGTCCTCGCTTCAGGCCGCGATTCTGCTCGGCTACTACCAGGGCGCGAGCCTGGCGACCCCGGACCAGGAACTCAATATCCGCAACCTGGACGGCACCGCCAGCCTCGTCAAGCAGATCGACTTGCGCGGCAAAACGATTCGCCAGCACACGCGCATGACCTTCAGTCAGATCATGCCCGGCACCTCGCTCCAGAAGTTCGCGTACGAGCTGTTCGCCGACGGTGAGCTGTTCTACCGCGGTGAGTCCATGTTCGGCTTCCACACCGCCGACGCCCTGTCCAACCAGGTCGGCCTGGATGGCGGCAAATACGTCGGACCGTGGCTGGACGATCAGGAAGAGCTGCCCGCCAACGCGATTCGCACGCTCGCCGTACGCGGCCGGGACGACTGGTTCACCCGGTCGGGCCTGCGCTTGGCCGATGGCCACCTGCGCATGGTCGACACCGTCGACATCGTCTCCGGCGGCGGCAAGTTCGACCGGGGCTACCTGCGCGGACACCGCGAAATCGACCATGACGACTGGTATTTCGAATGCCACTTCTACCGCGACCCGGTCATGCCCGGCTCGCTGGGCGTCGAAGCGCTGATCCAGGGCCTGCAGGTCTACGCCATCGAACAGGGCATCGGAACCGAACTCGACGATCCGGTCTTCGCCATGCCGCTCGGTGTCCCCATGACCTGGAAGTACCGCGGCCAGATCTTGCGCACCGAGGGCCCGATGACCTTCGACCTGCACATCAAGGAAATTCGCCGCGAGGACGACCGAACGCTGGTCATCGCCGATGCCAATGTCTGGAAACCGGGCATGCGCATCTACGAGATCACCGATATCGCCGTCGAGGTGCACAACCGCCGAGAGGACGAACGATGAGTATCACCGTCGGAACCGAACACGCCGTCGAACCCGCAGTCCACACCACCGTCCAGGGCTGCTACGACACCCTCGTCGACCTCGACGCCCCGATCTACGTCGTGCACACCGCGGACGGTAACGGCATCGGACTGAGCACCCACCGCCCCCTCGATGACGCGACCGTGATCGCCGCCGTCGGGCCACTGTCTCCGGATCGCTTGGGCTCCGCGGCTTTTCGCGCGCACCACGGGGTGAAGTACGCCTACATGGGCGGTGCGATGGCCGGTGGTATCGCCTCGGCCGACTACGTGATCGCCCTCGCACGGGCCGGATATCTCGGTTCGTTCGGCGCTGCGGGCATGCTGCCCGCCCACGTGGAGGCCGCGCTGCAACGCTTCGCCGCCGAGATTCCCGGACTTCCCTACGCCGCCAACCTGATTCACAGCCCCAGCGAGGCCGAACTGGAACGCGCGGCGGTGGAGCTGTTCCTGCGCTACGGCGTGCGCTGCGTGGAGGCGTCGGCGTTCATGGATGTGACGCCCAATATCGTGCGCTACCGCGTGGCCGGGCTCGCCCGCTCGGCCGACGGTGGCCTGATCATCGGGAATCGGGTGATCGCCAAGGTTTCTCGTGCCGAGGTGGCCGAGAAGTTCATGCGGCCCGCACCCGAGGCCATGGTGGCCGATCTGGTCGCGGCCGGACTGGTGACGGCCGAGCAGGCGGAGCTGGCCCGGCTGGTGCCGCTGGCCGATGACATCACCGCCGAGGCCGACTCCGGCGGTCACACCGACCGCCGCCCGCTCACCACACTGTTCCCGTCGTTGGTGCGCCGCCGCGATCAGCTGCGCCACGAGCTGAACCTGCCGGTGCGCGTGCGGGTCGGCGCGGCGGGCGGTATCGGCACCCCGATCGCCGCGGCAGCCGCGTTCGCCATGGGCGCGGACTACATCGTCACCGGTTCGGTGAACCAATCCTGCTTGGAGGCGGGCACTTCCAGTGAAGTGCGCCATCTGCTCGCCCAGGCCGGGGTCGCCGATGTGGAGATGGCTCCCGCCGCGGACATGTTCGAACTCGGTGTGGAGCTCCAGGTGCTCAAGAAGGGCACCATGTTCGCGATGCGCGCCAAGCGCCTGTACGAACTGTATTGCGCCTACCCGGGTTTGGACGCGGTACCGGCCGAGGAACTGGCCAAACTGGAGCGCCAGATCCTGCGCCGCACGGTCGATGAGGTGTGGCAGGACGTGGTGGAGTACTTCACCCGCCGCGATCCCGATCAGCTCACCCGCGCCGCCGGTGACCCGAAACGCAAGATGGCCTTGATCTTCCGCTGGTATCTCGGCATGGCCTCGCGCTGGGCCGTGGTCGGCGACGGTGATCGTGGTCTGGACTACCAGATCTGGTGCGGGCCCGCGATGGGCAGCTTCAACGAGTGGGTGCGCGGGTCCTACCTGGCCGCCGCGGAGAACCGCCGCGTGGTCGATGTCGCCCGAAACCTGTTGCACGGGGCCGCGTTCACCACGCGCGTGCAGCAACTGGCGCTCGCGGGTGTGCGGCTGCCGCTCGACTGCGGCGACTACCGTCCGGCCCCGGCCGAACAGATCGGTGACGAACTGTGACCGCCGTCGTCGAAACCACCGCCGTTGAAACCGTTGCCGCCGAACTGTATTCGGCGGCGGCGGAACTCGACGCCACACTCGGGGATACCGACGACCCGCACAACGCGTGCGGATTCGCCGCGATGATCACCCGGGCCGAATCGGGCCGATTCCCCGACGCGCTGTCCGAAGCGGTCGGCCCGCTGCTGCGGCTGGCCTACGTCCCCGAATCCGCGGGCGGTGAACTGGTGCGCTACGACGAGACCTACGCACTGGTGCGCGTGGCGGCCCGGCGCGATCTGACCCTCATGCCCGCCACCATGATCGATATCACCGCGGCCACGTGCGTACTGCTCGCTGGTTCGGAGGCGCAACGGCGCTGGGTCGTGGACCTGCTGCGTCGCGGCCGCTCCATCGGCTTCGCGTTCTCCGAGCCCGAGCACGGCAGCGATCTACTGGCCAATACCTGCGCGCTGACCCGATCCGGCGACCACTGGCGGCTCGACGGGGTCAAGTGGCTGGTCGGCTTCGGCCGCGAGGTCGAGGCGGCCCTGGTGATCGCGCACACCGGCGGCCGGGGTCCGGCCGCGTTCAGCGCGGTTATCCTCGCCGACCCGCTCGACGTGCCCTCTCGCACCACCGAACCCGGTGCCTCGATCCGATTCCAGCGGGTCGCCGGCATGTGCGGTGCGCGCTACGCCGAATTCCACTTCGACGATATTCCCGTCGAGGCCGACGCGCTGGTGGGACCGCTCGGTCGCGGTATGGAAACCGCCATGAAGGCCATGCAGATCGTGCGCGCCACCAGCACCGCGGCCAATCTGGCCGGTGCGGACAGCGCGCTGCGGCTGACCCTGGACTTCGCACGCGGGCATCTGGTCGCCAATCGCCCGGTCGACAATCACGCACCGAACCGCCGCGAACTCGGCACCGCGGCAGCGGCATTGATCGCCGCCGATGCGGCCGCACTGGGCTGTGTGCGGGCGATGCACACCTTCCCGGAGGTGCAGAGCCTGTGGTCGGGCACCCTGAAGACGGTCCTGACCGGACTCTCGGAAGAGGTGTTCACCCGCTGCGCCGATGTGCTGGGCACCCGCAGCGTGCTGCGCGAAGGCGCGGCGGGCGCATTCGATGTACTGCGCGCGGACAATGCCGCGGTGCGGTTCTTCGACACCAGCCCGATGGCGAATCTGCGCCTGGTGTCGATGCAGCTGAACTGCTTCGCCGATCCCCGGCCCGCGCCGGATGATCGCGAATTGCTCGCCGCCACCTTCGATTTGGGGCGCGAGCTGCCGCCGTTCGATCTGGGACGGTTCACGCTGTCCGCGCGCCGTGACGTGGTGATCGGAGCGCTTTCCGGCGTGCTCGCCGAAATGCGGGCGGTGCTCGAACCCACGGCGTTGGATCGCGGCATCCTCGAAGGCGATGCGACCCAGCTGCTCGAGGAACTCGAGTTGCTCGAACTCGAGGTGCGCTCGGCCGTGGCCGATATCCGCCGCCTCGGCGAACTGCCTCCCGTGCAACGCGGAGTCGCACAGCTGGATCTGGCCCGCCGCATCAGCTATCTGACCGCCGCCGCGTCCTGCGTACACCTGTGGTGGTTCAACCGGGACCGCTCGCTGTACCGCTGCCCGCCCGGCGCGGTCGGCTGGCTGACCGCCGCCGTCGCCCTGCTGCTCGACCGGTCCTGCGAGCGCACCGCACGACTGCCGATTCCCCTGGCGGGCACCGCGTTCGCGGTCGTCTCGCGCCTCAGCCAGGAACGGCGGCTGTTCTCCGCCGTGCCGATCCCCTTGGCCGGACCGCACGCCGATCCGGTGCGGGAGAAAGGACACCCGCTCTCATGACCGCCCAGCACAACCTCACGATCGCCGAACAGCTCGAACGCGACCTCGGTGACCCGCACGACCCCGCGAGCCTGCTGTCCTTCCAGCGGATCCTGCGCTACGACGAGCTCGAGGAATTCCCGCACGAACTCGTGGGTGAACTCCAGCGGCGCGCGGTGCACGAATACTGCCTGCCCGCCGAATGGGGCGGGCGCGCAGGCGATGTCGAGACCGGATTCCTGCTGCTGCGCCTGGTGGCCCGGCGCGACCCCACCACCGCCAGCGCGCTCATGCTCACCGATCTGGCGTTCATGCCGACCTGGATCGGCGGCAGCGACGAACAGCGCCTGCGGTTCGTATCGATGATCAACAATGGCGCGAAGATGGCGTGGGGCCTGTCCGAACGGCACCACGGCAGTGATGTGCTCGCCAATGACACGCACGCGGAGACGGTCGACGGCGGCTACCTGCTCACCGGCGAGAAGTGGCTCATCGGTATGGCCACCCTCGCCGATGTGGTCACCGTGCACGCCCGCACCGGTGCGCGCGGCGGGCCCGGCGACTGGTCGGTGTTCGCGATCGAAAAGCGTTTGTGCTCAGCGGGTTCGGTGCGGGAGGTGCCGGGTGAGCGTCTGCACGGGCTGCGTGCGCTGGATCTGAGCGGTATCCGCCTGGACGAGGTCTTCGTCCCCGAAAGCCACCGCATCGGCGCGGAAGGCCAAGGGCTGGAACTGGTTCTGAAGAGCGCCCAGGTCGCGCGCACCACCATCAGCGGTATCGCGCTCGGTGCGGCCGATACCGCGCTGCGGGTGACGTGTGACTTCATCGTCACCCGCGAGATCTTCGGCAAGACCGTCGACCAGATTCCGTACACCCGCCGCCAGATCGCCGAGAGCTTCGCCGATCTGCTGCTGGCCGAGGCGGTCGCCACGGGCGGGGTGCGCGGACTGCAGGCGTGCCCCGAACAGGCCGGTGTGCTCTCGGCGATCGTCAAGTACTTCGTGCCGACCTCGCTCGAGCGCACCCTCGCGCAGCTGTCGCTGGTGCTGGGCGCGCGGCTGTACCTGCGTGAACATCCGCACTACGGCATCTTCCAGAAGATGTTGCGCGACATCCTGGTGTCGGTGTTCGCCGATGGCAATACCGTGGTGAACCTCAAGAGCGTCGGCGCGCAGCTGGAGACGATTCTCTCGCGCGGGCAGACCGCGACTCCGGAGCAGCGCGAGGCCGCCGCGGCCAAGGTCGCCCTGATGTACGACATCGACGCGAAGCTGGAGACCTGGGTTCCTGCGCGACAGCAGTTGTTCTGCCGCGACGGCGATATCGCGCTGGTGGCGCTGCCCGCGGCCATCGAGCGACTGCGCGAGCTGGCCTTGACCCGCGACGGCGAGCAGCGCGGCTGGCTGGAACGTTCGGCCGACCTCGCCGAACGGCTACTGGGCCAGGCGGATCGGCTCGCGGCCGAGCAGCGTGATGCCCAGCAGCGACTGGGTCGCGACTACGGATCCTCGGCCGAGCTGTATCGCCTCGCCGAACAGTACTGTGCCCTGCACGCCGGTGCGACGATCATCCACCTGACGGTCAATTCCGCTGCGGCGCTGTCGGATCCGTTCCCGGACGGAGCGGTGCTGCTGCTGTGCCTGGAACGGGTGTGGCGCACCTTCCACCCCACCGAGACCAGCACCGGCGTCGCCGAGATCGATCGCGTCGCCGAGGTGCTCCTACTTCTGCATCGAGATCGAAAGCTGTTCTCGCACTGGCAGATCCAGCTATTGGCTTCCGGCGACGCCGGAACCACGGAATGAATGGAATTGGCATGGTGTATTCGATGACCACGCGGCATGCGGTGTCGTGTGGGGCCGAACAGGTGTGGGACGTCCTATTGGACTACGCCTCCTTCCCGGAATTCATGACCGGCGTCAACGAGGTCGAGATCCTCGATGACGAGCAGGGCCGGCGCACCAGCAGCTGGGTGGTCGAGCTCAAGGGCTCCGAGATGGAGTGGGAGCAGGAGGATGTCATCTCCGCCGAGACCCACCGCATCGAATTCCGCCAGACCGACGGCGATCTCGCGGTCTACCACGGGTACTGGCAGGTGCACCCCGACGCGCTGGAACTGAGCGTGCTGTTCGATATCGGCATGCCGCTGGTCGCGGAAATGATCCATCCCGCCGTGGCCAAGGCGCTCGAGGGCTACGCGGGCTCGGTCGTGGCCCGGGCCGAGCAGTAGGGGAGTGCGATGAGCGATATCAAGGCTTCCGACGCCAAGGCCACGTTCAAGCGGGTCAAGCGGCACTTCTCACCGTCGATGGCATTGGCGGGCAAGTTCACCGGACAGGGTGCGGTCGAGGCCGGTTCCAATGGCTGCCGGATCACACTGTCCGACGGCCGTGAAGCGCTGGACTTCGGCTCGTACGCGGTAGCGTTGCTCGGTCACCGTCACCCCGCTGTCGTGGACGCCGTTCGCGCACAGCTGGATTCGATGCCGACCTCTACCCGCTCGGTGCTCAACCCGGTGCCCGCGCTGGCCGCGGAAACCGTGGTCGACTATCTCGGTGGCACGCTGCCGAAGGTGTACTTCGGCGGCAGCGGAGCCGATGTGGTCGAGGCCGCGGTCAAGCTCGCCCGCGTCGCGACGGGCCGGAGCACGGTCATCGCGGTGCAGGGGTCGTATCACGGCAAAACCCTTGGCGCGCTGGCACTTACCCACCATCCCCGCTTCCGGGGCAATCTCGACGCGCTTCTCGGCGGTGCGGTGCATGTCGATCCCGAGGACGCCGAGGCGGTCACGCGGGTGCTTGCCGAGACCGAGGTGGCCGCGCTGATCTTCGAACCGGTGCAGGGCGAGAACGGTGTCACCGCACTGGATCCTGAGATCCTCGAACGCTGGTGCGCCGACGCCAAGGCCGCCGGGGCCTTCGTCATCGCCGATGAGATTCAGGTCGGGCTGCGCCGCTGCGGTGAGCGCTCCATCGCGCTCGCGGCCGGATTGCCGGTGGACGCCGTGCTGCTGGGCAAGGCGCTGGGCGGTGGCATCGTGCCGGTGTCCGCGCTGGTGTGCTCGGAAGAGCTGTACGCGCCGCTGGCGGCCGATCCGGTGCTGCACACCGCGACCTTCTCCGGGCATCCGCTGTGCACATCCGCCGTGATCCCCGCACTGACCGCGATCGAGGAACACGTCGCGGACGGTGTACGCATCAGCGCCGAAATGGCCGCCGGGCTCGCCGGAATCGTCGGCGATCACGACACCGTCGTCACCGATGTGCGCGGCCGAGGTCTGCTGTGGGGCATCGACTTCCACACCCCCGAATTCGCCGGCGAGGTACAGGTCGGATTGGCCCAGCGCGGGCTCGTCGTCTCGACCTGCCTGAGCCGTCCCGAGGTACTGCGCCTGATCCCGCCGATCGTGGCCACCTCCGCGGATGTGGCGCAGGCACTGTTCCTGCTGCGCGGATCCATCGAACAGGCATGCGCCGCAACGGCGTAACGAGAGCGCGGAGGACCAGGACATGACATCTCTCGAAATCGAAGGCGACGCCGAACAACTCACCGCCGACAGCGTGCTGGCAGCGGATATCCGCGGCTTCATCCCGCGCACCTCCGCTGCGGCGGCGCGGTCGGTGCTGCTCACCGGCGCGACCGGCTTTCTCGGCGCGTTCCTGCTGCGTGAGCTGCTCGCGGCGGGCCTGACCGTGCTCTGCCTGGTCCGCGCGGACTCGGTGGAGGCGGGCCGGGAACGATTGCGCGCCAACCTCGCAACCTACGACCTGACCGCCGCCATCGCGATGGAGCGGATCGAAATCGTGCCGGGCGATATCACCCTGGAGCGATTCGGCCTGTCCGAGAACGACTATCGCGATCTCACCGGTCGCGTCGAGGCGATCTATCACACCGCGGCCAAGGTCAATTTCCTCACCCCGTACAAGTGGCTGCGCAAGTCCACCGTCAGCGGAATCCACGAGGTGCTGCGCTTCGCGTGCGCGTCTTCGGCTCCGCTGCACCATATTTCGACCACGGGCGTGTTCAGCGGCCAGACCGGTGACAACACCACCCCGCGCGGCGAGCAGCATCGCACCGGTCCCGCGGCGGGCATGCCGCTGGGCTACACCAAGAGCAAATGGGTCGCCGAACAGCTGATCGCCCAGGCGCGCGAACGCGGTGTACCGGTGACCGTGCACCGGCCCACCCAGGTATGGGGCGATTCGCGCTCGGGCGCCTGCCAGCGCAATGATTTCGTATGGCGCTTCGTGATCGGCTCGATTCAGGCCGGTGCGTACCCGCGCAAATTCCGGCTCAAGATGAATCTGGTGCCGGTCGACTACGTGTGCGCGGCCGTGGTGGCGATCTCCCGGCAGGACACCGCGATCGGCGGCATTTATCACCAGATCGGGCCGGTGGCAATCGATTCCGCCATGATCCGCGACTTCATTCGCGCCGCCGGATACGACCTGCGCGAGGTCAGCATCATCAAATGGATGAAGGCGATCACCGCCGACGTCGAGAACGTCATGTTCCCGCTGCTGCGCACCACCATGCTGATGGAGCACGAGGAACAGCCGCCGTTCGACGATGAGATCACCCGCCGATTCCTGCACGGAACCGGACCCGATGGCGGCGATGTGAGCTGCCCGCCGATCGACGCGGCACTGTTCACCACCTACGCGGAATTCTTCGTCCGCAGCGGGTTCCTGCCCGCACCGTAAGACACTCGAGCAGCAGGAGAGTTCGATGACCATCGTATCGTTCGCCACCCAGCGCGATACCTCCGCCACCCTCACCCGCCGCGAGCGCGTGATCGTGGCCCTGGCGGCGCAGGGCATGCCGAATCGCGAGATCGCCGAACGATTGTTCATTTCGGTACGGACAGTCGAAAACCACCTGCAACGTAGTTACATCAAACTCGGAATCCACAGCCGACAGGAACTCGGCGACGCCGCGGTGCGCGCATCGGCCGCCGTATGAACGGAGGGGTCATGGCACAGAGCGAATCCGTACTGGGTGCGCTGCTAGAGCCGATTCGATGGCGGGTGCGCGCGGCGATGCTCGCACAGGGGCTCGGTGCGATCGCGGGGGTGCTGCCCTTCATCGCGATCGCCGAGCTGGGGCGGGTGCTGGTCGGCACCGGGCCGGACCGTGCGCACGATGCGTGGCGCTGGGTGCTGGTCGCGGTGGTCGCGCTGCTGGTGCGCACGATTCTGCTGCTCACCGCAGGCGGCATCACCCACTTCGCCGACAATGAACTGCAACTCCATATTCGGCGGCGGTTGGTGCAGCGGCTGCGTGAGGTGCCGCTGGCGTGGTTCTCCGACCGGAATTCGGGGACCGTGAAGAAGGTCGTCACCGATGACGTCGAGGCGATGCATCATCTGGTGGCGCATTCGATGCTCGAGCTCACCTCCGCGGTGGTGGTTCCGGTGACTTCGCTGGCATACCTCGTGTGGGTGGAGTGGCGGATGACGCTGGTGACCATCGCTCCGCTGGTGATCGGGCTTGGGCTGTACACCGTCACCATGGCGGCGATGGGGCCGCGCATGGGGGAGTACGACCAGGCGATGACCGAGATCAATAGTCGCGCTGTGGAATTCGTGCAGGGGATCGGGGTGGTGAAGATCTTCGGGCAGACCCGGCGGGCGCATGCGCGCTACGCACGGGCCGCGGACGACTTCGCCGCCTTCTTCACCGCGTGGGTGCGCTCGACCTTGAACTCCAAGACCGCGGCCGAAGTGGTCTTGTCGCCGGTGGCGGTATTGGCGGCGGTACTGGGTGGCGGAGCGATCTTCGTGACGCAGGGCTGGTTGACCGCGGTCGATCTGCTGCCGTTCGCGCTACTGGGGGTGGGCCTGACCGCCCCGGTACTGGCGCTGTTCTACGCCAGTTACGAACTGCGACTTGCCAAGTCGGCCGCACAGCGGGTGAGCGAGACGCTCGCCGCCGAGGTGCTGCCGGTGGCGGCGAACCCGCTTGTGCCGCAGGGCAACGACATCGGGTTCGACGGGGTGCACTGCTCCTACGACGGCGACACCGAAGTGCTCGCCGGTATCGACCTCGAACTCCCCGAGGGGACCGTGACCGCGCTGGTCGGACCGTCCGGTGCGGGTAAGAGCACCCTGGCGACGCTGGTGCCGCGATTCCGAGATGTGAGTGCGGGTGCGGTCACCGTCGGCGGTGTGGACGTGCGCGAGATCGCGCCGTCGGAGCTCTATCGCCGAGTCGCCTTCGTATTCCAGGATGTTCGGCTCACCCGCGACACCATCGCGGCGAATATCGCCATGGCCCGGCCCGAGGCCGACCGCGAAGAGATCGAGTCGGTCGCGAAGGCGGCCGGGGTGCACGAGGAGATCGAGGCGCTGCCGCGCGGCTACGACTCCATCTACGGGGTGGACGTCCAGCTGTCCGGCGGTCAGGCGCAACGGGTGTCGATCGCGCGGGCGCTGCTCGCGGACACCCCGATCATCGTGCTCGACGAGGCCGCGGCCTACGTCGATCCGGAATCGGAAGCGGTCGTGCAGGAAGCACTCTCGCGACTGACGGCGGGCAAGACCGTGCTGATGATCGCGCACCGGCTCTCGACCGTGACCGGAGCGGACCAGATCGTGGTCCTGGACGGCGGTGTGATCGCCGAACGCGGTACGCACCGCGAGCTCGTCGAGGCCGACGGCCGCTACGCCCGCATGTGGGCGGCATACGAACGCACCAGCGAAAGGACCGGGGCATGATTCGCAAACTGTTGAAAGCCGTTGGCGCCGAGCATGACCGGGCGCTGCGGCGCATGCTCGCCGTACTGGTCGCCGGTGCGGTGCTACAGGGCATCGCCTTCGCGCTGCTGGTGCCGATCCTGAAGGCGCTCTTCGGATCCGATCCCGGATCGGTATGGCCGTGGGTCTATCTGCTGCTCGGCGTCACCGCGGCGTACTCGGTGGCGTACTACGTGAGCATGCGCCTGGGCGTGGACGTCGGTTCGGCGCTGTCCAAGAGCCTGCATCAGCGGCTGGGCGATACCGTGTCCACGCTGCCCCTGGGCTGGTTCGGGGCGGAGCGGGTGGGTCAGCTCGGTCAGCTCGCCACCAAGAGCGTCATGGACATCATGGGCGTGCCCGCGCATCTGCTGCGGCCGCTGGTGACGACCGTGGTCACACCGCTCACCGTGGTCCTCGCCATGTACCTGTTCGACTGGCGGCTCGCGATTGCGCTCACGGTGATGGTTCCGCTGATCGTGGCGGTCTACCGCTGGAGTGTGACGCTGAGTGCGAAGGCTGATGCCGGGCGTGCCGAATCCCGGTCCGTCACCGGTGGCCGGGTCGTCGAATTCGCTCAATTGCAGCCGGTGCTGAGGGTTTTCGGGCGAGGTGAGAGCGACGGGTTGCTCGATGACGCGCTGCGCACCGATCACGCCGCGTCCCGGCGGGTGCTTGCCGCCACGGTGCCCGGCCTGGTCGGATTGAGCGTCGCGGTGCAGACGACCTTCACCGTCGTGATCGTCCTGGGCGTGTACCTGGTGCTCGACCGCGGCCTCGAGGTCGCGACCCTGCTCGCGGTGCTGGTACTGGCGGCCCGATTCACCGAGCCCATCGCCGAATTGGCGATCCTGGGCTCGACCCTGAAGTCCGCCACCGGCGCCCTCGATCGCGTCATCGCGCTGCTGGACGAACCGGTGCTGCCCGAGCCGCTCACGCCGAAAGAGCTGTCCGGCAATGAGATCCGCTTCGAGAAGGTCGAATTCGGCTACGGCGACAGCTCGGTCCTGCGCGAGGTGACCTTCACCATCCCCGAGGGCACCACCACCGCCCTGGTCGGCCCCTCCGGTTCCGGAAAGACCACCATCGGCCGCCTGATCGCTCGCTTCTGGGATGTCAATGAAGGCCGAATCCTCCTGGGCGGTGTAGACATTCGCTCCCTGGCCGGCGCCGACCTCATGTCCCGAATCTCCGTCGTCTTCCAGGACGTCTACCTCTTCGAAGACACCATCGAGGAGAACATCCGCCTGGGCCGCCCCGGCGCCACCGACACCGAAGTCCGCGCGGCCGCCGACGCCGCCCGAGTCACCGAAATCGTCGACCGCCTCCCCGACGGCTGGTCCACCCGCGTAGGCGAAGCCGGTGCCTCCCTGTCCGGCGGTGAACGCCAACGAGTTTCGATAGCCCGAGCCATCCTCAAGAACGCCCCCATCGTCATCCTCGACGAAGCCACCGCGGCCCTGGACCCCGAAAACGAACAAGCCGTCCAAGAGGCCCTGACCACCCTCACCGCCGACCGCACCGTCCTGGTCATCGCCCACCGCCTGCACACCGTCATGCGCGCCGACCAAATCCTGTTCCTGGACAACGGTTTCATCGTCGAACACGGCACCCACCCCGAACTCATCGCATCCAAGGGCCGCTACGCGGGCTTCTGGGCCCAACGCGACCGAGCCCGCACCTGGTCTCTGACCTGAGCGGCCCAAGTCGCTAGCGGTCGACATATTGTCCGAGTATCAACCGGCCCACTCGCCCGCCCAGCCCCCCGCAACGCCGCCACCACCGTGGAATGCGGCAGCGCAGCGACCAACACGCCATTCATGATGAAGGCCCCTCAGCTCGCTGTTCCCGATAACAGCATCACTGCGCTTCTGGCGCTGCGGATTTGACGGTGCCGGGCGCAGCGAGTTGGCCTCCGCATCTGTCGGTCACGTTTGCTTGAATACCGGCAGTTGTTCGCGGTATTGAAGAGGGGGGCCGATGGCCACTGGGACAGAGCGTGATCGTGGCGATCTGGATGAGGATGCGTGGGAGGTACCCGCGGCCTGGAGTGTGGTCTCGCCGCCGGTGCGCGGGTTCGGGGCGGATCGATCGTTCACGCCTGCTCCGAGCGCTGTCGAACTGTACGGCAAGCTGATTGGGGATCGACAGGACGCGCTGCGTAATGCGCTGGCGGCCTCGTGGCCTGCCCGGTCGGCAGAGGCCGGGGCGGCCGCTTTGGCCGATCCGGGCTCGGCAACAGCGGTCGGGGCCGCTGCGCTGGCGGTGGTGGCAGAGCGTGAACACCTACACGGTGACGGTTTCGACTGGGCCACGATCGTCGACGCGTGGGTGGCCGAGCGCGGTGTGGTGATCGCCGCCGAAGCCGCGGTTATCGCGACCACGATGATTCGCGCGTACCGCGACGGACCGGCTGGCCGTGGTTACGACCTGACGCCTTTGTATGCCGGACGGTATTTCTACCACTTCAGTTCGCTGACCGCTTTGCAGCGCGCACGCGAACACCTGGCTGCCGCCACCGACCTCGACTACCGCGCCGTCATTGCTCGGCTCGGCGAAATACGTTCTGCGTCAAGGATACTCCAAGTTCGCATTGCTACGAGCTATCTGGTGCCGACGGAGCAGTCCTGGGTCGCTGCCGACCTCGACGAACCGCCTGCGGACGACTATTGGCCTCACACCATGTACGCGTGCCTGGCCGGTGCCGTGACGACAGCACCTCAACTGGACACTTTCATCGCGCGCTTGCGGCCACGCAATCGTGGTTCGGTGCCGACCGCCGAGTACATCGGTATGGCCGCGCGCGTCGGCCCGGAGGCAGCCAAAACGATTGCGGCCGTAGCCTTCGTGGATCACCTGACAGGATGGTATCGGGAGAATACGGCCGACTTGGCCGACATACTGTCGTATCTGCCCACGGACGAGGCGTTCAGCCTGCTGTCGCAGAATCTGGACCGGTACGGAGTGCCGACCGCGGCAATGGCTGCGGCACAACGTTTCCCGCGCCGGGCCATGCGGCTGCTGTCGGCGGGCTCCGAGCAGTCGGCGGCAGTCGGCACACTGCTGCGGATCCATGCCTGGCGGCATCCGCACCTGGCCGCGGAATTCGGCGTTCGGCTGCCCGATGTTCCGGTTGTCGAACCAGCGGAGTTGCCCGATGTGTTTCGCCCGCGCCGGAAACCGGCCGCGGTACCGCCGTGGTTGACAGTGCCGGTGCTGCCGCCACTGCTGACCGTCGATTCCGCGCGGGCCCTGCCGGAGTCGGCAGTGCACGTCGTGTGTGGGTTGCTGGCCAAACGAACTCCGGATCACGCTGCGGTCGAGCAGCTTTCGGCGGTTGTCGATCCGATGTCGATGGCAGGCTTCGTGTGGGGTCTGTTCCAGGGGTGGGTGTTCGCCGAATACCCGGCGGGTGGAATATGGACATTGCGCGCTGTGGGTTTGTTCGGTGACGACGAGGCCGCACGGCTGCTGGTGCCGCTGATCCTGCAGTGGCCGCGGCAGTCGGCTTCGGCCCGCGCGGTCACCGGTCTCGATGTGCTGGCCGAGATCGGCACTCCGGCCGCCCTCGGGCACCTGCGCGACATCGGCCTGCACGCAAAACAGCGCGGATTCCGAAAGACCGTGCGGGCCCAGCTCGATGCCGTCGCGGCCCGGCACCACGTCACCACGGACGAATTGGCCGATCGGTCCATACCGACATTCGGTCTTGGCAAGAATGGCCGACTCACCCTGGACTACGGATCGCGCGGTTTCGTCATCGATCTCGATGAACAACTCAGACCCGTCGTCCTCGAGGGCCGCCGAGCGGATGACGGCTCCTGGACAGCGGGCCCGCGCCGCAAAACACTGCCCAAGCCCGCCGCGCAGGACGACCGCGCCCTGGCCGCGGCGGCCTACAACCAGTTCACAGTGCTGCAAGCGGAAGCGAAAAAGGTTGCTCGCGAGCAGGTTCGACGCTTGGAACAGGCCATGATCGCGGGACGACACTGGTCGGAGCAGGCATTCCGGGAACTGTTCGTCGATCATCCGATGCTGCGCCAGCTCGCCCGCCGACTGGTTTGGGCCACGTTCGGCCCCGACGGCGGCATCCAGCAGTCTTTCCGCATCGCTGAGGACCTCACTCTCGCCGACGTCAACGACGACCTGGTCGCCATCCCCGACGACGCAGAGGTGGGCATCGCCCATCCGCTGCAGCTGGCCTCATCCGCCTCCGCCTGGGCATCGATATTGACGGATTACGCCATCCTGCAACCATTCCCGCAACTCGATCGGTCGTTCTGGCCCCCGGACTCCGCCGTGTTCGCCACGGGCCTGAGCGGATACCACAACCTCGACACCGCACCGGGTCGCCTGCTGGCGCTCTCGCACCATGGCTGGAGACGGGAATCCTCCGACGGCGCCATCGACCGAATGGTGCGACCACTCCCGGCTGGTGGGTCGGTCCATCTTCGGATCTCCCCGAGCCTCGAATGGCGCGACCTGATGCGGTATTCCACCCACACCATCATCGGCGTCGAGCTGACCGGCACCCATCTGAATGCCGTCGACCCGGTCACCGCGTCGGAGCTGATCCGCGAACTCGAGGCACTCCGTGTTGGATGAGAGCGACAGATCGATACCGGTTGCAGAGCTGCGTCACACGGATCAGTCGGGCAACCAGGCCTGATCGGCGTGCTCTCACTCGCTGACTGTGAACGGGACGAGGTAAGGGGAGACGCTGCTGAGTTTTTCGCAGGTTTCCTCGAATTCGCGGGCGGGGGTGGATTGGGCGATGACGCCTGCGCCGGCGCGGAGCCAGGTGGAGTCGTCGGTTTGGTAGACGGCGCGCAGGACGAGGGTCGCTTCGAGTTCGCCTGCTGCCGAAAACGTGAGTACCGCACCGGAATACAGGCTTCGGGCCGAGTTGTCGAGGCGGAAGATGGCGTCGACGGAGGGGCGTTTGGGGATGCCGGAGGCGGTGACGGAGGGGAAGAGGACTTCGAGGGCGTCCCAGGGGGTGTGGTGGGGGGAGAGGTGGCCTTGGACGGTGGAGGCGAGGTGTTGGACGCTGCCTCGTTCGCGGACGGACATGAAGTCGGTGACGGTGAGGGTACCGGGGTTGGCTACGGTGGCTACTTCGGTGCAGGAGGCGCGGACCGAGACCGCGTGTTCGACAATCTCTTTGGGGTCGGATTCGAGGTCGGTGCGGGCGGCGGAGTCGGAATCCCGGCCGCGGCCGAAGGCGCGGGTGCCGGCGAGGGGTTCGGTGGTCACCGTGCCGTCGAGGTCTACGGCTACCACCAGTTCGGGGCTGAAACCCGCCGCTTCGAGACTGCCCAGGCGCAGCAGGAAAGAGCGGGCGGGGGTGTTGTGGGCGCGGCCGAGGCGGTAGGTCTCGGCGAGGTCGACTTTGAAGGGTACGGGGACGCGACGCGAGAGAATGACCTTGTCGTACTGGCCATTTCGGATCTCCCCGATGGCGGTCGACACTCGCTCGCGGTATCCGGTCTCGTCGAGCGTGACATCGATCGGGCGGGCGGTCGGCATGGGCTCGGCAGGGGTGCCGAGCACATTCGCGATGTAGGCGGATTCGGCGTCCGATGCGCCCGCCACCGTCGTGCCGAGCTCGGTCAGGACTACCTCGATGCGCGGAAGCATCAAGTGCGCCAGCTGGATTCCCGGAGCGAGATGATGCTCCGCGTCGAAGGAATGGGCGCAGAATTCGAAACCGATCCAGCCGTAGACGGTTCCGGTCGCAGCCGTCGGATCGCTCATGCGGAGTTGGTCCAGGGTGCGTTCGAGCACCGTGACCGGACGGCCGGTCCAGGGCTCGTCGGTGACTCGGCCGCCCGCGATGACGCGGATGCGGTCGGTGTCCAATTCGATGGTGGCGAGCGGGTCGGCGGCGAAGACCACCGCGCCGGGGCGTTCGTAGACCACGTATTCGCCGAATAGCCCGGATCGCGCCAATCGGCTGACCGCGGCGACCTGGTCGGCGGTGGTTCCGGGCGCGGCGAACTCTGTTGTTGTCACGTGCGTACTCCGTCGTTGAAATCGGTGTCCCGGCGAAAAGCGCTGGGTCACTGGTACATGAGGGCTTTGTCCCACGATTCGTGTGGGCCGAAGAGGTAGCGCGCCTTGAGAATGTCGCGTTCGGAGGTCAGGACCTCGGTCGGCACGAGGGTGCCGGGCGGCAGCGCGGTGAGGCGGTGCGGGATGTCGAGGGATTCGGAGATCGTGGCGCTCAGTTCACGGGTCGCCTTATCGCGCACATTGTCCGGGGCTTCGAATTCCAGGATCACCGCGTCCGGGGTGGCCTGGGCGCGCCAGAACATCACCTGGTAGTCGAGCGGAAGCCCGAATATCAACTCCTCCAATTGATTCTGCGTCACGGTGCGGCCATTCACCGGATAGCCGAACCCGGCCCGGCCGAAGACCCGCACCGTGGGCAGGGCCAGTCCGCACGGGCACGGGGAGTAGCTGATCTCGACGTCATCGGCGAGGTTGTAGCGCAGCAGCGGCATGGCTTCGCGGTAGAGCGGCGTCACGACCAGCTGGCCCCGGCCCGCCGCGCGAATCTCGCCGGTATCGGGCGAGTACACCTCGAAAATCGCCCGGTCCGCCCACAGATGCAGACGTCCGTCCGGACATTCCCCCGCCACCGTACCGGTCTCGGTCGAGCCGTACTCCTCGACAATCGCTGCCCCGCCCCAGATTTCACCGAGCCGACGTTTGCGCGCCGCCGTCATCGGCTCCGCCGCGACGAAAAGCGCACGCAGTGAAGGGAAGTCGACCTCCGGCCGCAACCCGACCGCCCGCGCCGCCGCCGCGATCATCACGGCCTCGGTCGGATTGCACCAGGTCAGACTGACCTCCAGCGCGGCCATCAACCGCACGATGCGCGAGAGCGGCAGCGCCAGCGAGCGCGCGTCCCCCGGCACCACGGTCGCCCCGCGCAGCCGCCCGGCCGCCTGGGCCAGATGCCCGGTGATGACCAACGCGTACGGCGTGCGAACCAGGAACGTGTCCTCGGGAGTGATCCCCACCCATTTGCGGGCATATCGCTCGGCCAGATCAACCCAGTCGTTCTCGGTGTAATACGACGCCGTCGGCTGCCCCGAAGTGCCGCTGGATTCGTGATAGGTGGCCAATTCCCGCCGGTCCACCGCGAGCAGTCCGAAGGGGTAGGAATCGCGTAGATCCTGCTTGCTGGTGATCGCGAGGGAATCGAAATCCGCTGCTGTAACCGGTGCCCCGCCCGCGGCATAACGCCGCGCGTAGAACGGTGATCGCAGCGCCCGAACGAACAGTTCCGGCAGGCGGGACCGCTGTAGCTTGGTGAGTTCGTCGAAGTCCGACCAATCGCCGAGTTCCGGGCGCTCACGAGTTTCGGTGCGGTCGGCCGATAGTTGCGTCATGAATACTCCTTCAGCGAAACACATTCATGACTACCCGGTGCACCCGCCGCTGCCCAGAGGGTAGGCTACTCAAACTCCGTCGCGGCCTACTCAATTTGCGGGATGTTTTCCCGTGCACAGAAATTGAGTACCGACTACTCATGATTTCTCGGCACTCCTAGTGGTCGTATGGTGCTCATGCGGACCCAAGACCTCTTCCTCGCAGGCATCGGAAGTCAGGTGCCGGAACTGATTTCGACCGAAACGGCCGTCGCCGAGGGTCGGTACGACGAGGCGGCGCGCAAGGCCTCGGGCCTGCTCTCCATCGCGGTGAGCCCGGATACCGCCGCACCCGATCTGGCCATCGACGCCGCGCGGATCGCACTGTCGGCCAGCGGACACTCCGCCGACGATATCGGCGCGCTGCTGCACAGCTACACCCACCATCAGGGGCCCGACGGCTGGTCCGCGGCGCACTACATTCTGAACAACACCGTGGATCGCCCGGTGCCCGCCATGGAGATCAAACAGGGCTGCCTGGGCATGCTCGCGAGCCTGGAGGCCGCCGCGAATCGCCTGGCGGCCAACCCTTCTCACGATGCGGTGCTGATCACCACCGGTGACAACTTCTCCACGCCGCTGGTCGACCGGTGGCGCGCCTCGAAACTGTTCGTGCTCGCCGACGCCGGATCCGCCGCCGTGGTTTCGCGCCGCACCGGCTTCGCTCAGGTCCTCGCGGTCGGATCACTCTCGGACTCGTCGATGGAGATCCTGCACCGCGCCGGCGAGGACCTCTTCCCGCCCGGCGTCACCCGTGGGATCGGCCTCAACTTCGACGACCGGGCAATGAAGGTCCGCGAGCAGTGGGCCGCGGGCCAGGCCCCGCCCATCCGCAACTTCGGGCTCCGGGTGGCCGAGATCGCGGGACGCACCCTGGATGAGGCGGGCGTCCCCATGGACAAGGTCGCCAAGGTCTGCCACATCGGCTTCTCCCGCGACTCCCTCGAGGCCATGTTCCTGCTGCCGCTGGAAGTCGAAGAGCACCAGGAGGTCTGGGACCACGCCCGCACCATCGGCCACACCGGTGCGGCCGATCTGTTCCTCGGGCTCGAACACGTATGGCGCACCGGGCAGGTGCAGCCCGGCGATCACGTGCTCATGATCGCCGCGGCCACCGGTATGGAAGCCGGTGCCGCCGTGGTCGAGATCCTCGCTCCCGCACCGACCGAATAGGAGATCGTGATGCTGGCCGGATGCACCCCGTGGCCCGACGACACCGCCGCTCGCTATCGCCGCCTCGGCATTTGGCGCGGCGAAGCCCTCGACACCGTATTGACGCGCTCGGCCGAACGCGACCGCGATGCCATCGCCCTCGTCCACGATGACCGCCGAATCTCGTTCGGTGAGCTGGACGCCTGGGTCACCCGGTTGGCCGCTGGTTTCGCCCACAACGGCGTTGCCCCCGGTGATCGAGTGCTGGTGCAGCTGCCCAACATTCCCGAATTCGTCGCGGTCGTGTTCGCGCTGGTGCGGGCGGGCGCGATCCCGGTGTTCTCGCTGATCGCGCACCGGCACACCGAGATCAGCCACCTGGTGCGGCTGTCGGGTGCGACGCACTATGTGTTCCCGGACGCGCACCGCGGCTATGACCATCGCGGACTCGCTACGCGAATCAAGGACGAAAATAGCGCGCTTCGAACGCTTTTCGTCATCGGTGAGCCTGTCGACGGAATGACCGCGGTGGCCGACCTGGCAGGCGAGGACACCTGGACGCCTCCGCCCGCCGACCCGTCCGATATCGCGTTCTTCCTGCTCTCGGGCGGCACCACCGCCCTGCCGAAGCTCGTGCCCCGCACCCACGACGACTACCTGTTCCAGGTGACGCAGGCGGGCACCCTATGCGGACTCACCGCTAAGGATGTCTACCTGGCGGTGCTGCCCATCGAATTCAACTTCGCCTGGGGTTGTCCCGGCGTCGTGGGCACCCTCGCTGTCGGCGGCACCGTGGTGCTGGCCGACACCCCGAACCCCATGGCCTGCCTGCCGCTGATCGAGCGCGAGTGGGTATCGATCACCTCCCTGGTCCCCTCGGTCCTGACCCTGTGGCTGGAAACCGCCGAATGGACGACCTCGGATCTGACCAGCCTGCGCCTGGTTCAGGTCGGCGGCGCGAAGCTCGCGCCTGATCTGGCCGCCCGCGTCATGCCCACTCTCGGCTGCGATCTGCAACAGGTCTTCGGCATGGCCGAGGGCCTGCTGTGCTTCAACCGCGCCGACGACCCGGTCGAGGTGAAGGTGAACACGCAGGGCAAACCGATCTCCTTCGCCGATGAGATCCGCATTGTCGACGGCCTCGAACCGGTACCGCTCGGCGAGGTCGGTGAGCTGATCACGCGCGGCCCGTACACGATTCGCGGCTACTACCGCGTCCCCGAGCACAATGCCCGCGCGTTCACCAGCGACGGTTTCTACCGCACCGGCGATCTGGCCCGGCTCACCCCGCGCGGCGATCTGGTGATCGAGGGCCGCATCAAGGATGTGATCATCCGCGGCGGCGACAAGGTCAATGCCGCCGAGGTCGAGGACTACCTGCTCGCGCACCCGGCCATCGCCGCGGCGGCAGCGGTCGGCCTGCCCGATGAGCTACTCGGCGAACGCATTTGCGCGTTCATCGTCCCCAGCGGTCCCACGCCCGCGCTCGCCGAACTCCGATCGGCGATGCACGCACGCGGCGCGGCCGACTACAAACTGCCCGATGAAGTCCGAGTCGTCGGTGAACTGCCGCTGACCCCGCTCGGCAAGGTCGACAAGAAAGCGCTGGCGCGCGTAGAGGAAGGAGTGCCGTCATGACGAACGGTGCGGTGCATGCGATTTCGGCGATCCCCGATGAACCCGAGCTGCGCGCCATGCTGGCGGCGGCGCTGGAGCTGGCCGATCCGGCCGAGCTCGACGCCGATGCGAATCTCGTCCTGCTGGGCTTGAGTTCGCTCGAGGTCATGCGAATGGTCGGGCGCTGGAACAAATCCGGGGTGCGTGCGGATTTCGACGCCCTGATCGAAACCCCCACGCTGCGGGCCTGGCTGATCTACTTCACCGAATTGGCGCAAAGCTGATGGGCGAGAAGGCGATTCTGCTGGAAAACGGTTGCGTCTATCCGGCCGACACCGACGCTAGCGTGATCCCGCGCGGCTCGGTATTGATCGTGGGGGAGCGCATCGCGGCGGTCGGCCCGGCCGAAGACGTCCGCGCTGCCGTCGCGGCCCTGGACCAGGACCTTCGCGAGAGCTTGGAAGTCATCGACGCGCGCTCGATGATGGTGCTGCCCGGTTTCGTGAACGCGCACTGGCACGACATGTTCGCCATGGGATTCCCGCTGCGCGGCGCACTGCGCCCGGCCTCGGACCGTGCCGACGAAGTCGGATTCTTCGGTGGCGGTGGCGATATGCACACCATCTCCCGCACCTTCGATTCGTTCGACGGGCTGATCGCGGGTCTGACCGCCGACGAGGCGTACGACATCGCCAGATATTCGATGTGGACTCAATTGCGCGGCGGCGTCACCACCATCGGTGATGTCGGCTCACTCAATCGGCCGCTCGAAATGGTCAGAGCCGCAGAGGATCTGGGAATCCGGCTGAGCACCACCACGTGGGCGGGCGATGCGATCTGCCCGCCGGACGGCGACCGATTCCAGCGCACCAAGGACACCGACACGGTGTTGTCCGCGGTCGAAGATCTGTTGCGGCACTGCGCCTCCGACACCACCGGCCGCATCCGCTGCCGCCCGAGCATCGCCTACGTCACCAATATGACCGACGAACTCGGCCGCGGCTTCGCCGATCTGATGCGGCGGCACGATGTCGGCTTCGCCACCCACGTCGGCGCGGTACGCAATGAGCCGGACACGCTGCGCAAGTACTACGGCACCTCCGGCGTGCGCCGACTGCACGACCTGGGCCTGCTCACCGACCGATTGATGGCCGCGCACTGCGCCTTCGTCGACGACGAGGAACAGAAACTGCTGCTCGCCGCCGGAGTCCACATCAGCCATTCGCCCGGAAAATACGGTCCCGCAGGCGAATCCACGCTCACCGAAAGCGGAGTGGTGCCGGTACTGCGCCGCGCCGGACTCGATGTATCGCTCTCCACCGACGGTGCGTCACTGCCCAATGCCGGTATGGCCGAGACCATGCGGGCCGTCTGGCAGATGTACAACGAGATGGCCGCCAGCCAAATCGACGTGCTGCCCACCGACGCGCTGGCCATGGCAACCCGCATCGCCGCCAAGGGCCTGGGCTGGTCGAACGAGATCGGCAGTCTCGAACCCGGCAAACAGGCCGACCTGGTGCTGATTCGCGCCGACGACTGGCGCTACCTGCTCAATCCCCGTCCGCTGGAAAGCTTTCTGTGGCTGGGTGGTTCGGCCGATATCGACACCGTCATGGTCGCGGGCCGCACCCTGATCGCCCAGGGGCAGCCGGTCGGCGTGGACTACGGCGAACTGCGTGACCGCTACCTCGACGCGCTGGCCGGTTTCACCACCCGCTGCCTGCGCGTGCCCGGCGACGTGGTCACCGGCGTGCTCTCCGGAGTGGTGCGATGAAAGTCGCCCTGGTGACCGGAGCCGCGGGCGGTATCGGCGCGGCGATCGTTCGTGAACTCGCTGCCGCCGATATAGCGGTGGTGCTGGTGGATCGCGATGCGAGCGAATTGCACAGGGTGGCAGCCGGAGTGACCGGTCGCACGTTGTCGATCGTCGCCGATGTCAGCTCGATCGATCAGGTCGAAGCGGCGGTGCTCGAAGCCGAGGCCACCCTGGGACCGATCGACTTCCTGGTCAATGTCGCCGGTGTGCTGCAATCGGGCTGGATCACCGAAATGTCTGACGCCGATTGGTATTCCACCCTGGCGATCAACGCCGGCGGCGTCTTCAATGTCAGTCGCGCGGTGGCGCGCGGCATGATCAGCCGCACCGGCGGGGCCATCGTCACGGTGTCCTCCAATGCCGGATCGACCCCGCGTGTGGGCATGGCCGCCTATGCGGCGTCCAAGGCCGCCGCCACCATGTTCACTCGCTGCCTTGGCCTCGAACTCGCGAAATACGGCGTCCGCTGCAATGTGGTCGCTCCCGGATCGACCGCCACCCCGATGCTGACCGACCTGTGGAAGGACGAGGCCGGGGAACGCGCCGCGATCGAAGGCGTCCCCGAATCGTTCCGAGTCGGAATTCCCCTGGGCCGCATAGCGCAACCCGAGGACATCGCCGCGGCCGTGCGCTTCCTGCTCTCCGACGCCGCATCCCACATCACCCTGCAGGAGCTCGTCGTCGACGGCGGCGCGACGCTGGGTACCTGACCAACCGGAGGACCGCCGCCGTGGCGATATCACCCATAGCCCCCTATCCCATGCCGACCGAGTCCGCTCTGCCCGAGAACATGGTCGACTGGCCCCTCGACGCGCACCGGACCGTCCTGCTCGTACACGATATGCAGCACTACTTCCTCGCGCCGTTCGATGACGCTCATGAACCACTGAGCACCCTCATGCGCAATGTGCGCTGGCTGCGGGGACGCTGTGCGCAACTGGGCATTCCGATCGTTTACACCGCACAGCCCGGCAGTATGACCATCGACCAGCGCGGTTTGCTGCTGGACTTCTGGGGACCGGGCATGTCCGCCGATCCCGAACATCGCGGCATTCCGGTTCCGATCGCACCCGCCGTCGGCGATGCCGTGCTCACCAAATGGCGGGCCAGCGCCTTCCACCGCACCGAACTGCTCGAACTGATGCGGATTCACGACCGCGACCAGCTGCTGATCTGCGGTGTCTACGCCCACGTGGGCGTCATGCTCACCGCCGCCGACGCGTTCGCGAACGATCTGCGGGCCTTCGTCGTCGCGGACGCCATCGCGGACTTCACCCCCGAATTCCACCGTATGGCAGTGGATTACGTGGCGGGCCGCTGCGGGCGTGTGCTCAATGCCGCACAGGTGGCCGCCGAGTTCGCGCGTTCCGAGACGAGAGTGTCTTGAACTCGCTCGAACAGCAGCTGATCGACGAATTATCCTGCGGTGGCGCACCGTTCGCGCTGCTGTGCCGTTCCGAGGACGAATCCGGCGCGGTCATCGAGCTGTTGCGCGGTGAGCTGCACGACGTCGAGTCCACGGTCGAACTGCCCGACACCGCATCCGGCCCCTCGGACAGTCACGAACTGCTGGCAATTCTGCCCTACCGCGTGGTGGGCGAACGCGGCTTCGCGCACCGCCCCGATGCCGAGCCCATCTCGTATCTGAGAGTCACCGAACAGTTCCGCCTCGATCGGGACCGGTTCCGGGCCGCGGTCCCCGACCGCGATATCGAGGTCGCGGATGGCGAATTCGACCTCGGCGATACCGAATACGCCGACCTCGTCGCGCGCGTGATCGCCGAGGAGATAGGCCGCGGCGCGGGCGCGAACTTCGTGCTGCGCCGTACCTGGCAGGGCCGGATCCAGGGCTGGGATGTGCGCACCGGCCTGGCGCTGTTCGCGCGCCTGCTGGCCGGTGAACGCAGCGCCTACTGGACCTTCCTGGTCTACACCGGCGATCGCATGCTCATCGGTGCGAGCCCCGAACGGCATGTCAGCCTCGATCGGGGTGAGGTGGTGATGACCCCGATCAGCGGCACCTACCGCTATCCCCCCGGTGGCCCGACCACCGGCGGCGTGCTGAACTTCCTGGCCGACGGCAAGGAAGCCAACGAGCTGTACATGGTGCTCGACGAAGAGCTCAAGATGATGTGCCAGCTGTGCGACGACCCCTATGTCCGGGGCCCGGAACTGCAGGAGATGGCGCATCTGGCGCACACCCGCTACGTCATCTCCGGCCGCAGTGACCGCGACTATCGCGAGGTGCTGCGCGCGACGCTACTGGCCCCGACCGTGACCGGCAGCCCGCTCGAGAACGCCTGTCGGGTGATCGCCCGGTTCGAGCCGGACGGGCGCGGCTACTACGCCGGGGTGCTCGCCCTCATCGGCTGCGACGAGTTCGGTGCGCGGCGCATGGATTCGGCGATCATGATCCGCACCGCCGATATCGACCGATCCGGCGGTATGCGAATCGGCGTGGGAGCCACCGTGGTTCGCGATTCCGATCCGGCCGCCGAAGCGCAAGAAACCCGCGCCAAGGCGGCCGGACTGTTGAACGCCCTCCAGCACAATGTGATTCGGCCGATCTATCCCGATGTCGGTGGTCGCGACGCGGTACGCCGGGCGCTCGCGGCGCGCAACCGCCCGCTCGCGCCGCTATGGCTCGCACCCGCCCCGGCATCGCCGGAGTACGCCGGTCGCACGGCGGTCATCATCGACGGTGAGGATACGTTCACCGCGATGGGCGCGCGGCTGCTGCGCGCGCTCGGATTCGCCGTCACCGTAACCAGATTCGACGCCCCGGTGGATCCGCTGGGCTTCGATCTCGCGGTCGTCGGCCCGGGTCCGGGCGATCCCCGCGATACGCACGACCCGAAGGTCGCCAGGCTGCGCGCGCTCACCCACGAACTGCTCGAGAACGACAAGCCGTTCTTCTCGGTATGCCTGGGCCACCAGGTGCTCAGCGGGGTCCTGGGCCTGCCGGTGCGCCGCCGATCGGTATCGAACCAGGGTGTGCTGCGGGTGATCGATCTGTTCGGGGCCGCCGAACCGGTGTACTTCTACAACGCCTTCGAAGCGCACAGCGAGACCGACCTCTTTGTCACCGCACACCGCGCCCGCCCGGTGGAAGTGGCCCGTGACGTGCGCACGGGCGAGGTGCACGCACTGCGCGGCGACGGGTTCGCCTCCCTGCAATTCCATCCTGCCTCGGTGATGTCCCGCAATGGTGCGCGGATCGTGGGACAACTGGTGTCGGGACTGTTAACTCCGGCTGAACTGTCCGCCGCAGCGGTTGATCAGGTAGGTGAGTGCTCACTAAACTAAGGACATGAGTTCATCGGCTCGAGTGCGAATGTCAGCGGCCGCGCGGCGCGAACAGGTGTTGGCCGCGGCTATCGCAGAATTCGCCACCGGTGGCTTTGCGGCGACGTCAACGGAGTCGATCGCCCGGCGGGCCGAGATATCGCAGGCCTATCTCTTCCGATTGTTCCCGACCAAGAAGTCGATCTTCCTCGCCGCGACGAATCACGCGTTCGACGCGGTCGAGGTGGTCTTCCGTTCGGCGGCCGCGCAGAGCGGGGAAGCCGACCGCTGGGACGCGATGGCGGACGCCTACATCGAAATGTTGAGCGATCGCCAATCGCTGGTCTTCCAATTGCAGGTATACGCCGCCGCGGGCCTCGACGATGAGATCCGCGATCTGGCCCGAGACCGCTTCCATCGCCTCTACCAGCTCGTTCGTGACCTGTTCGGCACCGATTCCGGTGGTGCGCTCGACTTCATGGCGCAGGGCATGCTGCTCAATGTCACGAGCGCGCTGGATCTGGAACTGCTGGAACCGCCCGCCGACGAATAGCATCCCATTCTCGGTAGGTTCCTGGCGTATTCGTATTCATGTGACACGCGAAATATCCTCACAAGGAAATACCGATGACAAACACGGACAATCGTCGCGTGTTGTGGACCTTCGTGGTCAGTGGAATCGCGATCTTCATGGTTTCGCTCGACAATCTTGTGGTCTTCAATGCCCTGCCGACAATTCGGACCGAACTGCATACGGGCCTCGACGGCCTGCAGTGGATTATCAATTCCTACACTTTGACCGAAGCGGTATTGCTGCTGGCCGGTGCGTCACTCGGTGATCGGTTCGGCCGCAAGCGCATGTTCGTCGCCGGCCTCGTCGTCTTCACCGCGGCCTCGGCGGCCTGCGCGCTGTCCACCTCCATCGAGATGCTGATCGCCGCGCGAGCGGTGCAGGGCCTGGGCGCGGCCATCGTCATCCCGCTCACCCTGACCGTGCTCATCCAGGCGGTGCCGACCGCCAAACGCGGTGCGGCCATCGGAATGTGGAGCGCGGTAAGCGGTTTGGCGGTCGGGCTGGGTCCGGTCGTCGGCGGCGCGATCACCAATAGCGCGTCCTGGGAATGGATCTTCTGGATCAATGTCCCGATCGGCGCGGTGCTGATTCCGCTGGCGATCAGTGCGCTGGCCGAGAGTTTCGGCCCCGATACCCGCTTGGATCTGGTCGGCAATACGTTGATCGCGGCGAGCCTGTTCGGGATCGTTTTCGGCCTGATTCGCGGTAACGATCACGGCTGGACCAGCGCCGGTGTGCTCGGCTCGCTGCTGGCCGGGGCGCTACTGCTGATTCTGTTCGTGGTCTGGATCAACCGCACGCCCGAACCGATGGTGCCGCCGGTGCTGTTCACCAGTCGCGGGTTCTGCCTCACCCTGCTGGCCGGGCTCGGCATGGCGGTCGGAATGTTCGGCGCGGTCTTCTTCCTGGTTCAGTTCCTGCAGACGGTGCAGCACTATTCGGCGCTGTCGGCGGGCGTGCACACCCTCGCGTGGACGGCCATGCCGACACTGACCGCTCCGATCGCGGGCGTGCTGATCGACCGGGTCGGCGGTAAACCGCTGCTGATCGCGGGTCTCGCACTGCAGGCCATCGGTTTGGGATGGCTGGCCGCGGTCACCACCGCCGATGTCTCCTATGCGGTCCTGGTTCCGGCCTTCGTCATCAGCGGCGCGGGTATGGGTCTGTTCTTCCCGCCGATCGCGCGGCTGGCGCTGGAATACGTTGCCCCGCAATACGAAGGCGTCGCCTCCGGATTGTCCAGTGCGGTCCGCTATTTCGGCACCGTGCTCGGAATCGCGGTGCTGGGCGCAATTTTCGCCACGCACGGCAGCTACGCGAACCGCGACTCGTTCACCGCCGGATACCTGCCCGCGCTGTGGTGGGCGTGCGCCTTCCTGGCGGCCTCGACGGTCATCGCGCTGCTGCTGCCGCGCCGTCCGGCCCCGGCCGCCGCCGCGGAGGTAGCGGCCGAACTCGAGACACCCGATCTCCCCGTCATCGAAAAGTCCACGGCTCATTGATCTTTCACGCTCGAAAGGGGTAATGCCATGTTGGAACGATTAGGACACTTCGTCCACAGACGCCGACTCGCCGTGCTGTTCGTCTCGGCCGTGATCGCGATCCTGTCCGGCGGTTACGGCCTGGGCGTGTTCGGCGATATGGTGCCGAACGGCTTCGAGGCGCGCGGCTCGGAAAGTCGCCACGCGGCCGAGCTGGCCGACAAATCCTTCGCCCAGCGCAGCCCGGACGCGGTGATCGTCTACCGCAGCGCCGACCGCACCGTGGACGATCCCGGTTTCCGCAGCTCGGTCGAGAATGTGCTTACCGCGCTGCCGGATTCGGCGGTCACCGGATCGGTCGACTTCTGGCGCTCGGGCCTGCCCGAACTCGTCAGCCATGACCGGCACGCGACCTATGTACTGCTGAACTTCGTGGGCGGCGACGACAACGCCAAACAGGACAGCTACCTGAAGATCAAGGACAAGCTGTCCGCGCCGGGCCTGGAGACCTTCCGCGGCGGCAACACTCCCGCCGGATACGAGGCGGGGGACCAGGTGGGCAAGGACCTGGGCATGGCCGAAGGTCTGTCCTTCCCGGTGCTGTTCATCCTGCTGGTCATCGTCTTCGGTGGTTTCGTCGCCGCCAGCCTGCCGCTCGCGGTCGGCGGTCTGTCGATCCTGGGTTCGATGGCGGTACTGCGCATCTTCGCGCAGTTCACCGACATCTCGGTATTCGCCATGAGTCTGGTGACCATCATCGGCCTGGCCGTGGCCATCGACTACGGCCTGTTCATCGTCAGCCGCTTCCGCGAGGAGATGGAGCAGGGCCGCACCGGCGCCGACGCGGTCGGGCGCACCCTGGCCACCGCCGGGCGCACGGTAGCGGTCTCGGGCATCACCGTGGCGGTCGCCTTCGCTTCGATGAGCTTCTTCCCCTTCGTCTTCCTCAAATCCATGGCCTACGGCGGTATCGCGGTGGTCCTGCTGGCGATGTTCTTCTCCCTGATCGCCCTGCCCGCCACGCTGGCGCTGCTCGGACACCGGATCAACGCGCTGTCGCTGTGGAAGCAGCGCCCGGGCGCATCCGGGTCGACCGGATTCTGGGATCGGCTCGCCCGCGCGGTCATGCGCCGTCCGATCCTGGTCGCCACGGGTGCCATCGCACTGCTGCTGGTGCTCGCGGCCCCGGTGCTGCGCATCGAGTTCGGTGTGAATGACGCGCGGCAGCTGCCTGATTCGGCGCAGGGCCGTCAGGTCTACAACATGCTGGAGAAGGATTTCCCGGCCGGTGGTGCCAAGACGATCGACGCGGTGATCCAGCTGCCCGGTGCGGCCGATCAGCCGGATCAGCAAGCCGCGCTGGCGGATTACACGCAGCGGCTGATCGCGGTGCCCGGTGCGAGTCGCGCCGAGATCACCGGTGTCGGCGGCAGTGTCGCGCGCATCTCGGTGGACTACGACGGTGCGGCGGTGTCCAAGCCGAGCCGGGAGCTGTTGCACCGCTTGGAAGATCAGCCCAGACCGCCGGGGTCCACGGTGTACTTCGGTGGTGAGACCGCGACCTACGACGACACCCTGAACAGTCTCGGCGACGCGCTGCCGGGCATGCTGCTCTATATCGCGGTAGCCACGTACCTGCTGCTGTTCCTGGCTTTCGGCTCGGTGCTGTTGCCGCTCAAGGCGATCGCGATGAACCTGCTCTCGCTCTCGGCCACCTTCGGTGTGCTGGTGTGGGTATTCCAGGACGGTCACTTCTCGGATCTGCTGGGCTTCCAGCCCACCGGCAATATCGAACCGAATATGCCGATCATGTTGTTCGCCTTGATCTTCGGACTCTCGATGGACTACGAGGTCTTCCTGCTCTCGCGGGTGCGCGAACAATACGACAAGCTCGGCGATCCGACCGCGGCCGTGGCGACCGGTGTGCAGCGCACCGGCCGGCTCATCACCAGCGCGGCGCTGCTGATGTGCGTCCCGCTGGCCGCGATGTCGTCGAGCAAGATCCTGACCATGATCCTGTTCGGCGTCGGCATGGTGGTGGCCATCGTCCTCGATGCCACCGTGGTCCGAATCCTGCTGGTGCCCGCCATCATGCGGCTGCTCGGCCATCTGAGCTGGTGGGCCCCCGGCCCGCTGCGCCGCATCTACGACCGTTACGGCATTCACGAGTCGGACGGCGATATCGAAGCACCCGAACCCGACGCCACACCCGAGCTGGCCTCGACCTCCTCGGTGTGAGGGTTTCGGTCCATCCCCAATTCGGTCTGCCGACACAGGAGTGGCGATGCCGCAGAAGATTCGAATGATCAGCGAGTTCTCCTTCCCCGCAGCGGTTCTGCACGCGGCACTGGTCAGTGCCGAGTACTGGCAAGCCCGGGTCGAGGAGCTCGACGGCCCGCACGCCGAGCTGTCGATCCACCACGACGATGACGGAACGCTGGTCGCGTCGATCTCCAAACCGGTTGTCACAGAGCGGATTCCCCCGCGACTGCTGCGGTTCTGGCCGTCCGGGCTGCGGCTGGACTACTCCGAACACTGGCCACCGCTGGTGGACGGGGTGGCCCGGGCCGAGATCAGCGGCGGTATCGCCTCGGTCGGCTCCCTCACCGGAATCTGTGAGCTCAGTGACGGCGCGACCGGATGCCTCTCGGAGTATTCGGTCACGGTCGAATCCGGAATTCCCATGGCGGGCAAGCTGATCGCGGGCGCGTTCGCCAAGGGCATCATCGAGGATTCGGGCGCCGTGGACGCCTTCACCGAACGCTGGCTCCGTATGCGGCAGGAGCGGGTGTGAGCACCGAAGACGCGTTCGCGCGCTGGACCCGGCGCATGCGGCGGGCCGAACCCGGCGGGACGGCACTGGTGTGCTTTCCGCCGGGAGGCGGCGCGGCCGGGGGATACCGGGCCCTCGCGAACCACATCGGCTCGGGCGTCGGCGTCTACGCCGTTCAATACCCGGGCCGTCGAGATCGTCTCCGCGACAAGCTGATTCCCTGCCTGATCGAACTGGCGGAGGAGGTGACCGCGGCCATCGAGCCGCTGTTCGGCGGCGAGCTGGCGCTGTTCGGGCACAGCATGGGGGCGACCGTCGCCTTCGAGACCGCACGACGTCTCGAGGCACGGGGGCAGAAGGTGACCGCACTGTTCGTATCGGGCCGCACGGCACCGTCCGAGCCGGTATCGGACCGGCTCGCCGATACCGGCGACGCCGCGCTGATCGCCGAAATGGAGCGTCTGGCAAACGATCCGGCGTCCGTGGCGGTCCTGCGCACGGATCCCGCACTCGCGGCGGCGGTACTCCCGGCGGTGCGCAATGACTACCTCGCCATAGAAAAGTACGGGTACGCACCCGGAGAACCTCTGCGCTGCCCGATAGTCGCCCTGACCGGCGAACTGGACCCGGTGGTGACACCCGCCCAGGTCGAGCGCTGGAGCACCCACACCACGGGCTGGTTCGAAATGCACACCTTCCCCGGTTCGCATTTCTACCTTGACGCCCAGCCCGCCGCGATCGCCCAGGTGATCAACAGCTGTATCTGATCCGAGCGCGCTTGCCGCTGTATTTCGGCAGCGGCAGGACAGCCCGCGAGAGGAGCAGCGGTGACCCGCACTCGGTTATCGGCCGAGGAACGCCGTCGGCAGATCACCGTCGAGGCGATCGAGGAATTCGCAGCGAAGGGATTCGCGGCGACGACGACCGACGCCATCGCACGTCGCGCCGGTGTCAGCCAACCCTATGTATTCCGGCTGTTTCCTTCCAAGACAGCGTTATTCATCGCGGCGTCGCAGAATGTATTCGAACAAATGGGAGCGCAGCTCGAAATTATCGGTCGCGAGTCGGCGACCACCGCGGGATCGCCCTGCGTCACGGCCTGCCGTGCCGCGCTGGCGGACGGGGTGAACTCGCTGTTCCTGGTACAGCTCTACAGCGTGGCCTGCATCGACGCTGAGGTTCGAGCGGTAGCGGCACAGGGGTTTTCGCAATTGTGCGCGCATTTGCTGGCATTGCTGGAAAACGATATCGCGCTGGTGCGCACCCTGGTCGCCCACGCGCTGATGTCGCGTATTCATATCACTTTCGAGGTATGCGACTACCCCCAAAGGGGACTCCAGCTCGCGCGCGAGCCCACATAGCCTGAGACATAAGTTATTTCGGACAATGAAGGTTGGATATGACTGAGGACGATGGCTCGGCCGGTGCACGGCAACGCCTGATCACGCGTCGCATCGCCGGAATTCTCTTGCTCGTTATGCCGTCGGTGGAATTCGGCGGATACTTTTTGACACTGGTCGACACCGGCAAGGTGCCCCAGACCGCCTTTCAGCAGAGCTTCGATCGCGCCGGGCACGCACACGCCGGTGTGCTGTTGATTCTGTCCTTGGTCACGCTGCTTTTCACCGAGTCGATGCGGCTGTCCGGCTGGTACGGCATGGCCACCCGAGTGGCGATTCCCGTTGCGGCCGTGCTGGTCTCGTCCGGATTCTTTCTCTCGGCGCTCGGCCAGGGACGGACGCAGCCGAACGCGTTCGTCACGGTGCTGTGGCTCGGTGTGGTCGTACTGGCCGCCGGGTTGATCAACCTCGGCGTGAACCTGTTGCGCCGCTAGCTTTCTCGATTTCCCGTTCCGAAGTTTTCCGGTTGGAGTCCTGCCATGTTCACGCGTATCGCGATCGTCAATCGTGGGGAGGCGGCTCGCCGCCTGATTCACGCTGTCCGGGAATTCAATTCCGAACATCGTGATCGTGCGCCGCTACGGACGATCGCGCTCTACACCGAGGGTGAACGGCACGCGGGATTCGTGCGAGCCGCCGACGAATCGTATGACCTGGGACCGGCTGCGGCGCGGCCGTACCTGGATCTGGCGGTGCTGGAACGGGCACTGGTCGAGACCGGCGCCGACGCGGCGTGGGCCGGTTGGGGTTTCGTGGCCGAGGATCCGGCGTTCGTGGAGCTGTGCGATCGGCTCGGGGTGCGGTTCCTGGGTCCGAGTGCGGCCGCCATGCGGTCCCTGGGCGACAAGATCGGCGCGAAACTGCTGGCCGAGGACGTCGGCGTGCCCGTCGCGCCGTGGAGCCGAGGCCCGGTGGAATCGCTCGAGGCTGCGTTGGCGGCTGCTGCCGATATCGGGTATCCCCTGATGCTCAAGGCAACCGCCGGTGGCGGCGGACGTGGCATCCGGATCGTGGCCTCACCCGAGGAACTGCGCGAGGCGTACACCCGCACCAGCGCCGAAGCCGAGCGGGCCTTCGGCAGCGGGGTGGTGTTCCTGGAACGGCTGGTCGAGGGCGCGCGGCATATCGAAGTACAGATCATCGCGGACGCTCACGGCACCGCCTGGGCGCTCGGGGTGCGCGACTGCACCGTACAGCGGCGCAATCAGAAGATCATCGAGGAATCCGCGTCGCCGCTGCTGAGCGCGGAACAGATTGCCACGGTGAAGGATTCGGCCGAGCGACTGGCCCTGACCGTCGGCTATCACGGCGCTGCCACGGTGGAATTCCTCTACCAGCCCCAGGAACGGCTGTTCGCCTTCCTCGAGGTCAATACCCGGCTCCAGGTCGAACACCCGATCACCGAGCTGACGACCGGCTTCGATCTGGTCAAAGCCCAGATCGAGGTCGCGGCCGGGCTGCCGTTGCGCGGTGAGCGACCGGCCGAGCGCGGGCACGCCATCGAGGCCCGGCTCAATGCCGAGGACGCCGATCGCGATTTCGCCCCCGCGCCCGGGCGCATCGAACTGCTGCGCTGGCCGTCGGGCCCCGGCATCCGCATCGACACCGGCGTGGTCGAAGGTGATGAGATTCCACCGGATTTCGATTCGATGATCGCGAAGATCATCGCCTACGGCCGCGACCGGAACGAGGCGCTCGCCCGCCTGCGCCGCGCGATCACCGAGACCACCGTGGTGATCGAGGGCGGAGCGACCAATAAGAGTCTGCTGCTGTCGCTACTGGACGCGCCCGCGGTCGTGGAGGCCACCGCCGACACCCGATGGGTCGATCGCGCACATGCGGCCGGTGATCTCTCGCCCGTGCAGCAGCCTGGTATCGCACTCGCGATCACCGCCATCGCCGGGTATGAGCGCGATGAACAGGCGCGACGCACCCGACTGTGGGAAACCGGTCGCGGCGGCCGACCGCAGGTATTGGATGAGGGGATTCCTGCTCTCGAGGTCGAACTGGCCGGTCGCGGCTATCGGGTGTCCGCGTCCCGTCTTGCGGCCGACCGATACTGGATCACCGTCGGCGACAACGGTTTTCTCGCCGAGCTCGACCGTCGTGACCGCTACTCGTGCGGTCTGCGGGTCGGCGACCGCGATTATCGGATCGTCACCGCGGTGCACGGCACCGTGCGCATGGTCGAAGTGGACGGTATCGCTCATCGGGTGAGCCATGACGAGGGCGGCGCGGTGCGCGCGCCCGCACCAGCGCTGGTGGTCGCCACCCCCGTATCGGCGGGTGACGAAATCGCCTCGGGAGCGCCGGTATTGGTGCTGGAGAGCATGAAGATGGAGACCGTGCTCCCGGCCCCGTTCGACGCACGGGTGCGCAGGCTGCTGGTCTCGGTCGGCAGTCAGGTGACGACCGGCACGCTGCTGGCTCAGCTGGAGCCGGTGGGGGAGGGCTCGGCGCAGGTGTCGACCGAACCCGTCGATCTGCTGCTGCCGCCGTGCGTCCACGACGGGTCCGGGATGCGGGACGCACGCACCGCGCTGAGCGAGTTGGCCGGTGAGATAGCGGGTTTCGACCGCAGTGACGAACAGGATTCGGCGCTGGAGCGATACCTGCGCGAACGCAATCGGCTCGTGGCCGAGCAGGGCGCACCGCTTGCCGCGGAAGCCGGGCTGATCGATGCGTTCTGCGATCTGGCCGAATTGTTCGACCCGGCACCGGAAGCGGATTCGCACCGCAGCCACCGTGAACAACTGCATACCTACCTGCACAGCCTCGATCCTTGTGCCGGAGGGCTTTCGGCCGGATTCCAGGCCGCGCTGACTACGATCCTGCGACGTTACGGTGTCGACGGTACCGACCGCACGCCCGATCTGGAAGCAGCCGTCTATCGAATCATCATGGCAGGCAGACGATTCGACGACAGCGCCCTCATCATCCAAGAGCTGCTCAAGGTATGGCTCGGTGAGCCGCACCCCGGTGACGACCCCGCCATTCGCGCCGCACTGGCCCGGCTGACCCGCGTCGGCGCGGTACGCACACCGATCCTGGCGGAGCTGGCCCGCAGTGCCGAGTTCCGCTGGTATCTGCACCCTGAGGCGCAAGAGGCCCAGGCCGCCGCCGTGTCTGGCGTCGCCGACGAATTGCGCGCGCTCGCGGGAACACCCGAGTCGCCCGAACGCACGCGGCGAATCACCGCGATCGCCGATATCGCCGAATCGCTGGACCACATTGTCATTTCGCGATTGCGGCAGGACGGTGTCGGTCCCGCCGAACCGATCCTCGAGGTGCTGTGCCGTCGCCGCTACGGTGAGCAGCACCTGGGTGCGGTGCGCGCGGAAACCGTTGCGGGACGGGCCTTCGCGGTCTGCGACTATCTGCTCGAGCTGCGGCCGGACCATGCGGTGCCGACCACCTGCGTTGCCGCCCTGGGCCGGATGAGTGATCTCCGGGAAGGCCCGACGGGCGCGCTCGCGACCGCATTGCGCGGCCTGCTCGACCGAGCGCCCGAGGATCACGTGCACGTGGTCGATCTGCTGCTGTCCTGGCCGTACGCCCCCGCTTCGATCGAGGAACGCGCGAGCGGCCTGCTCGAGGTGCTGCGCGATGCCGGACTCGCGGCACACGCGCGCCGCATCACCGTCGCGCTCGCTCCGTCGGAGGGGAACTCGCTGGAGCACTTCACCTTCCGGACGCGATCCGGAGAACTGGTGGAGGACACCGTGATTCGCGGTGTGCACCCGCTGGTCGGGCGGCACCTGCACCTGTGGCGATTGCGCGAATTCGAACTCGAGCGCAAGCCCGCGCCGGCGGACATGCTGGTGTATCACGCGGTGGCCAAGGACAACCCGCACGATCAGCGCCTCGTCGCGCTCGCCCAGGTCCGGCGCTTCGAACCGATCCGGGACGGTGCGGGCGCGATCCTGACCGTGCGTGGCGCGGAAACGGTGCTCAATGCCTGCGCGGAGGTGGTGGCGCAAACCCGGCGCGAAATCGACCCAGTCGGAACGCGACTCGAACTCAATCACGTCTGGCTCGATATCCGCCCGGTGATCGATATCGATACCACCGCGCTGGCGGATTGGCTGCACGCGACCGCACCGCAGATCGTGCGGGCCGGTATCCAGGAAGTCGTCGTGCACGGGCGGATTCGCCGCCCCGACGGCTCGTACGAATTCCAGGTCACCCGCTTCCGCTACGACCTGACCGGCGGCACCGAGGTCACCATGGACGCGCCGCCATCGGAACCGCTCGCACCGCTCGACGACTACGACCAGAAGGTGCTGCGGGTGCGCCGTCGCGGTGCGGTGTACCCGTACGAGCTGATCGACCTGGTACGCGGATCCGGCGGCGGATTCACCGAACTCGATCTGGACCCGGAGGGTTCCGGCCTGAAGGAGGTGGATCGGCCACGCGGCCGCAACACCGCGGGCGTGGTCGCAGGTGTGGTCAGCACCCCCACCGCACTGCATCCCGAGGGCGTGCGTCGCATCGTCCTGCTCGGGGACCCCTATCGCGAACTCGGCGCGCTCGGCGAACCCGAATGCGCCCGCATCGAGGCCGCGCTCGATCGCGCACAACGCGACGGCGTTCCGCTGGAGTGGTATTCGCTCTCCTCTGGTGCCCGTATCTCGATGGAGTCCGGCACCGAGAACATGGACTGGGTGGCGCGGGTGCTGCGCGCAATCGTGCGGTTCACCCAGAACGGTGGCGAGATCAATATCGTCGTTGCCGGAATCAATGTCGGCGCGCAGCCGTACTGGAACGCCGAAGCCACCATGCTCATGCACACCCGGGGCATCCTGATCATGACCCCCGCCAGTGCGATGGTGCTGACCGGTAAGCAGTCCCTGGACTTCTCCGGAGGGGTGTCGGCCGAAGACAATTTCGGCATCGGCGGCTATGCCCGCGTCATGGGCCCCAACGGCCAGGCCCAATACTTCGCCCCGAATCTGCTTGCCGCGCACGAGATCCTGATCGGGCACTACGAACACACCTACGTCGCTGCCGAAGAGTCCGGCCCGCGCCGGGCCGAGACCACCGATCCGGTGCACCGTGACGTCACCGTCTTCCCGCACAGTCATCCCGACAGCGACTTCACCACGGTCGGCGAGATCTTCGCCGCCGCAACCAATCCTGATCGCAAGAAGCCGTTCTCGATCCGCGCGGTACTGCGCGCGGTATCGGACCAGGACCATCTGCTCACCGAGCGCTGGGCCGATATGGCCGAAGCCGAAACCGCGGTGGTAGCCGACGGACGCATCGACGGACGGTCGGTATGCCTGATCGGCATCGAATCCGCCGTCGTCGCCCGCCACGGCTTCCCACCCGCCGACGGACCGGAATCCTTCACCGCCGGAACGCTTTTCCCCATGTCTTCGAAGAAGGTAGCCCGCGCGATCAACGCCGCCAGCGGCAATCGCGCCGTCGTGGTGCTGGCGAACCTCTCCGGTTTCGACGGCTCCCCGGAGTCGATGCGCCGCCTGCAACTGGAGTACGGCGCCGAAATCGGCCGCGCCATGGTGAATTTCGAGGGCCGGATCGTATTCTGCGTCATCTCGCGCTACCACGGCGGCGCGTTCGTAGTCTTCTCGAAGGCCCTCAACCCCGAGATGACCGTACTGGCGGTCGAAGGCTCCTTTGCCTCGGTCATCGGCGGAGCCCCCGCCGCCGCAGTGGTCTTCGCTCGCACCGTCGATGCCCGCACCGCCCAGGACCCCCGAATCCGCGATCTCGAACAGCACATCGCCAGCACCGACGACCCGGGCAAGCGCGCCGAACTGCTCACCGAACTTGCCGAATCGCGCACCTCGGTTCGCGCGGAACAACTGTCCGCACTGGCCGCGGAATTCGATGGGGTGCACAGCATTCAACGCGCCGTACAGGTCGGTTCCGTCGACGCGGTCATTTCCGCCGCCGAATTGCGCCCCCGTATCGCCGCCGAAATTACGCGGGTGTAATAGCCGTCACGTATTGCACGGGGACAAATGTCCCTACCGGGTTCCTGTCCGCAGTCTTAGCGTTTCCTTGTCAAGCACTGAATGTTTCAGCGAATTCGAAGCAGTAGGGGTTGAAAGGGGAATCACGTGATCAAGGTCAAGTATGCGGCGGTAGCGGCGCTGGTGGCGGTGGCATCGGTGGTGTCGGCCGGAACGGCGAACGCGGCGACGGGATCGGCCGGTGACGTGATTCACTACAACGCCTCGGCCACCGATCGTTCGGCAACCATCTCCACCGATATCGGTTCCATGGATATCGCCGACGGTGTCTTCGAAATCAAGGCTCCCAATGGCGCCGTGGTCGCCGGAACCCAACTATCGTTCCGCGTGGACGATTTCGTCTTCCCCATTGCCGCGACCATTCGCGACAATTCGGCAACCCTCACTCCACTATTCGATCTACAGCACGCGAGCTATCAGCCCGTCGCCCTGCCCTATCAGGAGGGCGCACCGTGGAAGACTCCCTACGATCGGGAGCAGGCCGCGTGGAATCGCATGAAGGACACCATCGCCCTAGGCGCGACCATCGGCACCCTGGTCGGCGGAATCGGCGGCGCCGCAGTCGGATGCGCACTCGGTGGCATCGCGGTCGGCGCGGGCGCCAGCATCGCCACCGGCATCATCGGCGGCCTGTTCTTCTTCCTCCCGGGCGCGGTCGTCGGCTGCCTGGCCGGTGCCGCCGCCATGGGCGCACTGGGCGCCGTCGCGGGCATGATCCTGGTAACCGCACCGGTGGCCATAGCCGCAGCGGTGCAGTACTTCACCACGATCAACGAACCATTCACCCCGGCGCCTGCGAAATAGCGTTCTGTCTGCTCTGCCCCTTCGGCCGCACAGCCGAAGGGGCTTTTCGATACCCGCCCAGCGGTTTTCAGCGCTTGGCGCAGGTGAACTGCACGACGTCGATCAGGCCGGAGCGGAAACGATCGGCGCATCCGGTGAGGTAGCGCATGTAGGTGTCGTAGTTCGCCTGCCCGCACATGTCGACCGCCTCGTCGCGGTGATCCTGCAGGGCTTCCGCCCAATGATCCAGTGTGCGTGCGTAATGCGGTTGCAGCGCGTGCATGCGCTCGACGTCGAAGCCGCCTTCCTCGGCGTATTCCTTCACGCCCTTGAACGCGGCGCTGGCAGGGAAGGGCAGGCAGCCATTCGGGAAGATTTCCTTGCGGATGAACTTCAGAAACTCGACATCGTCACGGGTGTAAGAGATTCCGCGGTCGTGGAGATAACCCTGGGTATTCATGACTATGGTGTGCAACAACATTCGGCCGTCGGCTGGCATAGCGGCGTGGGCGAAATCGAAAAAGTCCGGGTACCGTTCCTTTCGGAAATGTTCGAACGCGCCGATGCTGACAATTCGATCGACCTGTCCGTCGAATTCTTCCCAGCCTTGTAATCGCACCTCGGCGTGCCTGCCGCCGCCCGGGCGGCGGTCGAGCTGGGACTGGACGTAGTCGTGCTGGTTGCGGCTCAGCGTCAGGCCGATGACGTTGACGTCGTAGGCGTCCAGGGCGCGCAGCATGGTCGCGCCCCAGCCGCAGCCCACGTCGAGCAGGGTCATGCCCGGGCGCAGATCGCACTTGCCCAGTGCGAGATCGACTTTCGCGCGCTGGGCCTGTTCGAGGGTGTAATCGTCCTGCTCGAAGTAGGCGCAACTGTAGGTGCGGGTCGGGTCGAGAAACAGTGCGAAGAACTCGTCGGACAGGTCGTAATGGGCCTGAATATCGTCGAAAAACGGCGTGTGACGGCTCACGGGTGAATTGCCTCCGGATCGTAGGACAAACGGCGAGTCATTCAATTACCTACGAGTCGGTTTGTCAGATGAAAACGCTTGGTCAATTGATGTGATCTGTATCACGTTTGATTATTCGGAAATGCGATCCGCCCGGTCGAGCAGATAACGCTGTTCCGGCAGGCTCGTCGTGCGCCGGGCGGCGAGCAGATATGCCTCTCGCGCGGCGGAGTTGTCTTCAGCCAACTCCAGTAGGTGGGCGCGCACGGCGTGCAGGCGATGATGACCGGCCATGCGTGGGTCGGCGTCCAACTCGGCCAGCAACTCCAGCGCCGCGCGCGGTCCGTCGGTCATCGCCACGGCTACCGCGTGATTGAGGGTCACCATCGGATTCGGCGCGATTCGGCCCAGGATCCGGTAGAGCGTACGGATCTGCTGCCAGTCCGTATCCTCGGCCCGGGCCGCTTGCACATGCAGTGCCGCGATTGCCGCCTGGAGTTGATACGGCCCGAGCGGCGAGCGTCCCATGGCATCGCTCACCAGGGCCGCGCCCTCCTCGATTCGCGCTGCGTCCCAACGGGTTCGGTCCTGTTCGGCGAGCGGGACCAAACCTCCGCCGGCATCCACCCGAGCCGAACGCCGGGCGTCGGTCAGCAACATCAGCGCGAGCAGGCCCGCTACCTCACCATCGTCGGGGAGCGCGCGATGCAGCGAGCGGGTGAGCCTGATTGCCTCCGAGGCGAGTTCATCGCGTCGCAGCTCCGGTCCGGAACTGGCGGTGTAGCCCTCGTTGAAGATCAGGTACAGCACATGCAACACCGCACCCAGCCGCTCGGTGTACTCCTCGCCGGTGGGCATTTCGAACCGTGAGCCCGCCGCCCGAATCCGCTGTTTGGCCCGGCTGATTCGCGGTCCCATCGTGGCCTCGGGAACCAGAAACGCACGCGCCACCTCCGCCGTGCCGAGTCCGCCCACCGCGCGCAGGGTGAGCGCGATGCGGGATGACTCGGTCAGCGCCGGATGACAGCACAGAAACAGCAGGGTGAGCGTGTCATCGTGGTTGCCCGATCCCGAATCATCAGGTGCGGCAGCGAGATACGCCCCCGGACCATCTCGAACGGCGGCGGCCTCCTCGCGGCGACGCCGCGCCTCCTCACTGCGAATATGGTCCACCACCCGGCGCGAGGCGACCGTGACCAGCCAGGCGCGCGGATCATCGGGCATCCCGTCCACCGGCCACTGCCGCACCGCCGCGAGCAGCGCTTCCTGAACCGCGTCCTCGCAGGTATCGAACGCCTCGTAGCGCCGCAGCAGTGCCCCGAGAACCTGAGGTGCCAACTCGCGCAACCGGTTTCCCAGGTTCTCGGGGTCCACGCTCACATCTCCCAACCGGCGGGTGTCATGAGCGGCCGGATCTCCACCGCGTCGAATTGCGTTGCGGGATAACGCGCGGCCAATTCCACCGCCCGTGCGAGGTCCTCACAATCGAGCACGTAATAGCTACTCGCCCGGGCCCCCGTTTCGAGGTACGGCCCCTCGGTGAGCAACGGCTCCCCATTCCTGACCCGCACCACCGTGTACGTCGACGGGTCGGCGAACACATGCCCGTCGACCAATTCCCCGGACCGCCGCACAGTGTCCGCGAAATCCGCCGCCTGGGTCGAATGAGCCCGCGCCGCTTGCGAATCCGCAGCGTCGACATACACGTTCAGCAGGAACTTCACGGCGTATCCAGATCACCACGATCGCTGGCGAACACCACTCGGCGCACCTCGATCCCGAGACCTTCGACCTTGGCATCGGGAATCATCCCCGCCAACTCCAGCGCGCGTTCCCGGCTCTCACACTCGACCAGGTAGTAACCGCCCAGGTACTCCTTGGCCTCGAGGTACGGTCCGTCCGTCACCGTCCGCGCACCGTTCCGGACACTGACCACCACGCTCTCGGAGACATCGGCCAGTGCCGCCGTGCCGATCATCTCCCCGGATTCGCGGATCGTATCCATGAACGCCCCGTGCCCGCTCATCACCTCATTGCGCTCCTCATCGGTGAGCGCGTCCCAGATCAACGGGTTCGAATGCATGATCAGCATGAATTTCACGATGTTTCCTCCTGGCCGATGCGATGCCCCGATGGCGCCGCTCACCCATGAGTCGGAGCAGCCCACTCGATCTTGACATCCCACCCGGGCACAATCGCCGCAAATTTCGCGAGTCCGCTCCGACCACAGGGTGAGCGTGCCGAACCCGGCACCCACGGACGAACCGGAGACACCATGACCATCCCTCGCATCGGCATCGGCCTGCCCAGCTTCGGCCCGCACAGCGGACCCGAGGCGATCACCCTGATAGCCCAGGCCGCCGAGCGGTTCGGCTATCACGCCATCTCGGTCAATGAGCGACTCCTGCTCCCAGTCGCACCGACCACGAACCTCAAAGACGGTCTGCCGGAGTCCTACGTCTGGGATCCCCTGGAAGTCCTGACCTGGGCCGCCGCCCACACCAACCGAATTCGCCTGACCTCGGGGGTGGTGAACTCACTCTTCCAACCCCCGATCGTGCTCGCCCGCCGCCTCGCCACCCTCGACCGTCTATCCCGCGGTCGCCTCGAAGCCGGTATCGGTCAGGGCGGCGGCGGAGCGGAGGACGCCTCCTGGATGATCCCCGAAGAATTCATCGCAGCGGGCATCCCGCGCACCCACCGCGGCGCGGGATTCATCGAACACGTCGCCGTCATGCGCGCCTGCTGGGGACCGGACCCCGTGGAATTCAACGGCACCCGCTACCGAATCCCGCGCTCCACCGTCGGCCCGAAACCCTGGGGCGACTCGATCCCCCTCTACTTCGGCGCAATGGTCCGCTCGACCATCGAACGAGCCGCCACCGTGGCCGACGGCTTCATCACCGTCGCCCTGGACTGGACCGAAACCCCCACCAGAATCGCCTGGTACCGAGACGCGGGCGGCCCCGGCCCCGTCATCCTCAACACCCTCCAGACCTACCCCGGCGGCGAACCCGCCACCCCCACCGTCTTCACCGACACCATCTGCGCCGACCTCGACCGGGCACAGCAGGCGGGTGCCGATGAAATGCACCTGACCCTCAACCTGGCCTCGGTCCACCCCGAACGCCAAGTGGAACTGCTTGGCGCACTTGCCGACACACTCGGTCTGGAGGCGCAACGCGTCGCGCCGAGCTAACCGGCATGGGCCGCGTCTTCCTCAGAGGTCGTACAGCGGGCACGACGAACTCACAGGGTGGAACCACGCCAGGACAGATTCAGCTGGTTCGTGCCTATCGCAGGGCGAAACGCGCACAGTGCTGGGCCGCAAGCGGTTTCGAAGGCGGCCGCCCGGGACGGTGGCTGCCAGGATTGGTCACCGTCGAATGACGAGTACCAGATTTCCGGTCCGCTGGCGGATTTCCAGGCCAGATGCAGGCGGCCGTCATGGGCGGCGAGTGCGGGTGCGAGATCGGAGAAGGCGTCCGGGGGATTGGCTCGTGATGTCCACGAGACGCCATTGGTGGTGCTCCACAGGCGAATCCACTTGTCATCGTCGAGCATTGCCTTGGGTCCGCGATGCGCGAGGTAGAGGGTATCGCCCAGCACAGCGAGCGCGGGGCTCTCCACCGACGCCATCCCCGCCAGCATCATCGGTGCGCTCCAACCGGTTTCGTTGTGAACGGCGGAGTAGAGATTCTGGTTCGAGGTGATCAGATGTTCACTGCCGCGCCAAAAAGCTTGCAGGACACCGCGAAATACGATCAGGTTCGGGCCGCGCGAGGTCTCCGCGCCACCGAGGATCTGCTGGTCCTCCCATTTGTGACCGTCGGCAGAGGTGGACCAGTAGATGCTGTGATCGTGGTGCTGCCCCTTCCATGCCAGGTATAGCGCTTCGGCTCCCGCATCGGGCAGGGCGCAGAGCGCGGGCCGATCGGAGGTGCCGACATAGGGCAGGTTCCACGGTTCGCCCCAGGTCAGGTCGTCGCCGGTTGCGGAGAACCAGATGCTGTCGGTGCTGTCCTGCGCACGCCATGCCATGTGCAGGCGATGTTGGAACACCGCCAGTGCCGGGCCGGTGGGCGAGGTCGCGCCGGGAACAGGCGCTTGATCGGCCCAGGCGCCCGGCTGGGCTGTGCCGGAAGTCCATAGTCGAGTGTCGGGTTGCGGACGAGATAGTGGTGACATCAGAACTCACCGCAGCTTTCTGCGCTGGAGCGGTTGGAGTCGAGCGATGCGACGACGGCATTGTGCGTCCGAGGGCATCAGTCTAGTTGCGGCACCCAGTGATCACCTGAAAATGGCTCGCGCAGAACATATTTCGATAATTTGCGACCGCCTGGTCGGTTCGTCTTCAACCGCGTCCGGGCCAGAACGTGCTGACGGCGTCGAGGGGAGGTTCGCTCACCATGTCGTTCCTCCCTCCGATGGCGCGGGAACTCGGTGCCCCGGGCAGCCACGGTGTCCAGCCCGGATCGCCCTTCCAGAGGAAGGCCCGCCACGCGTCGACCAGCATGGTCTGCGCGGCCAGATGAGCCGGGGTAGCCGCGTCGACCTGGGACAGCTTGTCGAAGATGAACAGCAGGTCCGAGCCGTGGAACGCGCCCATCTGCGGGCCGCACGGTTCGTCCTCCAGCAGGAAGTGGTGGGCGGTCCCGCCCGCCGCGAGCTGGGCTTGGACCAGGTCGATCGCGGGTCTGCGATAGGCGGCGTCGCTCAGGAAAGCGACTCGAAGGCCCGCTGGATCGGCGGAACCGATGCGGGCCTGGTACGCATCTGCCAAAGCGGCTGGGTCGGTGACCCCGATTCGCCGCATTTCCTCATGGAGTTGCGTCAGGGGAACCTCGAAGCTGTCACCGGCGAGGAGGCGGAATATCTGCACTTCGTCGCGGGTGGTGCCGACCAGCAGTGCTACCTCACCGGTGAGCGCGTGCAACGGGTGGACGGGAACCACGGTGCCGTCCACGACGGTGCCCCAGGCCCGCCCACCCGGCAGGTTGCGCTCTCCGATGTCCCCCGATACAACGGTGCTTTGCAGATCCAGAATCGATTGCAGTGGGACGGAACGCAATTGCCGCTGCTCGTCGACGTGTAGCGCGTCGAGCAGGTCGGCCGCCATGGCGGCGGCCACCTGCCGATCGATGATGCGAGAGGCATTGCCGCTGTGCAGAATTGCCTTGCTGAACAAGCCGCGCGCGCTCGGCATACCGAGCAGCGCGCCGATCGAGAACGCCCCCGCGGACTGCCCGGCCACGGTGATGTTGTCCGGATCGCCGCCGAAGCGCTCGATATTGCGCTTCACCCAGCCGAGAGCGCAAACCTGATCCTGCAGTGCGAGATTCGACGAATACCCTTCCAGAAACAGGTGGCCCAGCGCGGCGAGACGGTAGTTGATCGTCACCACGACCGCACCCGTCAGACGGGACAGCGCCGATCCATCGCTGTACGGCGGATTGGCAGACCCGGCCTCGAGACCGCCCCCGAAAATCCACACCACCACCGGGAGCGGTTCGCCGCTCGCTGCCGGAGTCCACACATTCAGATACAGGCAGTCTTCCGACGTCGTGGTGATGGCCGCTGTCGGAAACGTGGGAAACGTCGACCCTCCGTCACCGGCCAGCCCGCCCGTGCCTTGCGCCGGGGCCGGGGGAAACTGCTCCGCCGAACGGACATCGGCCCAGCGCTGAGCTGGTTCAGGCGGCTGGAAGCGAAGCTCGCCCACGGGCGGCATCGCGAACGGAATGCCACGAAAACACCGGCCATTCCCATCCGCGACGCCCCGCACCGCGCCCTCGGCCGTATCGACTACCAATCGGTCTTCCATCGCACCGCCCTGGATCGTGAACCGAATCAAAGGTCAGCATCGTGGCAACGTCGTTCGAGGCACGCGCCATCATCGATCTTGAACGACAGTACCGGGCAATCTCGGCCCTCCGTCGGATCCGTTGCGACTACACCGAGTGGGCGAGGCGGCGTGCGCGGTCGTTGAGGTATCGCTGTTCGGGGATGCTCGCGGTGAGTTGGGCGGCTCGGCGGTAGCTGTCGATGGCGGCGGGTCGGTCGCCGACCATCTCCAGTAGGTGCGCGCGTACCGCGTGAGTTCGGTGATGACGCACTACGGATGGGTTGTCGAGCAGCGGTGCGATCAGGTCCAGGCCCTGCTGTGGACCGAAGGCCATACCGACGGCGACGGAGCGGTTGAGGGTGACGACCCAACTCGGCGCGACGCGATCCAGCATGGCGTAGAGGATGCTGATCTGCCGCCAGTCGGTGTCCTCCCAGGTGGGTGCCTCGGCGTGCACGGCGGCGATCGCGGCCTGCAACTGGAAGCGGCCGATATGGCCGCGGGGCAGGATTCGCTCCAGGATGGCGACGCCTTCGGAGATCAGATCCCGATCCCAGCGGGCTCGGTCCTGTTCGGCCAGCGGAATCAGGTTGCCGCCCTCCGTGCGGGTCGCGGCCCGGGCGTGGGTGAGCAGCATCAGCGCGAGAGCGCCCGCGACTTCATCGTGATCCGGTATCGCACAATGCAATTGACGAGTGAGCCGGATCGCCTCTTCGGTCAGGCCCCGATCCACGAGTGCGCCACCGGCAGAACGGGTGTGGCCCTCGGTGAACAGCAGATGGCATACATCCAGTACGGACGCGATACGCGCGGGCAAGTCCGCGTGCCCCGGGAGCTCGAACGTCGCACCGGCCGATCTCAGCGTCGACCGCGCCCGGCTTAGGCGTTGCGCCATGGTGCGTTCGGGAACCAGGTAGGCGGCGGCGATCTCGCTGGTTCCCAGACCGCCAATCGCGTGCAGGGTCAACGCGACCTGGGACGAGCGGCTCAGACTCGGATGGCAGCACAGTACGAATAGTTGCAGCATGTCGTCGCGGTCGCCCACCGGCTCATGATCCGCCGGACGCGCGAGGGATGAGTCGCGGGACTGCGCGACCGCCATTGCCTCCTCGCGCCCGGCCCGTGCCCGGTCTGCCCGCAATCGGTCGATCAATCGCCGCGATGCCACGGTGATCAGCCAGCCGCGCGGATTGTCGGGCACGCCGTCACGATCCCACTGCACCGCCGCCGCCTCGGCCGCCTCCTGGGCGGCATCCTCGCAGTCCCCGAGATCGCCGTGCCTGCGCAGCAGGGCGGCGAGGACATGCGGCGACTCGCGCCGCCACACGTCCTCCACCACCCGGTCGCTCATTGGTCGTCGCCGCCCGGCCACATCGCGGGCCGCAGTTCGATGGTTTCGCCCGGCCCTGCGAACTGCGCGGCGATTTCCTCTGCGCGAGCCTGGTTTTCGACATCGATCAGGAAGAACCCCGCCAAATGTTCCTTGGCCTCCGAATACGGTCCATCGGTCATCAGCGGCTTTCCATCACCCCACCGGTACAGCCGCGACGACTCGGGCGCGCCCAACGCCTCCCCGGTCAGCAGCTCACCCTTCTCTTGCATCTCGCCGAGCAGGTTCTCGAAATCGGAGGTTATCCGATCCCGCTCCTGCTGAGTCATCGCCTGATACTCGGGCAGGTAATCACCCGTCGGATGTCCCCACGGCTGCGGGTTGGAGTGAATGAGAATCACGTACTTCATCACGGCTCCTTCGCGATCACGGATGCGCCCGAATGACCCATCCTTACCCGAACGTCGGAGCCGATGTCACGCTGTCGACATCGGAGCCCCTCGACGGCGAGAATCTGTTCGGAGTCGAGAGGGAGAGATGTGACGTCGCCTGAAGCAGTGCGGGTGTGGCGCGAAGGCGGACGGCTGGTGCCCACTTCGGTGGGCCAGGTGTTCGTACGGACGGGGTCCGGGACGGGACCGGCGGTGCTGCTGTTGCACGGATATCCGTCGAGTTCGTACGATTTCAGCCGCATCGTCGATGATCTCGGGGGCAGGTCGTGGATAGCCCTGGACTTCCCGGGCTTCGGGCTCTCCGATAAGCCGCGCCCGCATCGATACAGCCTGTTCGAGCACGCCGATATCGTCGAGGAAGTGCTCGCCACCCTCGAGTCCGGACCGGTCGTAGTGCTGGCGCATGACATGGGAACCTCGGTGCTCACCGAGCTGCTCGCCCGCGATATCGAAGGCGCGCTGTTGTTTTCGATGGAGCGCGCCGTGCTCGGCAACGGTAGCGTGATCCTGGAACGGGCTTCGCTGCGGCCGATTCAGCAGATCCTGCGCGGCCCCCTCGGTCCGATCGCGGCCCGGCTGGCCAATCGCCCGGTATTCACTCGCGAGTTCGCGCAACTGTTTTCGGCACAGCATCCGCTGACCGCGCAGGAGGCCGCGGCACAGTGGGCGTTGCTGAGTTCCGCGCGCGGCCACCGCATCGCGCATCTGCTGACCGCGTACCTCGATGAGCGCGTGACCTATGCCGAGCGTTGGCACGGAGCCGTTCGCGATTGGCAGGGGACGCTCGGATTCCTGTGGGCCACAGGTGATCCGGTGGCGACCACGGCGGTCCTGGACGGACTGCGTGCGCTACGGCCCGGCGGCGCGGTCATCGAGCTTCCGGGCCTCGGGCACTATCCGCAGATCGAGGATCCCGCCGCATACGCGGCCGGTGCCCGGCGACTGCTGGGAATCGACCCCGAATGAGTTGCGCTGAAACCGAACTCGCGGAACCGGTCGGCCGGAAACGACAGCAGCCCCGCACCGTTGGGTGCGAGGCTGCTGACAAGTCTGAACGAATCAGATAGCGCGGACGTCCTGCGCCTGCGGGCCCTTCTGGCCCTGCTCTACCGCGAACTCGACGCGCTGACCCTCTTCGAGGGATTTGTACCCCGAGCCGCTGACGGCCGAGTAATGCACGAAGACGTCAGGGCCGCCTCCGTCTTGGGCGATGAAGCCGAAGCCTTTTTCGCCGTTGAACCATTTAACGCTGCCTTGAGCCATGCTGTTTACAACTTCTTTTCTGTAGTGAGCCGGGCAAATTTCTTGGTAAGACGCCCGTGCTCACCAATGACTATGTCACTGTTCGCGCTGGGGAACCGATCCTGTGACCCAACAGACAGCGGCGCTATCAGCCGGCGACGTGAGCGGTGTTGTCCAGCCAGTGCTGCGCGAGCGTGGTGTCACCGTCGACGGTGATGCCGCTGTCGGTGAGCGGGAGTCGGCGGGTCAAAGTCAACAGCAGCGATCGCGCCGGGCCGCTGATCGTGACGTCGGCGGGATGGGATCCGGGCTGCCAGTTCGCGCCGTCGGGTCGCCGTTCGACGAACCACGCGCCCGCGTCGCCGTCGAGATCGGTTGCGGCCCATTGCAATCGCTGCCCGGTGCCGCGAATGGCGTGAGCGGACTCGGACCGTTGCATTTCCCAGTTGGGGGAGGTGAGCATCGCGAAGTGATTGGTGATGAGCGCGGCCGCGATATCGGCGTCGATATCGACAGTTCGCTTCGCCGCGCCTGCGGCGTCCGCGCCGTGTACGACCGCTTCGTTCAGCAGACTCGCGAGCCAGAATCGAGTCCCGGACCGCTCATCCCCGGCGGGGTTGAACACCGGCGCGTCGAGCGCGTCATCAGAGCAGGCGTTCGCGACCCGCCGCGCGGATTCGGACAGCCATGCCGACCATTCCTGCGGGTTGGTGGGGAGAACAGCCATCTCCCTGGGCAATTGCATGGGATCGGTGATGCGCCGCTCGATGATCTCCGAGACCCAGTGCTGGGTCTGACCGACATGTTCGACCAGATCGGAGACGGTCCACTGCGGGGCAGTCGGCACCACGGCATCGGGTCCGGCCGCGGCGGCCGCTTCCGTGAGGCTCCGGGTGTGCTCGACGATCGCTTGCCTGGCGTGCTCGGCGTTCAACTCGGTCATTCGGACGGTCCTTTCGCGAATTCGGTTGTAGGGGATATGACCGGTTCAGTCGGCAGAACTCATCGGTGCGGGTTTCGGCCCCCGGTAGAACCCCAGGACAACGATCGCACCAGCGCGTCCAGCGTGGCGGGGTAGGCGCTGTCCGAGGGCGCGGCGAATCCCACCACAATGCCCTGCGGACGGTCGGGTTGGATTGGCGTGAGCCACATTTCGGTGAGCCCGGCCAGTTCGAGTCCGTATTCGGCTGCGCGGGACAGGACTTCGTCCTCCGTGAGTCCGGCGGGTTCGAGTCGGATCAGCGCGTGCAGTCCGGCCGCGATACCGCCGAGGGCGAAGCCGGTCAGCGGGCGGCCCGCTCGCGGTTTGAGGCGGTCCGCGAGCAGGTCGCGGCGGCGGCGATAGCGCAGACGAGAGGATCGGATATGGCGGTCGTAGGCGTGTGAGGTGATCATTTCGGCCAGGGTCAGTTGGCCGAGGGTCTCGGAGTGCCGGTCGGCGAGCAGCTTTGCCTCGGTGACCGGGCCGACCAGATGCGGTGGGAGCACCATCCACGCCAGACGCAGGCCCGGGCCGAGAGTTTTGGACGCGGTGCCGAGGTACACCACGTGATCGGGGGCGATGCCCTGAATCGCGCCGACGGGTTGGCGGTCGTAGCGGAATTCGCCGTCGTAATCGTCCTCGATGACCAGGTGTCCGGCGCGTGCCCAGTCGGCCAGTTGCTGGCGGCGCGCGGGGCTCAGGGTTGAGCCGATGGGGAACTGGTGGCTGGGTGTAATGACCGCTGCGCCAACGTTTTCGAACTCGCCGGTGGTGAGCAGATCCACCCGTGCGCCGTCATCGTCGACCGGCAGCGGCCTCACATCGGGCCCCGCCGATCGCACCGTATCGCGGAACGAGGGAATGTACGGGTCCTCCATCGCGATCGTGGATGTGCCCGAATCCAACAGCGCGGTGGCGAGCAATGCCAATGCCTGCTGGACCCCGGTGGTGATGATGATCCGGTCCGGCGTGGACAGCACGCCTCGCGTGCGTCCGAGATACTCGGCGAGCGCGGACCGCAGTTCGATCCGGCCGCGGGGATCGCCGTAGCCGAATGCTTCCGAGGGCGCGCTGTTGAGTGCCTTGCGAGCCGCCTTCAGCCATGCGGCAGTGGGGAAGCGGTTGACGTCGGGAGTACCCGCGCGCAACGTATGCCGCACTGCCGCAATCTGTTTCGTATCCCGTCTGATTTGCGGAGCAGCGGCGTCGCGGGTCGTGACGGTGGCGGCCACACGTGTGCCCGAGCCCTGCCTCGCGATCAGATGCCCCTCGGCGATGAGCTGGTCGTACGCCGAGCTCACCGTTCCACGAGAGAGCCCGAGCTCGGTCGCGAGCGTCCGAGTCGACGGCAGCCGCGCGCCTGCGGCCAACCGGCCGTCTCGGATGGCCTCGCGCAACGCATGCTCCAACCCGACCCGGCGACCTGCGTCCGGTTCGAGGAGAAGGTGTAGATCGACGTCCAAAGTGGACCAATAATCAGGCATTCAATTGGCTCCTTACAGTGATCCATTATCGACCTACCGTTGAAGCATGACAACGACATCGAGCACCTTCGTCCAGCCGACCACCCGCCTCGCGATCGACGAACTCGCCCCGGGAATGGCCAAAGCCCTCAACGGACTCGAGCTCGCCGCCCAGCGAACCACGCTCGAAAAGCCGCTGCGGGAGCTGGTGAAACTGCGCGTCGCCCAGATCAACGGCTGCGTCTACTGTGTCGACATGCACTCGCGGGACGCGATCGCGGGCGGTGATACCTGGCGTCGCGTGAGCCTGGTCGCGGTATGGCGTGAAGCCCCCTTCTTCACCCCGCGCGAGCGTGCCGCGTTCGACCTCGCCGAAGCCATGACCCGCATCGCGGACGGTGAAGTGAACCAACAGATTTGGGACGAGGCCGCAGCCCACTTCGAGGAAAAGGAACTCGCCGAGCTGGTGTGGCATATCGCCATCATCAACACCTGGACCCGCCTGGGCGCGACCGCCCGCCCCTGGACCCTGTCCGGCGACGAAAACGCCTGACCCGCAACCCGATCCGATTATCGAATACGTCAAGGAGTCCGATCATGTCCGAGGTCGTCATCACCTACTGCAAGCCGTGCGGCTATTTGAAGCGCGCCCAGGCCGCCGCCGAAGCGCTCGGCACCGAACTGGGCATCGCCCCGGAGCTCGTCCCGGGCAAGGGCGGCGTCTACCGCGTCACCGTCGACGGTGAGGTCGTGGCCACCAAGTCCCGCCAGGGGTTTCCCGCCCCCGACGCGATCGTCGAGGCCGTTGCCGCCGCGATCGCCTGAAACGCCAACGCGGCCACCACGAATTCGTGGTGGCCGCGCTGGCAGCGTTCGGGACCGGCGTGGATCAGTGCACCGCGCGCCGACCCATGACGAGATTGACCAGGAACAGCAGGATCACCGCGCCACCCAGGCAGGTGAAGAAGCTGAACCACAGCCCGCCACCTTCGACATCGACGCCGAAGAGCTTCAGCAGGAATCCGCCGAGCAAACCACCGACGATGCCGACCACGATGTTGAGCAAAATGCCCTGCTGCGCATCGGTTTTCATGAACTTGCTGGCAATCCACCCGGCGAGACCGCCGATGATGATCCAACCGAGAATACCGAGACCGAGCATGATGAACTCCTAAGGTACTGGTCAACCGGCGGCTGATCTTGTGTCCTCACATCCCGGATGCCCTGAACCGGCGAATCGAAACGCTGTCGACGAACTGGGTGTCAATGATTCGCTGCGGCGAAATTCAAAATATCGATTCTGTACGGCGGTGCGGTGCCGAGTCGATGGAAATTAGCTTGGGTAAGTATGTTTAGCCGCAGGTCAGAGAGCATATTTCGCTGAATTTTTCGAAGGCGCTGACTTCGGTTCGTTTCTCGAGGCATGCTCAGCGGGGTAGTGTACTGAGAATTACCACCTATTTTCGAAGCAGAATTTTCCTTTTTGCCCGGCAAACCTCATTGAGAGGTCGAGATGTCAACTGAATCCGCAGCACAACCGGCAAGCACTCATCGCGCACCGACGGGCGGCGAATCCTACGACGACATCGAACCCCTGCTGCATCGGCTCGCGGACCTGGCTCCGGCCGATCCGGAGCGTGAGCCCCTGCGGCAGAAGATCATCGGCAAATGCCTGCCCCTGGGGCAGCACATCGCGCGCCGGTACACCGGACGCGGCGTGGAGTACGAGGATCTGGCCCAGATCGCCGCGGTCGGAGTAGTCCTCGCGGTGGATCGATTCGACCCCACCAACGGCGCTTCGTTCCTGGGGTTCGCGGTCCCCACGATCATGGGAGAGGTCAAGCGCTACTTCCGTGACAGCACCTGGGCCGTCCGGGTGCCGCGCCGCACCAAGGAACTCCAGCAGCAACTCGGCGTCGCGATCCCGAGCCTGTCGCAGACATTGGGCCGCGAACCCACCGCACGCGAGTTGGCCGAGCATCTGCAGGCCGAACTCACCGAGATCACCCAGGCGCTCATCGCCCGCAACAGCTACACCGCCGCCTCCCTCGACGCCCCGCAAACGGCCGACCGCGACGGCACCTCACTATCTCCGATCAACAGCCTGTGCGAGATCGACCCCGGATACGTGCTGATGGAGGATTCGCTCACCATCGGCCCGCTATTGGCGGAGCTGCCCGACCGCGACCGCGCCGTCCTGATCATGCGGTACGGACAGGAGAAGACCCAGGCCCAGATCGCCAAGGCCATGGGCGTCTCCCAAATGCAGGTCTCGCGCCTGCTGACCCGAATCCTGACCGACCTGCGCGCCCAAGCCCTGCAGGCCGCCTGACTCGACGACTGGCCGATCTCAGCGAGATCGGTCGGTCAGGGCAGCGGTGATGCCATCCACGAAATCGGTCAGATCGTCCGGTTTGCGTGAGGTGATCAGCGGCCAGCCCTTCTCGTCACTTCGCACCACCGCCTCGTCCACCCAGCTGCCACCGGCATTGGTGATATCGGTGCGCACCGACTCGTACGAAGTGAGCGTCTTGCCGGGCAGCACGTCGGCCTCCACCAGCAGCCAAGGCCCATGGCAGATCGCGGCGATCGGTTTGCCTTCGGCGATGAAGGCGCGCACCAGTTCCCGAGCCCGTGCATCCATGCGCAGCTTGTCCGCGTTGACGGTCCCCCCGGGAATGACCAGAAGATCGAAGTCGCCGGTCCCGATACCGTCGAGGCCGATATCGGGCTCGATCGTCTCGGCGGGTTCGAGGTCATGCCGATAGGTATGCACGGGTTCGGCTTTCACGGCCGCGTGCACCACATGCGCCCCGCGTTCGCGCAACCGGTCACGCGGGACCACAAGCTCGTCGTGCTCCACCCCGGTGTTCGAGGTGATGATCGCAATGCGCCGTCCGGCGAGTTCTGCTGGCATGTCTGCCGGTTGCCCGGCAACGCGTATCCCAAACCGGCGTGCGTCGGCGCGTTCGGGTGTGGGCAATACGGCGGGGCCGTGAGCAGCGGTGCTGCTC